>NZ_JBFWFX010000007.1:0-142344 GCF_050286925.1 Caloranaerobacter longqiensis
AACAATTAGTTCTAGCCATTACTAATATAACTATGAGAAAACTGGAACAGGAAAATATTAAAGGGTTTAGACGTAAGGATATAGAGCTCATGACTAATATAGTTGTTGATAAGCTAGAAGATTATGTGATTAAGAATTAAGGCTAGGGTGTGATGCCCTAGTCTTTTTTTGTTTTTTTGAAAAATTTGATAAAATTTATTGTGTATGTATTAAGATATAAATACAATATATATTGTATGATTTGAAAATAATAAATTGAGGAGGGGTAGTGGTTGAATGAGATAAAGGATTTATTAAATTTAATGGCAATAAAGGTTATTAACGAAAACAGAAAATATTGGTTGATTAGAACTAAAAGCGGTAAGTATTTTGATGAATTTTATTTTGAAAATTTTATAGCTATTGGTTGGAATAAAATATGTGATTTAGAATTAATTAAACAGGGTGGAGATGAATTAAAAAGAGAGGTAATAAAATGTTACCCAGAAGAAAAAAGACCAGGTTATGTTGCAAATCAAATAATAAGATTTGTAAAAGAGATAAAAAAGGGGGATATAGTATTAGTTCCGAATAAAGATTCGAAGTATATTGCATTTGGAGAAATTTTAGATGACTCTATTTATATGGAGGAAATAATTAATGATGAATTGTTAGAAACAATGGATGAATCAGATATAGAAGAGTATTTAAATGATGAAGGAATAGAAGAAGAACCATGCCCATATGTAAAAAGAAGGAAAGTAAAGTGGCTAAAAACGATTAATAGTGATAAATTAGATCCCTATTTATATAGAGTTCTGCATTCTCATAATACAATTAGTGATGCAAATAAATATGCTCATTTTATTGATAGAAGTTTGCATTCTATATTTATAAAAGGTGATAAAGCGCATGTTATTTATGAAGTTAATGAGAAAAAAGAAATTCCAGCTATAGATATAATAAATTTTATTAATAGAGTAATTTCTATTGTTAGTGATTTTAATAATATAACAAATAGCAATTTAAACAAAGAAGATATTGATTTAAAAATAAATGTTCAATCTCCTGGACCGATAGAATTTTCTGGGCCGATAATAACTATTTTAGTTATGGCTTATTTAATAAATTCAATAATTGGTGGCAAGTGGAATATAGACTTATTAGGTCTTAAAATAAATCACGAAACAGAAGGATTGTCCAATAAAATATTAAAGTATTTTGAAATTAAAAATAAACATGAAATAGAAAAAATGAAACAACGCAATGAATTAATCAATTCAATAAATAAACTTAAGATTAAACTACCAGAAATAAATGAAGTATCATTAGATGCAATTGAAAATATAGAAAATATAGATAAGAACGAACAAGATAAAAACGAATGATAATAAAAGCAAGTGCTTAGCACTTGCTTAAATATTTTTCGTATGGGGAACTTACTTTAACAAATTTCTTAATGAATAAAATTGACGTTACTGAAAATAAAATCTCATAGAGATAAACTATGTTAAATAAGACTATTTCTCTTAAATTAAATAAATAGCCAAGTGTATATTTTTGAATCAAAAATAGCAATGAAAATATTAAAATGTAGCTACCTAATTTACTAACAAAATCTAATAAACGTAAAACAAGTTTCATGGTAGCCCCCTCCTTAATTTAATTATAACTCAAAAACGAAAAAAAACAATAAAAAATATTGCGAAATGCATTAAAATCTATAACAGTTTTTTAGCAAAAGATAAGCATAAACAATATATAGTATATAGTAGTTACTATAACTATGATATATAGTATATTCGTTAAAGTAACAGAAAATTATTTTTTTCAATTATATTAGATGCTTTAAATGTGTTAGACGAATTAAAATAGGTGGCAAGCTGCCACCTGTTTTTTTTAATTTTTTGTTACTGATAACATAACGGTACATAAAAACTGTTCACTTTATCAAACCTTAAGTGAACAGTTTTCAAGCAGCCAATTCATTTATATATTCATTTCTTCTTGACCATTTTACAGGTATAATACCATATTCTTTAAATGCATTTAATATTGAATTTGAAACTTTTTTATCTATATCATTTATAAAAGTATACAATTTTGCATCAGATGCTCTTGTTGCTTTTGTATCATTCCATGAAAACATAATAGACTTAGCTAAATTAGTATCTATATTATTAGCAATTTTTATTATTCGTTCAGGCATGTGTCTTGATCTTGGAATTGCAAAATCAAAATTGTAACTAAATCCGCTTTTGCCTACAAAATGTACATTAGGAATATATCTTATATCATTATCTATTAAGAAAGCTTCGACGTCTTCGATAAAAATAGATATTACACTATTTTTAGATAAAACAAATAAATCGTTTACGGCAAGCATAGCTTGCAATAGATTGTGTTTTTTTAACGGATAATCAGAAACATTACATTTGATAGTTAATGCATTATTTTCATCTAAATTAACACCAAAACCGTTTAGTATTGTATTTAATATCTTTTCTCTTTTCGACGTATTGAATTCAAAACCAGAAAGCATTAAATCGCTAATTGTATACCCATCATCAGACAGAACATAACCATTATCAGTTTTAATTATATATATTTGCATATAATCGTTGTGTCTATCGACAAAAGGAGTAGTAAGTTCTAAAACATCATCTTTAACATCATCTTTTAAATTTTTAATAGTTATATTTTCTTTCAACCAAGAAAGATAAGAGTCTATAAAATTTTTTGAATCTATCATTTAAATCACTTCCTGAATAGATGGAATTTTAGTTATATTGCAAAATTTACAAAATTCTAAAAAAGTCTGTGTTAGATTAGATAAATTAGTAAATGTTATCTCTTTAAATTCGTCTAAAGGATATGCCCATTTAATTCCCCAGCCTTCTTTATATATATGAATATGAGAAGGAGATATTACTGTTCCATCTGGATTTCTATGTGGCTTTGTGTCAATATCTAATCTAACAAGATGTATATTTGTCATGTATCTTTTTTGGTAAGTACATCTTGTAAGTTTTAATGTACCCTTTCTATTTATGTCTAATAAAAATTTCTCTTTGCCATCAGACGAAACAACATCTAATTTAACAAAATCTGCTGCTTTAGGGAAAATAATTTGGCTATCCATTATATATTTTTCCATTTTTATTAAATTATCAGCAGTTTCTTGTAATAACATATGTATTCTCTCCTATATAAATAATATTTATGCATTTATTTTAATCTTTTACCTTTTTATATATTTTATTATAACAATATATTGAATATAAATAAATGGTAGGTTAGCGATATTTTTATCTGGCAATAAGTAGTAATTAGCTACTTATTGTTTTTTGTTTTGTAAAAATAGTGTTGTATTACTAATATAGTTAGTAGAAAACAATGCAAAAACAATCATCAAATGCATTGAAAGAGTTTAAATATAGGTGGCAAGCTGCCACCTGTTTTTTTAAAAGTTATTTTGCAGACATTTTGCAGACGTCAAAAATACGTCAAAAATAAAATGTTATTTTAGGTTTATTTATGTTATTATAAAAAAGATAAAATGCAGCTAAATTGCTAATCTAACTTATTTATGTTTATATTTTCGTTTGATTTCGTTCTTGAAAATAGTTATACTAATACTAGTTATATGTATTATTTCAGTTATTTCAATAAAATTAATAAGAAGCAATGATATAAAGATAGATGAAGTAGGACAAGATATTAATGATATAGAAGATGAAGAAAATGTTAATACTTCACAAAAAAATATTGAAGAGGATACAGATAGAATTATAATGGTTCATATAAGTGGTGAGGTTTATAAGCCAGGATTAGTTATTTTGAAAGAAGGTGATAGAGTTATAGATGCTGTTAATGCAGCAGGAGGACTAAAAGAAGAAGCAGATTTAGACAGAATAAATTTGGCTAAAAAACTTGTTGATGAAGAAAAAATATATATACCTAAAAAAATGAAGAGAATTTTATTAACAATTCTCAAGAAAACGTTATATTTAATACGAACGTAAGTACCAATAAAATAAATATAAATAATGCAAGTCTTAATGAACTCATGGAATTACCAGGGATAGGTAAGGTATTAGCAGGCAGAATTATTGAATATAGAACTAAAAATAGATTCAATAGTATAGAAGAGATAAAAAATGTTTCTGGAATAGGAGAGAAGAAGTTTGAAGCAATAAAAGATTTAATAACAGTTAATTAGTTAGGAGGTTAAAGATGGCAGAAACGCTTAAAAGGCTTACAGAGTTAACTAATAGTTCTGGCTGAGCTGCTAAGATAGGTCCTGAGACCTTGGCACAGGTTCTGTGTCAATTACCTAAGACATATGATGACAACCTAATCGTAGGTATTGATACATCTGATGATGCTGCTGTATATAAAATCAATGAAGACATAGCAATAATCCAAACAGTTGATTTTTTTACACCGGTAGTTGATGATCCATATACTTTTGGACAAATAGCAGCGACAAATTCATTAAGTGATGTATATGCTATGGGTGGAGAACCAAAATTAGCTATGAATATAATTTGTTTTCCAAATTGTCTACCTCCTGATATCATGGCTGAAATTTTAAAGGGAGGATATGATAAAGTTAAAGAGGCAAATGCACTTTTAGTTGGGGGACATACTGTAGAAGATAATGAGCCAAAATACGGTCTATCTGTAACAGGTTTTATACATCCAGATAAAGTAATAAAAAATTGTAATGCAAAAGTAGGAGATTTATTAGTATTAACTAAACCAATAGGTTTAGGTATAATAAATACAGCTATCAAAGCACAGATGGTTGACCAAAAAACATATAATGAGGCAGTAAAAGTTATGACTACTCTAAATAAAATTGGGAAAGATGCTATGATGAAAGTTGGTGTAAATAGCTGTACTGATGTAACAGGTTTTGGGCTAATAGGTCATGCATTAGAAATGGCTTTAGGTAGTGATGTTACAATAAAAATATTTAGTAATAAAGTTCCTATTTTAGAAAGTGCAAAAGAATATGCAAAAATGGGATTGATTCCAGAAGGGGCATATAAAAACAAAAGTTTTGTAAATGATAGAGCATATATAAATGAAAATATTAAAGAAGAAATAAAAGATATATTATTTGATCCGCAGACATCTGGAGGACTTTTGATTTCAGTAGATAGAGCAAAAGCAGAAATGCTTATGGAAAACCTTAAAAATAATCCAGTAGATTATGCAATAATTGGAGAGGTTATTAGTAAAGATAAATATCCAATAATAGTTGAATAAAGTTTAATACTTAGGAATGGATGGTGTATTATGAATAACAAAATCAACTTATTTTCAATGCTTCCAAAAGTCGATGAATTACTATCTGATAATAGAATAAAAAGTTTGATGGATGAAATGCCAAGAGAATATGTTGTTGAAGCTATTAGAGAAGAATTAGATATCATTAGAAAAGGCATAAGAAATGGGAAATATAATGTAAATACTTTAAAAGAAGAAATAGAAAAATTATCTTTATATATAGTGAAAAGAGCAACTAATAAAGCTAAACCAAATTTAAAAAGAGTCGTAAATGCAACAGGAGTAGTTATTCATACGAATCTTGGCAGATCACTTATAAGTAAAAGTGTTCTTAATAACGTTGTTGAAGTTGCTAGCAATTATTCGAATTTAGAGTTTGATTTAGACAAAGGAATACGAGGTTCTAGGTACAGTCATATAGAAGAAATTCTTACTAAAATTACAGGTGCTGAAAGTGCATTAGTTGTAAATAATAATGCAGCTGCAGTAATGTTAGTTTTAAGTACATTAGCAAAAGGTAAAGAGGTAATAGTTTCTAGAGGAGAATTAGTGGAAATAGGTGGTTCTTTTAGAGTACCAGATGTAATGGAGCAAAGCGGTGCTAGGTTAGTCGATGTCGGCACAACTAACAAAACTCACCTATGGGACTATGAAAATGCTATAAATGAAGAAACAGCTGCACTTTTAAAGGTTCATACGAGTAATTATAGAATTCAGGGATTTACTTCTAGTGTAGAATTAGATGAACTAGTCGAATTAGGGAAAAAATACGATATACCGGTAATTGAAGATTTAGGAAGTGGCGTTTTAGTTGATTTATCAAAGTATGGATTATGTTACGAACCCACAGTTCAAGATTCGATTAAAAAGGGTGTAGATGTTGTAACTTTTAGTGGAGATAAACTTTTAGGAGGGCCACAAGCAGGAATTATAGTAGGTAAAAAGATTTATATTGACAGAATGAAAAAGAATCCACTAACTAGAGCATTTAGAGTGGATAAATTTACACTTGCGGCATTAGAACCTACTCTTAGTTTCTATCTTGATGAAAATGAAGCTATTAAAAAAATTCCTACACTTAATATGATAACCATGTCTAAGGATGAGCTTAATGAAAAGGCTAAGATTCTTTTTGATAAAATAAAGACAAATATTAATGATAAGTTAGAAATTAAAATAGTCGATCAGTTTTCACAAGTTGGGGGAGGTTCATTACCTCTTGAAAAATTACCGACTAAAGCGATTGAAATAAGCTCATGTTTAATAGGTACTTCTGAGTTTGAAAAAAGTCTTAGAATGTATGAAACCCCTATAATATCAAGAATATACAAAGATAAGCTCTATTTAGATGTACGAACAATACATGAAGATGAATTTGATATAATTGCTAATGCATTAAAGGCTATAGTAGATAACTTATAAAGGGGTGTTTATATGAAAAATGTTATTATAGGTACTGCAGGACATATAGATCATGGGAAAACAACACTTATTAAAGCATTGACAGGTAGAGAAACCGATAGATTAAAAGAAGAAAAAGAAAGAGGAATATCTATTGAGCTAGGTTTTACATATTTTGACTTGCCTAGTGGAAGAAGAGCAGGAATTATAGATGTTCCTGGGCATGAAAAATTTATTAAAAATATGCTAGCAGGCGTAATTGGTATGGATATTGTAATATTGGTTGTAGCAGCAGATGAAGGTGTTATGCCTCAGACCAAAGAACATTTAGATATATTGAATTTGTTAGATATTAAAAAGGGCTTAGTAGCAGTTACCAAAGCTGATTTAGTAGACGAAGATTGGTTAAGTCTTGTAATAGATGATATCAAAATGCAGCTTAAAGGTACTTTTTTGGAAAACAGCCCAGTTATACCTGTATCCTCAACAAAAGGAATAGGAATTCGTGAACTTATAGAAACTATAGATAAGCTTACAGAAGAAGTAGAAGAAAGAGATATTACGGAAACTCCAAGGTTACCAGTTGATAGGGCTTTTACAATATCAGGTTTTGGAACAGTAGTTACTGGTACATTAATATCTGGTAAATTTAAAGAGGGAGATGAAGTCCAAATTTTCCCTGGAAATAAAACAAGTAGAATTAGATCTATACAGGTACACGGTAAAAATACTAGTGAAGCTTATGCTGGCCAAAGAGTAGCAATAAATTTGGCTGGTATAAAAAAAGATGAAGTTGATAGGGGAAATGTGATAGCTCCTATAGGTTCAATGAAATCTACAATGATGTTAGATGTAAAACTACATTGTTTAAAAGATTCTAATAGGATTATAAAAAATCGTGCAAGATTGAGACTATATCTAGGTACTAGTGAAATATTAACAAGAGTAATATTACTTGATAGAGAAGAATTATATCCAGGAGAAAGTTGTTATGCCCAATTAAGGTTAGAAGAAGAAACAGTAGCTAAAAGAGGAGATAAATTTATTATTAGATTTTACTCGCCTATGGAAACAATTGGAGGTGGAGAAATATTAGATTCAAATCCACCAAAAAGAAAGAGGTTTGACGAAGCTATAATAAAGGAGTTTGAATTAAAAGAGAAAGGAAAGCCTGTTGATATAGTAGAAAACTTTATCAATGAAAATAGCAGAGAGTTTCCTAGTATAACAGATGTAGCAAAAAATACTGTTATTCCTCAGGATAAAATAGAGTTGCTAGTAAATGAATTACTGGAAAAAAATAAAATAGTTAGATTTAGCTTATTAAATGATAAACACGTGATTCATAAGGATTATTTTTCTAAACTTACTAAAGATGTTATTGAAGAATTAAATACATATCATAGAAATAACCCATTAAAATCAGGGATGCTAAAAGAGGAATTAAGAAGTAAATTATTAGGGCATATTAAACCTAAACTAGGTGATTTGGTGATAAATAAATTGAGCGAAGACGGTATAATTAAAATTATATTTGATAAAGTTGCATTAAAAGATTTTGTTCCTGAATTTAATGATTTACAAAATGAAATAAAAAATCAGTTAGAGAGTATATACATAAAGGGAAAGTACGCGCCTCCTAGAAAAGATGAAGTAATATCCCAATTAAAATATAAGAAAGAAGAAGTTATACAAGTATATGATGCAATGATAGATCAAGGAATACTTGTTAAAGTAACTGATGAATTAGCATTTCATAAAAAAGTATATGATGAATGTCTAGAAAAACTTAAAAAGTTTATTGAAGATAATGGTTCAATAACATTGTCTCAATTTAGAGATTTACTAGGAACTAGTAGAAAGTTTGCTATAGCTTTGTTAGAAGATTTTGATAGAAAGAAGATTACTAAACGCATTGAAGATAAGAGAGTTTTACTGTAAAATAGATAAAAAGACAAAGAACAAAATCTTCGATTTAAATAAATTATATAAGGTAGATTTTGCCTATATCCATTACGGAAATTATATTTAAATAGTTTAATAAGAAATATAATTTCCTATGGATTATAAAAGAAGGATTTTTGATGAATTTTGTAGAATCATTTCAATGTAGATTGATTTTAAATAAATAATTTGAGGTGATAAGATGGGCAATCATATTTTAATAGTAGACGATGAGCCCTTAATGGTTAAAGGTTTGAAGTATAGTTTGGAACAAGATGGATATAAAATAGATACTGCTTATGATGGTAATGAGGCTTTAAAAAAAGCTTTAGAAAATAGTTATGATTTAATCATACTAGATCTAATGCTTCCAGGAATTGATGGGCTCGAGGTATGTCAAAAAATTAGAGAGAAATCACAAGTACCTATTATTATGCTAACAGCTAAAGGTGAAGATATAAATAAAATTTTAGGGCTTGA
The DNA here is from genome assembly GCF_050286925.1 of Caloranaerobacter longqiensis. Taxonomy (NCBI): domain Bacteria; kingdom Bacillati; phylum Bacillota; class Tissierellia; order Tissierellales; family Thermohalobacteraceae; genus Caloranaerobacter; species Caloranaerobacter longqiensis. The sequence continues at coordinate 9,103 of NZ_JBFWFX010000007.1, forward strand.
ATATGGGGCTGATGATTATCTTACAAAACCTTTCAATATTTTAGAGTTAAAAGCAAGGATAAAGGCAATTCTTAGAAGGGTAGTAGCTAGAGAAACGAAAATAAGTGACCAAGTTATTAAAGTCGATAACTTTACGATAAATACTTTGGGTAGAAAAGTAACAGTAAGAGGTAAAGAAATTAATTTAACGGCAAAAGAATTTGACTTACTTTTATTGCTTGCTTCTAATCCAGGTAAAGTTTTTAGTAGAGAGGAGCTATTAGAAGTTATTTGGGGATATGAATATTTTGGCGATTTGAGAACTGTTGATGTGCATATAAGGAGATTAAGAGAAAAAATAGAGAAAAACTCCAGTCAGCCTGAATACATTCTAACCAAATGGGGAGTTGGTTACTATTTTAGGAACAGAGCATAAAAGAAAAAGATTTGTTAGTATAAGGTGGAAGCTTGTGTCCACCTATTTATTATTGGTCTTAATATCACAAATGATAATTAGTATTTTTATAAGTCAGAATATTCTAAACATCTATATACAGGAAAAACGTCAGGAAATATTAACCAAGTCTAATATTTTGTCCAATAGAATTAAGTTTTATTTGACGAATAATAAAATTTTAGTATTAGATAATCTATTAAAAACGCTTGTAGAAAATTATAGTAAAGAAATTAAAGCAAGAATAATAATAGTAGATAAAGATAATATGGTTAAAAGTGATTCGAATAATGAGTTTGAAGGCTCTAGATTATATCATTCCGAAATTCAGAAAGCACTTGCGGGTATAAGTAATTCAAATGTTTACAGTTTTAAAGAGTATGGACATGTTATGTATGTAGCAGTACCAATTATATTTGATGATGAAATAATAGGAGCTACATTTGTATCAGTATCATTAAATGATATATATAATGTAGTTAATAGAATAAATAACAAACTGAGATTAATTTCTTTAGTAAGCATAATTTTAGTAGCAGTAATGAGCTTTATATTTGCAGATTTTATAACAAAACCGATTTCTGAAATGACCAAAGCAATAACTAAAATGGCACAGGGGAATTTAGGACTAAAAGTAGAAATTAAAACAAATGATGAATTTAAGCAGTTAGCTAATGCTTTTAATGTTATGAGTACTAAACTAAGTCAAGTTGATAAACAGAGAAAAGATTTTGTAGCAAATGTTTCACATGAATTAAGAACACCATTATCTTCTATTAAATTACTTTCTGAGTCTTTACTACATCAAAAAGAAGTAGATGCTTCAGTTTATAGAGAATTTTTGCAGGATATAGATTCAGAAATAGATAGACTAAATAGTATAATTGACGATTTGCTTATCTTAGTGGATTTGGATAAAGAAAAATTAACACTTGACTTTAAAACAACATATATTAACTTTTTCTTAGAAAAAATAATTGCTAGACTTAAGCCTTTAGCTGACAATAAGAAAATTAGTTTAGATTATATAGAAAAGGAAAAAATTCAGATAAAGGTAGATACTAATAAAATACAGCAAGCTGTAATAAATATTATTCATAATGCAATTAAATATACTCCTGAGGGAGGTAGAGTAGAGGTTAAACTATATACTGAAGGAGATTATGTAGTGATTCGTGTTAAAGACAATGGAATAGGTATACCTAAAGAGAGTTTGCCCCAAATTTTTGATAGATTTTATAGAGTTGACAAGGCTAGGTCAAGAAGTACTGGAGGTACTGGTTTAGGACTATCAATTGCACATCAAATAGTAAGTTTACATCAGGGAACTATAGAGGTAGAAAGTGAATTAGGAAAGGGAAGTACATTTTATATTAAGATACCTATTGATTTAAACTTAGCTTAATTTGGGGTGTTAAGATGAAAAGTAAAATCTTAATATTAGCTTTGAGTTTTATTTTCTTTTTTACTGGTTGTAATAAAAATAAAACAATTTATGAAGAAACAAATAGTTATTTGCCTATTAGTCCCTTTCCTAAAAAAAATATTCATAATATAACCCTCTATTTTCCAGATAAAGATTTAAACTATTTAGTTCCTGAAATTAGAGAAGTTGATATAAGAAACTATCCGATTGAAAAAATAGTTATTGAAGAATTATTAAAGGGACCACGTAACGAACAATTAACTAATTTAATTCCTTCAGGAACGAGACTAATTTCAACTGACATTATTGGGGAAGTTATATACTTAAATTTTTCGAAGGAATTAATAAAAGAAGGTTTAAGTGAGAAAGAAGAAGCTTTAGTATTATATTCTATTATTAATTCAGCTGCACAGATTGAGAATGTGGATAAAGTACAGATACTTATAGAAGGTGAAGCTAGAGAAGTATTTTATAAATATTTTACTATTGATAAACCTAAAGAGCCTAGTTCATTAATTATCAATAATAAATATGTTAGTCCGATTAGTACAGTTATAGAATATTATAATAATATTATTAGCCAAAACTATATTGAAGTTGCTAATTTATTTCATATTAATGAAGAAAAAAATATGAATTATTATACTATAGGGGCTTATTTTCAGAATTACTATGGTAATATTTCAGAATATTTAGTGAAAGAGTATAAAATAAATAATTATGATAAATTTGTAAATGTTTATGTAGTTTTAGAATTGTTCTATAACAACGATATGAATAAGAAAACTCAGGAGCAGGAGTTTATTTTAATTTTAGAAAATAGTAGGTTTAAAATTAATGAAATATTAAATAAAAATTTTCTTATAGACATAAAGTGAAAAACATTTTATTAAAAATAAAATATTTTTTGTAGGTTTTCATATGTTAAAATAAAAAAGTACTTGAAAATATATTAAAAAATCACTATAATTAATATTGCAGCAGTAATGGGGATAGATGGCGGCTGGTGTCGCCTCTGGTCTTCAAAACCAGTACGGGGCGTTAGGAGCGTCCTGGGTGGGTTCGATTCCCACATATCCCCGCCATTAATTAATATTTAGAGAAGGTATGCGGCATGAAAGTCGCTTTTTTTGTTTTTTGCATTTTTTGTTACATTCTTTGAATTTAATTTTGGGATTGGTATAATTATAGTAGTAGGGTATTGAAAATATATTTACATTTAAGTATAAATTGCTTATTGAAAGGGGATTTCCTATGAGTTCAGGAAAAAATATAATGGTTTGTGTTACACAACAAAAAACTTGTGAAAGATTAATTATGAAAGGATATAAGGCTGTAAGAAGCGATAATGATAAATTATTTGTAATACATGTGGTTAACGAAAAAGATAAGTTCTTGAATAATTCAAGTGATGGAGAGGCTTTAGAATATTTATTTAATGTTTCAAAAAAAGTAGGTGCTGATTTAACTGTATTAAGATCAAAAGACGTAGTGAAAGCTATGACTGATTTTGCTAAAAATCACAATATTACTAATATTATTATGGGTGCTTCGCCAGATGGTGAAGATTTAAAAGATCATAAAATAGCAATGAAACTAAAGCAGATGTTACCATTTGTTGACTTTACTATTATTTAGAAATAGTTGAATTAAACAAACTCTCTTGGGAATAATAAAAATACTGTAAATAATATATTTATCCAAGGGAGTGTTTTCATGGGAAAAAGATTAAATTTACTAGTATTTAGTGGTGATTATGATAAAGCTTTAGCTTCTTTAATTATTGCTAATGGTGCCAAGGATTTAGGTATAGATGTAACTATGTTTTTTGCATTTTGGGGCTTATTAGTTATAAGAGACCCAACCAAATTAGAATTTGAAAAGAAATCTTTTCTTCAAAAGATATTTAGTTTTTTTATACCAAAGGGAATTGAGAATTTGAGTTTATCAAAAATGAATATGGGTGGAATGGGACAGAAAATGTTAAAAAAGATGATGAAAGAAAGTAATAAACCACTACTTGTTGATTTTTTAAATGGTGCTAGAAAAAAAGGAGTTAAATTCTATGGTTGTAAGTTATCACAAGAGGTAATGGGTTTTAAAAAAGAAGAATTAATACCAGAAGTAGAAATTATAGAAGTATATGAATATCTCAAAGATGCTTTAGAGTCAGATATACAATTATTCATCTGAATAAAAATGGGGGGACATTATGTCTTTTATTAAAAGAGCATCTACAGCTATAAAATATTTATTAGATAGTAACGTTCCATTTTCAAAAAAGATATGGATTATATTAGGACTTATCTATTTAATTAGTCCAATTGATTTATTACCAGAACCGATATTAGGGTTTGGGATTATTGATGATATAGTTTTGATATTATACATTCTAGCTAAGCTAGCTGAGGATTTAGATGAATATATAAATAAAGAGAATAAAATAATAGAAAATGTCGAATATGAAGTTAAAAACGAAAAAGATTAAATATATTCATATTTGATGTCTAAAAACTGTGACAATTCGCATAAAAAATGGTAAAATAGACATATAGTCAATCGAAAGGAAGATTATATGTCGAGTAAAATATTTGAAAATCTTACCGCTATAGACATATATATTGAGAATAAACATCAGAAAATTATAAGATGTAAAGGTAAAATTTCTGGTGATGAGTATCTAGTAAATATTTTATTTGACAAGAGTTTATTTAAAAAAGAAGAATTAATTATATTAAAAGAAGAATTTGATTTAGTAGAAAAGGTTGAAGAAACTGAAAAAGGTGTTTATATAATTACTAGGCACGATGTCTATGAGAATATTTATGAACATATTCAAAAAAATAAAATTACCCTTAGCAATCAAATCAATTATGCAACTTTGATTTTAGAGAAAATAAATAAGATTAAACATTTACCATTAGAAGTTATATCATCAGCTGCAAAAAGTAACAATATTAAAGTAGATAAAAGTAATAAGTTGATTTTTACAGGACTAATAATTTTATCTGATGATAAACCTGTATCGTATGGTCAGATTTTAAAAGATATTGCCAATTTATTACATATAATTTTTGACGGTAATGAAATTTATAATGATAAAATATCTAAAGAAATACCACCAGATATACAAAAAATAATTGTAAAGTGTTTGGAAGAAAGATATGCGACTTTTGATGAAGTATTAAAAGATTTGAAATCATCTAAAATATACAGATTGATAAATCCAGAAAGAGAAGAAGGAAGAAAGATTCACTCTGTTAGAACTAATTTAAAAAAGAGAAAAATGAAATTCAAGATTAAAAAAGGTGCTCTTGTTTTAAGTATAATTGCATTTGTGTTATTGCCGTTTGTAGCTATTTCAATAGGCAAGATGATAAAATTAAATAAAGAAATAAAAGTTCCAATGAATAAAGAAATTACTATAGATGACTTAGAAAGCAAAAATAAAACACAAGAAAATGGTATATCTGAGCAAGATGATGTTGTAGATAAAGAAAGTGATAATACTTATGATGATGAAGAACTTTTAAGTTACTTTGATGAGGAGATGATTAATTCATTAGGGGAAACAAATATAGCGAGTATTTCCGAAGAAAAAATTTTTCAAGGTAGTTATTCTCTTAAAGTAGACAATTCTAAGGGTAAAAATGAAGAGTTTTTAATAGGATTAGTTGATTTGAATAACGAGAAATTTGATTATTTAAAAAATAGGAATGTAGATATTTCTATGTGGATAAATTCAAATCAAACACAAGATGCAATTATAACTTTGGAATTAATGAATAAAGATAAAATCCTCAGCAAAGTTAGCAAAAAAATATATATTATTAAAGATAATTGGACTTTATATAATTTAAATATAAATACAGATGCAGGAGATTATATAAAGATTTATATCACATCTGAAAAAGCAAGCGATATATGGATAGATTCATTTTCAGTAGAAATATTAAAGTAGGGCATATTGCCCTACTTATGTATCATTTAAGTTTATTTGCTAAATCACGTTCTGCTTGTTCTATCATTCTTCTAACCATGTATCCTCCTACATATCCTGCATATTTACCACCGTTTTTTAAAACTTCCCTTGTAATTGGGTCTATGTCTTCTCTTTCGTGTATTTTATCAAGACCTAATTCGTTTGCAATTTCTAGTTTTAATTCCATTAAAGCTTGTCGTGCTTCTGGAGCAGGTCTATTTCTTTTTGCCATTTCAACAACTCCTTTCTTTTTTATTTATAGTTTTCCTAATATTTATTTAATTAAATCATGATAAATTTACCAAATTGCAAATAGAATATGAACAAAATCATCGATTTAAATAGATTTAGGTAGATTTTGTTGAAATCCATTACAGAAATTATATTTGATTTTATTCGTAATTTAATAAGGTATATAATTTCCTATGGATTATAAAAAAGAGACATGCACAAAAAAATCGTGTTGCAATATACTATAAATTAGATAAGACAAAAGCGATAATGAATATCAATTGAAAAGGAGGATTATTATGAAGGGTAAAATTAAAAAAGTGTTTCCAGGAGGTAATACTGCAAAAGGATTTTATTCGTATTATAACTATATAATAGAAGATGATGCAAACCGAATTTTTGTTATAAAAGGTGGTCCAGGAGTAGGTAAATCTTCTATGATGAAGAGAATAGCTCAAGATTTATTAGAATTAGGTTATGATGTTGAATATCATCATTGTTCATCTGATAATAATTCGATTGATGGAATTGTTATTCCTGAGCTAAATGTAGCAATGATTGATGGTACAGCACCACATGTAGTTGACCCTAAAAACCCAGGAGCAGTAGATGAGATAATACATTTAGGTGACTACTGGGATGTAGACAAAATGGAAAAAAATAAAGAAAATGTATTAAAAACTAATAGAGAAGTAGGTAGATTATTTAGAACTGCATATAAATATTTAGAAGCAGCAAAACCTATATATGAAGACATAGTTAATAAAAATAGTGAAGCAATGGATTTTGGAAAAGTAAATATAGAAACTCAAAAATTGATCGAAGAAATATTTAGAGATATTAAAGTAAGTGAAGAACCAGGAAAAGATAGACATTTATTTGGTAGTGCATATACTCCAAAAGGATGGGTAGAATTTACAGATACTATTTTACAAGATGCAGAAAGAATATATTACATTAAAGGTGATATTGGAACAGGTAAGAGTACATTATTAGAAAGAGTATATAAAGAAGCACAGAGACGAGGATTAGATGTTGAAGTATATCATACACCACTTATACCAGAAAAAATAGAAACAGTATTTATCAAAGGTATAAATGTTGGATTAACAACTAGCGAAATGTTTAAAGATAAGAATAAAAAAGTTATAGATTTGAATAAATTCTTAGATATGAAGCTAATCGAAAAATATCAAAGTGAGCTTGAATATGATAAAGAAATAATGAATGATTTAATAGAAAATGCAATAAAGGTTATTAAAAAAGCCAAAGAAACACATGACTTACTAGAAACAAACTATGTACCAAACATGAACTTTGATGAGGTAGAGAGAGCAAGAAAAGAGATAGTAAGAAGAATATTAAGATATAAAAATAGAAGAAGCTAATGGTTATACACCAGGGGTTATACTGCCCTTGGTGTTGTTTTTTTAATTCTTGATAAAATACTTATAAAATCAATTTAATATTTTTTACCTATTTTTTGATTTATGGTAATATATAGTTAAAGATTATAAGGGGGATAAGAGTTAAGGAAAATATGTTTACATTTTGATAGAGGATAAGCAAGAAATACAAGACATATATGGAATAAATCAATTATACTATCTAACTAAGTAGGTAAATTAGGGTAATGAGGTCATGGTATCTGTTCCATGTTTTTTTATTTATATGAAAAAACTAAAAGTTAAATAAAGAAAGGGTGGAGCGTGATTAAAAAAAACATATATATTTTTCTAATGATATGGCTATGTAGTGTTATGTTAGTGGGATGTGATAATTATACTAAATTAACTTTTAAAGAAGATATAGATTTTATTAAAATACAGATTGGAGGAAAATATAAAAAGATTACTAATCCAAAGGATATTGATAATTTGATTTCTTTAATCGAAGAATCAAATTTAAGAAAAATTAAAGAAAAACAAAACGTGATATATTATAAAATCAATATATTTATTCATTCAAATGCAAAAGCAGAATATAAGAAAATTACTGTGATTAAAGATATAATATTTTATAATGGTAGCTACTATAAAAGTGAAAGCAATTTAGGGGAGCAGATTGAGAAGATTTATTCAGATATGAATTATCCAGAGTTAATTGATAAGGATGAAGCTAAAAAAATCAAAACTAAGAAAATGAATAGAAGAAATTTATCATTACAAAAAGCTTTGGAAGGTTATTGGATTGATTCAAAAGGAAATTGTTTATATTTTAAAGACAGATGGTTATATCAAGGAGAATATGAGTTTAGGTACATTATAAATTTTATAGAGAAAAATGAAAATTACATATATATTTCAGTATTTGGAGTGAAAGGTTTCTTTACGAAGGGGAAAAAGCTTTTTGACATGCATATAACTATAGATGATACTAAAAACAATTTAAAATTAAAAAAAGAAATGGTCGGAGGATATACATATAATTACAATATGATTTATGTTGATGGTGAGAATTACAAACTTGGAGCTTTTGAATCTAATTTTTTTAGAGATTAAACTAGATATCAAAGCTAAAAATTAAATTATGAAAATTTGTATACATCAATGAAAGTGGGGGATTAAGATGAATATATCAATAAAAGAATTTAATGAGGATATATTTACAATTACAGCAGAAATGATTACAGAATTATTGAATTATCATAGGAAATTAAATAATGCACCAAAGCAGTATTGGCATACACTTGAAGACGGAAAAGAAACTTTGAAAAAATGGATAAATACAGGAAGTGTTTATAATATCTTTTACAATGGAGAAGTAGTAGGGTTTTTCTATGTTAGATATGGTGGACAAAATGTAGCTTGGTTGGAAGATTTATATATAGTAGAAAAATATAGAGGAAAGGGGATAGGAAAATATGCTATGGCTAAATTAGACGAGATTATGACTGAAAAAGGTATAATTTCGATATTTGTTGACGTTATACCAAGAAATATAAGTGCGATGAAGTTTTATATAGAATGTGGCTTTGACCATCTTAATATAATCCAATTAAGAAAAAATTATGATAAGAGATTAGATAAAAAAGATGAAGTACAAATTTTAGGGTTTAATTTAAAGAAATATTAAGAAACAAAAGAACAGCAGACTGTGCGAAAACAAGTGCATAATTCTTTGTATTAAAGTTAAATTTACAAGAATCTAGTTATTAAATTTAATAAACATATATTAACTATCAGCTATATTTTTGTACTATATATTTGCATGAAATATTATACTGAGCATATTTAGAATGATTTTAGAAGTTGTCTTAAAAAAGTATGTACTTTAATCAGATTAAGAGATTTTCAATTGACAGTAGAGTATTCCTTTGGGACTATTAAAAGATATTTTTTGTGTCAGTTACATTTTATAATAAGAGCTAATACCAAAGATATAAACAATAGAGGTATTGAAAATTTATAAAATATAGCATTTGACCATTGTTTTTTATATTTTTCTCTACAAAATTCATGAAATTTCATAATTTTGCCTTCACTATCTTTAGAATCATCTTTAACAAATTCTGGTTTTATTAAGCTGTTTTGTTTTCTGCGATACCTATGATAACTCAATAGCTTTAAAAAACCTACATTACGAATATGAACTATAAGGGCAATACACAGGTAAATTAAACCTAAAATAAAAAAAGCATTTGAAAGTTTGAATATAAATGAATAATTTTTATTTAAGATTATGTACAATAATGTGAATAAAGTGGTTATAGCAGTTAATATTCTCATAAAAAGCCTCCTTATTGTTAATTTTAAAGCCAAATTTATGATACTATAAAAATAATACTATAAATAGTAAAAGATTTCAAATAATAGTTATTAATCATAATATCAAGTTTGTTCTTATTTGCTTTATCCTAATAAGCCTATCGAATAATATAGCCTACATGACCTTCTGTATTATATCCTATATGATTTTCCTTGTATTTATTCACAATACTATCCTAATTTTTTTTTAGTATTTTTACATGTTTGAAATTTATTTCAGATAATATGACTATGTAATTGAAAATGGAATGAAACCTTTGCTTTAAGTAAATTGAGGGAGATTTTGTTAAAATCTGTTAAGGAAATTATATTCAAATTATTCGCAATTTAACAAGATATATAATTTTCTATGGATTATAAAAAAATTGTATTTTGCAATAATAGAACAAAAAGAAATCAGAAAATTAAAAAAATATTGACATTGACAAAAAAATCATATAGTATTATTTTATGGAATATATATTCCATAAAATAGAAAGATATTTAGGTAGTTGTAAAATTAATTAGATGTAGATCAAAAATAGAAATAAAAGTAAAAAAGTTTATTTAAGTTTAGAAAATAAGAAAAAATACCTAGAAAATTATGATGGGGGTGGCATAATAAAACAAAGATGTAGCTAACCAAATTAACAGATTCATTAAAAATAAAATAATTTATTTACAAACAGTTTTCAGAGGGCTTCTCCTTTCTTTGAAGTTACATAATATTTCTAAAAAAAGTAGGAGAACCCTTTAAAATAAAACCAAATAAATATAATTTTTTTTTAGTTGCAGAATTTTGCAACAAACTAAAAAAATATTATAAAGGGGGAAGGGTATGAAAACAACCAAAAAACTATTAGTTATTTTTTTAACAATGACTATGATTATGTCATTGTTTGTAGGGTGTGACAAGAGTGGAAATGATACTAAAGTGGACAACGAAGTAGGAGTAACTGATGATGAGAAAAAAGACGCAGATGAAAAAGAAGAAGAATCACAAAAAGAAGAAAATGTAGTAAAAGTATACAGGGATACTAATAGCAAAACAAAGACTTTAAATCCTCATATTTACGAAACAACTGCTGAAGGCGATACAATGATGTATGTATATGGTAATTTATTAGAAATGATTACAAATGAATCAGGAGATAGTTACGAATTGTTCCCATTCCATGCTAAAGAATTACCAAAGAGGAATGAAGATGGAACTGTATGGACAGTAAAATTAAGGGATAATATTAAATGGGATGATGGAACACCAATTAATGCACATTCGTATGTATATTCTTATAAAATGCTGTTAGATCCAAAGCTAAAAAATCATAGGGCTAATGTATTCTTTGGAGAAGTTACAATTAAAAACGCTAAAAAATATTGGGAAGGAAAAGCTAAATGGGAAGAAGTAGGAATTAAGGCATTAGATGACTATACATTACAGTTTGAATTGGAATTCCCTGTACCTGAAATGGATTTCTATCTTTTATTCACAGATGGAGGAGCCACTTCTCCAGTACATGAAAAATTATATGAAGCTGGTATGAATGAAGATAGAACAGAGACTAATTATGGTACCTCTTTAGAAACTACACCTTCATGTGGAGCTTATAAGCTAGAGGAATGGATTAGAGACCAATATAAAGTATATGTAAAAAGACCAGATACTCCATTATCTGATATTTATGTGCCAGATAGAATCGAGGAAAGAGTTGTAGAGGAAGCTTCAACAGCACTTCAATTATTTGAAAGTGAGCAAATTGATACTACTAGTGTATCTGGAACAAATTACGAGAAATATGAAGAAGATCCAAGATTAGTATTTGCTGAGTCTACAACTGTTTGGTCAATGTTTATAAATATGACTTCTGAAACTAACCCTATTCTGAAGAATAAAGATTTTAGAAAAGCGTTATTCTGGGGTATGGATAGAAATGTAATTGCAAAAGATATAATGAAGACAGCAAAACCAGCACCTTATGTTGTTGCAAGCGGTAAAATAGCCGTTCCTTCAAAAGGATTAAGATATCGTGATACCGATGCAGCTAAATCGATATTGCCTAAGAATAATGGTTATGATCCTGATTTAGCTAAAGAGTATTTTGAAAAGGCTTATAAGGCTAACGGTAATAAACAAATAATTGTAGAGATTCAGTATTTCGATACTAGTGAGAACTTAAAGAAAATAGCAGAATTTTTAGAAGAGAGTTATGAGAACTTATTTGGAAAAGATAAATTAGATATAAAATTGAGAGCCGTACCATGGCAGGGTGTATATGAAAATATGGAGAATGGTAAATTCGATATAGCTTTTGGCGGATGGGCAGGTAGTAGATTTAACCCATGGTCTGGTATGGAAGTTTATACTTCTGAATTTACAAATAAAATCGATAAATTCTATAATAAAAAGTTTGATGAATTATGGGAAAGAACGACTAAAGGCGATTTGATCTTTAAAGAGAAAGAAAGATTAGAGGCCTTAGCTGAGATGGAGAAAATGTTATTAGATGAAGTTCCATTTTCACCTATGTTTGAAAGTCGTGCAGCAGTATTGTTCTTAGATAGAATTAAATTGAAAACTGGCGGCAAATATATTCCAGGTGATGGTTTTGCAGTATTACAAGCAGATATAGTTGATTAATTAGAATATTGTTTAAGTTTAAAAAACCTCGGGCTTTATGCCCGAGGATAGAAATACATTTAATCGCTAATGACGTATTATTTGCTATTGAGAGGTGTAAATGAGATATGTTAAGATATATTATTCAAAGATTAATCGCAATGGCAGCTACATTATTTATAATTGTTAGTCTATCGTTCTTTGTACTTCGTTTGATGCCGGGCAGTTTTATTAGCGATCCGTTGATGCCAGATGATGTTAGAGAAGCGATAGAAGACAAATACCATTTAAATGACCCATTAATAGTTCAATACGGATATTTTCTAAAAGATTTTGCGAGACTAGATTTTGGAGTTTCAGTAGCTATACAGCCTAAAGTTCCAGTAAATAAAATTCTTGCTACAAAAATTCCAGTATCTATGCAAATCAATATTTTTTCATTAATACTAACAATACCGCTTGGAACTATATTTGGAATTATGGCAGCTTTAAAGAAAAATAAAGCTGCAGATCATATTATTTCAGTAATGGTTATATTATTTATATCTATTCCATCATTCGTATTCGCTTCTACATTACAATATTTCATTGCATTCAAATGGGATTTATTACCGATATTAGTATCAACCGAAAAAACTTTAACTTGGTCGAAATTTGCATCAATGATTCTTCCGATTTTGAGTTTATCGTTTGGTGGTATAGCAGTTATTACAAGATATATGCGTTCAGAATTATGTGAGGCTTTAAACGCTGAGTATATGCTTTTAGCAAAAGCAAAGGGGTTAAATCAATTACAGGCAACTATAAGACATGCTATCCGTAATTCATTTATCCCTCTTGCAAACATAATTATTCCTATGTTTACTGGGATTATATTTGGTGCATTGGTAACAGAAAAAATATTCGGTATACCAGGAATGGGTAGTGTAATGATTGACGCTATTAACTCAAATGATCATCCAGTTGCTATTGGAGTATTGTTCTGGTATACATTGATTGTTCTTATAACTATTTTAATTGTGGATCTTTCATATGGAATAATAGACCCTCGAATTCGTGTTGGAGGTAGAAAGTAATGAAAACGGCAGTAGATAAAAAAATAAATAAAAGCGATTTTGAATTTGTTCAGTTAGATACTGAAATTCATGATCAAGAATTTGAAGGACAAGCTATTGGTTTTTTTAAAGATGCAATGCTTAGATTTGTAAAAAATAGAAGTGCATTAGTAGCGGCTATTATTATTTCGATTATAGTAATTCTTGCAATATTCGGTCCAATGATGAATAAATATACTTATAGAGAACAGCACATAGAATGGGCTTATTTGCACCAAGAATTCCTGGCCTTGAGAAGATTGGTATTTGTGATGGTACAAAAGTGATGAGAGTGAGAAAAGAAAATTTAGAAACTAAGTATAAAGGTTCAGTCGTTGAAATTATTAAAGAGTATAAAGAGAAAAATGTAGATATGGCTGAGGTTAGAATCGATATGTACAAATATAAAAATGCAGAAGATAAATATTTTTGGTTTGGAACAGATTCTTTGGGACGTGATCAATGGACACGTTTATGGAGAGGTTCTAGGATATCTTTGATTATAGCTTTGTTGGCTGTTAGTATTAATGTGATTATTGGGGTTACATATGGTTCTATTTCAGGGTATTATGGCGGTATGGTTGATATGATCATGCAGAGGATTATTGAAATTCTTTCAGGAATACCACAATTGGTAATTGTTATATTGTTTGTTTTATATATAGGCCCTGGTATCATACCGATAGCTATATCGATGGTACTTACAGGATGGATAGGTATGAGCCGTATGATAAGGGCACAATTCTATAAATATAAAAGAATGGAGTATGTGTTAGCTTCTAGGACAATGGGAGCGAGAGATGCGAGACTTATTTTTAGACATATTCTTCCAAATGCTATTGGGCCAATTATTACTATGGCTACATTAGCTATTCCGGGAGCTATTTTTGGTGAAGCGTTTTTAGCATATTTAGGATTGGGCCTTCAAGCTCCAGAACCTTCAATTGGTGTATTGTTAGCTGAAGGGCAAAAACAATTATTAAATCATCCTCATTTGACTGTGTTTCCAGCTATTGTAATTTCTGTTTTAATGGTTTCATTTAACCTATTTGGGAATGGTTTAAGAGATGCATTTGACCCAACACTAAGAGGACATGAATAGAAGTGAGGTTGTTGTTATGGAGAAGAGAGAGAAGATATTACAAGTCAAGGATTTATATATAACTTTCAATACTTATTCAGGTAAAGTTCATGCCGTACGTGGTGTGAGTTTTGATTTATATAAAGGAGAAACGCTAGCTATAGTTGGAGAGTCGGGTTCAGGAAAATCTGTTACCAATAAAGCGATAATGGGATTATTGTCTAAAAATGCCAATATAGAAAAAGGGGAAATAATTTACAAAGGCGAAAATTTAATTGAATATTCAGATAATGACTTTACAAAAATTAGAGGGACAGAAATTTCTATGATATTCCAAGATCCTATGTCATCATTAGATCCTATTATGAAGATAGGTAAACAGATTACAGAGGCATTGAGGATTAAATATAAGATTAAAAAAGAAGAAGCTAAACGCAGAGCTATCGAATTAATAGAAGCTGTAGGTATACCTGAACCTGAAAAGCGTTATAATCAATATCCTTTCCAGTTTTCTGGAGGAATGAGGCAAAGAATTGTAATTGCAACAGCTCTTGCTTGTGATCCGCAAATATTGATTTGTGATGAACCTACAACAGCTTTAGATGTAACAATTCAAGCACAAATATTGGAATTAATCAAAAAAATTCAAGAAGAACGTCAATTATCTGTTATATTTATTACTCACGACTTAGGAGTAGTTGCTAATGTTGCTGATCGTGTAGCAGTTATGTATGCTGGTAAGATTGTTGAGTATGGAACTGTTGATGAAATATTTTATGATCCTAAGCATCCATATACGTGGAGTTTATTGGCTTCAATGCCAGATTTAGATACTACTTCTTATGACGAGTTATTTGCAATACCTGGTACACCACCTAACATGTTATACCCACCAAAAGGTGATGCTTTTGCACCTAGAAACAAATATGCTATGAAAATTGATTTTGAAAAAGAGCCTCCAATGTATAAAATAAGTGATACTCACTATGCAGCTACTTGGCTTCTTCATCCTGATGCTCCTAAAGTTGATATGCCTGATATTCTTAAGAAACGTATCGAGAAGCAGAAGAAAAAGGCAGGTGTTATGAATGAAGCACTTTGATGAACAGCCAGTTTTAGAAGTTAAAAATTTGAAGCAGTATTTTACTAGTGGATTTGGTAGAAATAAGATAGTTGTAAAGGCTGTAGATGGTATAAGTTTTAAAATTTATAAAGGTGAAACTTTTGGGTTAGTTGGAGAATCTGGATGTGGGAAGACTACTACAGGACGTTCTATAATAAGGTTATATAAACCTACTGGTGGAGAAGTATATTTCAATGGGAAGTTAATTTCAGGGAAGCTATCTAAAAATGAGATAAGAGAAGTAACTCGTGGGATTCAGATGATTTTTCAAGATCCTATTGCTTCTTTAAACCCTAGAATGACTGTTAAAGAAATAATTGGTGAAGGATTAAAGATTAATAAACTATGTAAAAATGAAGATGAAATGATGGAAAAAGTGTATGAAATGCTTGAAACTGTTGGTTTGACAAGAGAACATGCTAATCGTTATCCACACGAGTTTTCTGGGGGGCAAAGACAGCGTATAGGTATTGCAAGGGCGTTAATTACAAAACCAGAATTAATAATTGCTGACGAACCTATTTCTGCACTAGACGTATCAATTCAGGCACAGGTTTTAAACTTATTGAATAAGTTAAAAAAGAAATTTGGATTAACAATTTTATTTATAGCCCATAATTTATCAGTTGTTAAATATTTTTCAGATAGAATCGGAGTAATGTATTATGGGAAAATAGTTGAACTAGCTGATGCTGAGGAACTATATAAACATCCAATTCATCCATATACTAAGTCGCTGCTTTCAGCTATACCATTACCAGATCCTAATTATGAAAGAAATAGAAAGCGTATTTTTTATGATCCAAGTATTCATAATTATGATAAAGAGAAGCCTGAGTTGGTTGAAATAAGGCCAGGACATTTTGTTTATGCTTCTAAGTCAGAAGTCGAACAATATAAAAAAGAGTTGTCTGAACAACCTAACTCCTATGCTTAATAGGAGTTAGGTTTTCTAGAAATACGAGGAAAAATGGAGAGGTATAATAATGGGTTTGAAAATGTCTTTCTCAGAAAAGGATTTGTTTATGGTTAGTAAAGATAATCATGATAGATAGATTCATTGGTAAAAAAGATTTCATTCAATTGTCAGATGGAGAGAAAATAGATTTTTGGTTATTAGAAAGTAAAAATTCAAAAGCAAATTTAATATTCTTTCCACCAAATGGGGGAAACATTTCATTTATGGTAAATCTGTTTCATAGATTGAATTCAGAATGTTTATAAATATTTATTCTTTTAATTATAGAGGTTATGGTAATAGTACAGGCAATCCTTCGATTGAAAATATTTTAAAAGATAGTGAGCAAGTTATTGAGAAAGTTTATAGTATAGCTGATAAATCTATTCCTACTATTTTAATGGGCTATTCATTAGGTTGCTTTACATGTTTGAATTCTTATAAGAGTTCAGTAATAAATAATTGGATAAAAGGTTATGTCTGTATATCTGCATTTTCTGGAATTGAAGATTTGACTATAGTTTTTGGTGCTACAAGTAATGATGCAGTGATAGATCCTAAGTTAAAAAGATTAGATAATCAAAAATCAGTTAGTAGAATAGATGTACCTATTTTATTTATTCATGGTGCACAGGATAATTTTATACCTAAATTTATGAGTGAAAAATTATATAAAATATGTCCATCTCGTAATAAAAAATTATTATTAATAGAAAATGCAGGACATAATGATATATTTAAAGATAATAATTTGGATAAAATTATCAATGAAATTAAATTAATGATTAAAAATATTGAAAGGTAATGGACTATATAAGGAGTGAAAGGAATGATAAAAGAAAGAAGAGAAACATTTAATGAGGTAGCAAAAGAATATGAAAGAATTAGACCTACATATCCAAAAGAATTATTTTATGACATAGTCGAATATTCAGAGATAAAAGAAGATAGTGAAATACTAGAAATAGGTTGTGGAACAGGTAAAGCAACACAAGGTTTTGTAGATCTTGGTTATAAAAATATAACATGTATAGAACTAGGAAGTGAACTAGCAAAACTAACAAAAGAAAAGTTTAGAAAAGAACGTACAATAAAAGTATACAATTCATCTTTTGAAGAATGGAAGGAAGATGGAAGTAAATTTGATTTAGCAATATCTGCAACTGCCTTTCATTTTATAAACCCTGAAGTTGGGTATCCTAAAGTAGCAAAATTATTGAATGAAAGAGGCTCAATAGGATTTTTTTGGACTATACATGTACAATCATATGATAACTTATATTTAGATATAAGTTATATAAAAAATATGCTTCTGATTTAGATGATACAAAAATGCCTACTCCTGAAGAAGTAATAAATCAGACTAAAGATACAATTCAAAGAACAAATTTATTTAAAGATTTAATGATCAAAGAATATAGTTGGGATGATTTTTATACATCCGATGAATATATTAGTTTACTAAATACCCACTCAAGGCACAGATTATTACCTGAAAATGATAGAGAAGCTTTATTTAAAGGAATAAAAGATATTATAGAAAAATATGGTGGTAATATTAAAAAGAAACAATTAGTAGCTTTATTTCTAGCAAAAAAATTATAATAAACAGCATATAACATAGACTCACAGTAATAGGTATAACATTTAGAAACAACAAGACTTATTAACAAATTAAATTTTTAAAAATTTAAGAAAAAAGCTCATGATAAGATAGTAGTTGGGTGGATTTAAAATTTAGTAGTAACAAAGAACTTAAAGAATTTTATTTAAAAATTTTTAGAATTGACTAGACTAGCGATAGAATATTAAAATATAATATAGTAAAAAATAAAGTAACTAATTTTGGAGGTTAATATATGTTAAATAGAGTAAAAGCTGTAATATTTGATTTAGACGGTACTATTGTAGATTCAATGTGGATTTGGGAACAAATTGATATAGACTTTCTGGCTAAAAGAGGTATTAAATTACCAAATGATTTGCAAAAGGCCATTGAAGGAATGAGTTTTACAGAAACAGCAATATATTTTAAAAATAGGTTTAACCTAAAAGAATCAATTGAAGAAATTAAAGAAGAATGGAATGCTATGGCTTATGATTTTTATAAAAATAGAGTTCCATTAAAAAAAGGCGTAAAGGAGTTTATAGAGTACCTTAAACAAAAAGGTATTAAATTAGGGATTGGAACAAGTAATTCTAGAGAATTGGCAATAGAGGTATTAAAAACTCACAATATACTTCATTACTTTGATACTATAAGAACATCCTGTGAAGTTGAAAAAGGTAAGCCACATCCTGATGTTTTTCTAAAGGTAGCTGAAGACTTAAAGGTAGACCCTAAGGACTGTCTAGTTTTTGAAGATACTTATGCTGGGGTATTAGCTGCTAAAAGAGCAGGAATGAAGGTTTTTGCTGTTGCAGATGAGTTTTCTTTTCCGTATAAAAATGAGATATGCAGCTTAGCTGATAAGTATATAGAAGATTTTAAAGAAATTGCTTAGGATAAAAGAGTCAAGCGGCTAGAATATTTTAGCCGCTTTTAAATTAATTTATATCAATTTTTTTAATACTGTCCTTTCCTTCTTTAATTTTTGGAAGAGTTATTTTTAATACTCCATTTTCATATTTAGCTTTTATTTCATCTTCTTTTACATTTTGAAGCCTAAAAGATCTTTGGAAAGTCCCATATCTGCGTTCTCTTCTAATATAACCTTCTTTTTCCTCATTGATTATATCTTTTCTATTTGCTTTAATAGTTAAATATCCATTGTTAACTGTAATATCAATTTGATCTTTTGAAAAACCAGGAATATCAGCTTCTATAATATATTCTTTATCTGTTTCTCTTATGTCAGTTCTCATTGATAATCCACTAACATTAAAAAAATCAGGTAAATCTAAAAAGAAATCATCATCGAAAAAGTTTTTAATAAAGCTTCTCATATGATTTCTTCTTCTATTATAAGGTGTCAAGTTGGGCATAACTTTAACCTCCTTATAGACTTATGATTTGTACTTCTTCTATATATTTTATACAAAGTTTTGTAAATTAGTCATAATAAATAATTACAGAAAAATATCTATTAGATAGAAAAAATAATAATTAACAAAAGATGATAACTATATTATTTTAGTCTATAATTATATTTAAGAATATTTATTTTCATTAATTTTTTTAACTTTCCCTTGGATAAAAGAGGTGATTTTATGGAACTAAGATTTATTTTAGGACGAGCAGGTAGTGGTAAAACATATCAAATTTTTAAAGAGATAAAAGATAGAATATTAAAAGGAACAAATAATAAATTGATTTTACTTGTTCCAGAGCAATTTACACTACAAACTGAATACGATTTTATTACTAAAATGGATATGCCGGGAATTATAGACCTTGAAATACTTAGTTTTGAAAGGCTTACTTATAAAGTATTTAGCCAAGTTGGCGGATTGAAAAAAATAGAAGTAAATGAGCTTGGTAAAACAATGATTTTAAGAAGGTTATTTGAGAAATATTCAAAGGATTTAATACTATATAATAAGGCTTCAAAGCAAGATGGCTTTATTTCTGACTTTTGCGCACTTATTAAAGAATTTAAAAGAAATGAGATAACACCCAATCTGCTTAAAGATAAAATAGATTTATTTCAAGAGGATAATATTTTAAATAAAAAGTTAAAAGACATTACTTATATGTATGAAAAATTTAATGAGTTTATGAAACGTAAGAAGTATTTTGATGAAGAAGATAAACTTGATTTACTTATAGAGAATATAGATAAAACTTCATTTTTAGATGGTGCAGAAATTTGGATAGACGGTTTTGATGTTTTTACTAGTCAAGAGTATCATATTTTAAAAAAGTTGCTTGAAAGAGCTTCAAGATTAAATATAGCTTTAACACTAGATTTAGACGATTTTGCTAGAGATTATGATGTTTTTGCCCCTACTAGAAAAACCTATGAAATATTATCTAAAATAGCTAAAGAAGCAAAAATTTCAACTACATATGTTAGTAGAGATTTAAAGCTAACAAAAAGCCCAGAACTGGTATACTTAGAAGGTGAATTTTTTTCTTATCCATATAAAAAATATAGAGATGAAGTTTCGAATTTTAAAATTTTTAAAGCTACAAATCCATATACAGAAGTTGAATACTTAGCTTCAGAAATTATATCACTTGCAAGAGATAAGGGGTATAGATGGAAAGATATAGCGGTAGTACCATCTTCAATTGATGAATATGGAATGATTATAAAAAGAGTATTTTCTGAGTACAAAATACCTTATTTTATTGATGAAAAGAGAAGTATATTAAATAATCCGATAGTCAAACTTATATTAACATCATTAGATATAATTATTAAAAATTTTAAATATGAAGATGTATTCAATTTTATAAAAACAGGTTTTACAAACCTAGACAGGATTGAATATGAGGAGTTAGAAAATTATGTTTTAAGTTATGGTATAGAAGGAGATAAATGGTTTAATGATTTTACTTATGGTGAAGAAGAATATGATTTAGTCTTTATAAATGAAATCCGAAAAAAGTTTATAAATCCTTTTGTAAAATTCAATGAAGAAATGAAAAAAAGAAGGAAGGTCAGCGATAAAACTAAAATATTATTTGAGTTTTTAATGGAAATAAATATCGAGGAAAAACTTGAAGAGAGAATACAAATATTGAAAGAAGCAGGTGAACTTGAACAAGTAAATGAAAACACCCAAATATGGAATATAGTTATAGAAGTGTTTGACCAATTAGTCGAAATACTAGGTGATACAATAATAAGCATTAAAGATTATAAAAAGATTTTAGAAGCAGGATTTGGAGAGTATGAGGTGGGAATTTTGCCACCTACTATTGATAAAGTACTTGTTGGTAATTTAGAAAGATCTAGAAGTCATGATATAAAAGCACTTTTTTTAATTGGTGTAAATGATGGTTTGTTGCCGTCTTCATATAGAGAAGAAGGGATACTGACAGAAGAAGATAAGCTTTCAATGAAAGAAGTTTCTATTCAAGTTAATGACGATATAGATTCAAGGATTAAAGAAGAAAGATTTTCAGTTTATAAATCAATAGCTAAACCAACTGAATACTTATGGGTAAGCTATCCGATAGCCGATATAGAAGGTAAAGCCTTAAGACCATCAATATATATAGAGAGATTTAAAAGACTATTTCCAAATATAATTGAGTTTAGCGACATAACGAAGAAAAGCGAAAAAAATATAGATTTAATATCAAGACCTGAATCTACTTATAAATACATGATTGAAAATTTAAGAAGATATTTAGATGGAGATAGTTTAGATGACATATGGTTAGATGTATATAATTGGTATTTCAACAATAACGAGTGGAAAGATAGATTAAGTAGTTTAATAGATGGGCTTTCTTTTGATAATCAAGAAAGCTACATAGGAGAAGAAAAGGCAAAAGCGCTTTATAGTATGCCATTTAAGTCGAGCATATCAAGACTAGAAAAATTTGTTAACTGTCCATTTTCACATTTTGTGAACTTCGGATTAAAACCTAAAGAGAGAAAAGAATTTAAAATAAAAGCTCCTGATATGGGTAGATTATTTCACTCTTCAATTGAAATATTTGCTAAAAAACTCAAAGACAGAAATATTTCATGGGAGAATTTAGACAAAGAACAATGTGATAATTTAGTAGATATAGTAATTGATGAGTTAGCTCCTGAATTTGAAAACAATTTACTTCAGAGTACTTATAGATATAAATATTTAGTAAAGAAATTGAAAAGAATTAGTAGACGGGCTGTATGGACTTTAACTGAGCATTTGAAAAGGGGAGAATTTAAACCTTTAAGATATGAATTAGAATTTGCTGATAGGAATAATAGTCAAATTCCACCGATTATTATTCAATTGCCAAATGGTGAAGAAATTAAACTTGAAGGTAGAATAGACAGAGTAGACATATATAAAGATTCAGATGGAAATTATGTAAAGATAATAGATTATAAATCAGGAAATAAAAAATTCAGTTTATCAGATGTCTATTATGGATTGCAGATACAGTTAATAGTTTACCTAGATGCTATTTTAGAAAACAAAGATAAGCTAGTTAAAGACGAATTATATCCTGGAGGTGTTTTTTACTTTAGAATAGACGATCCTCTAATCAATGGTGAGGGCATTGAAGAAGCTGAAATAGAAAATGAAATAATGAAAAAATTAAAATTAGATGGAATTATTTTGAAAGATGTTAAAGTAATTAAAGCAATGGATAGAGATATTGAGCAAAATGGAAAATCTTTGATTATTCCAGCTTCTTTAAATAAAAATGGTGAAATAGGGAAAAGATCTTCTGCACTTTCTAAAGAAGAATTAACAGCACTTATAAAACACGTACGTAATATTATTGCTGAAATTGCTATTGAAATACTCAAAGGCAATATTAAAGTTGAACCTTGTAAAATAGGAGATTTTACGTCTTGTAAATACTGTCAGTATATTTCCATTTGTCAGTTCGATACAAAATTTGAAAATAACAGTTATAGAAATATAAAGAAATTAACTAATGAAGAGGTTTTAGAAAAAATAGCAGAGGAAAGTAGAGGTGAAAAAAATGCCTAATTGGACCTCTGACCAATTAAGTGCGATTAAATTAAGAGATAAAAACTTGTTAGTATCGGCAGCTGCTGGTTCTGGAAAAACTGCTGTATTAGTTGAGAGGATAATTAGAATAATAACTGAAGATAAGATAGATATAGATAAGCTTTTGATAGTTACATTTACAAATGCCGCTGCTGGAGAAATGAGAGAAAGAATTTTAGATGCATTGACAAAAAAACTTGAAGAAGATGGTGAAGATGAATATATAAGAAAACAGATTTCTTTATTAAATAAGGCTTCAATAACAACCTTACATTCTTTTTGTAGAGATGTCGTAAGGAGAAATTTTCATTTAGTCGATATTGATCCTAAGTTTAGAATTGGTGATGAAACTGAGTTGAGTATTATTAGACAGGAAGTTTTGGATGAGATTTTAGAGAAAGAGTATGAAAAAGAAAACGAGTATTTTATAAAACTTGTTGAAGGATATGGAAGAGATAAAGAAGATATAAAACTTAGAGAGTTAATATTAAAAATATATTATTTTATTCAGAGTAAACCGTATCCAGAGAGATGGTTAAAAGAAAGTATCGAAATGTTTAATGTAGAAAAGGAAGAATTAGAAAAAGGTAAATGGATTAAAACTATAAAAGATATATTATATATTGAGCTTGATGGTGCTAAGCATATGATAAATAACGCTATTGAAACTTGCAAAAAAATAAACGGTCCAGTTGAGTATTTAGATGCTTTATATGATGATATGCAAAATATAGATTCACTTGAAAAAAGTCTGTCAAAAAGTTTACAGAATTTCTTTGATGAGATAAATAGTATAAAACACAAAAAATTGAAGTCTATTAAAGGAGATAGAAAGCTTGAAGTAAGCGAAGAAAAAAAAGAAAAGGTAAAAAAATTGAGAAATGATTATAAAAAAATAATCGATTCTATAAAAAATAAGATGATAACTAATGATATAGAATCTAATGCTAGATATCTGAAAGAGATTTATCCTATAATGAAATACCTTTATAAAATAGTTATAGATTTTGGGGAAATGTATAGAAACAGGAAATTAGAAAGAAGTATACTCGATTTTAATGATTTGGAGCACTATACGTTAAAAATATTGGAAAATGAAGATATACAAAGAGAATATCAGAATAAATTTCGATATATTTTTGTTGATGAGTACCAAGACAGCAACATTGTACAAGAAACTATATTAAACTGTATAAAAAGAGACAATAATTTATTCTTAGTAGGAGACGTAAAACAGAGCATATACAGATTTAGATTAGCTGATCCTAGTTTATTTATAGAAAAATACAATACTTTTTCAAAGAATATAGAAGATGTTAATGTAAGAATAGATTTGTCTAAAAATTTCAGAAGTAGACAGGAGATATTGGAAGGTGTAAATTATATTTTCAAAAAAATAATGTCAAGCAAATTAGGCGAAGTAGACTATACAGAAGATGCTTATTTATATAAAGGATTAGATTTTGGTGAAATTTGGGATTCAAGTATTGAAATAGATATTGTTGAAAAAGACGCCTCTGAACTTGACATTGATGAAGAGCTTGAAGAATTAACTGATATAGAAGTTGAAGCTAATATAATCGCTTCGAAAATAAAAGAACTTATAGGTAAAAAGACATATGATCCTAAAAAACAGGAATTCAGAGATATAATGTATAAAGATATTGTAATTTTATTGAGAGCAACTAAAAATTGGGCTTCAATTTTTACGGAAGTATTGTTAAAAGAGGGAATTCCAGTATATTCTGATGATAATACTGGTTATTTTGAAGCTTTAGAAATCAAGATTTTTATAAATTTACTCAAGTTGATTGACAATAAAAGACAGGATTTACCTTTATTAAGCGTAATGAGATCGTCTATTGCTAATTTTTCAATAGATGATTTGATAGCCATTAGAGTAAATAAAAGAGAAGGAACTTTTTATAGGGCTTTAGAAGAATATATAGTTACAAAAGATGATGAATTAAAGCATAGATTAGTGAAGTTTATTGAAAAGTTGGATAAATGGGCTGAAGAGTCTAAGTTTATGAAACTTGACGAATTTATATGGAAATTATTAAGAGAAACTAATTTTTATTATTTTGTAGGTTCTATGCCGGGCGGAAAACAGAGACAAGCTAATTTAAGAATTTTAGTTGATAGGGCAAGTCAATTTGAAAAGACATCAATTAATGGCCTCTTTAATTTTATTAGGTTTATAGACAAGCTAACAAAAAATAGTGGAGACATGTCAGCAGCAAAAACTATTGGAGAAAATGAAAATGTTGTGAGAATTATGAGTATACACAAGAGTAAAGGGCTTGAGTTTCCAGTAGTAATATGTGCTGGATTGGGGAAAAAGTTTAATCTGATGGATACTAGAGAAGATATTTTGCTTCACAAAGATTTAGGAATAGGACCTAAGTTTATAGACTCAGATAAGAGAATTTATATAGAAACTCTACCTTTGATAGCTATGAAAGAAAAAATGAAGTTAGAGAGTTTATCAGAAGAGATGAGAGTACTTTATGTTGCATTGACACGTGCAGTAGATAAGCTTATCTTATTAGGTTCAGTCAAAAATATTAATAATAGAAGTTTAAAGTGGTGTGATGGTACAAATCTTTATAATCTTGCAAAATCTAATTGCTATTTAGATTGGATAATGAGCGCTTTATCAGAACATAGAGATGGAATATTAATTCATCAGTTAGCTGGTTTGGAAACAGATGAGAATACATTAGACAACCATAATTCAAAATGGAAAATAAATATCATTGACAGAAGCAGTATTTTAATGAAAAAAAATGATGAACTGATGAAACGTAAAGAAATATTAAAAAAACTTAAATGTTTTAAGTTAGAGAAATCTTCTGAATATAGAGATGTTATTAATTTAAGGTTTAATTGGGAATATAAACAGGCAGAGGCAGTTGAGATACCTTCTAAACTTTCTGTTACAGATATAAAGAATCTTTCTTTTAAAGACATTAAGGATGCAGTTATGAAAACGCCGTCATTAATTAAGAAACCTAGATTTTTAGAAAGTAAAAAAGGTTTTACAAAAGCTGAAAAAGGTACAATAATGCATTTTATGATGCAGCATTTATCATTTAATGCTGACATAAACGAACAATATATTAAACAGCAAATAGATGATATGGTTGAAAGAGAATTACTAACTGAAGAAGAAGCTAAAGTTATTGATATATCTAAAATTTTAAACTTCTTTAAAAGCAGTATTGGACAGCGTATTATATCAGCAGAAAAACTGTATAAAGAAGTTCCTTTTGTACTTAGAAAAAAGGCTAAAGAAGTTATCAAAGATATAAGCAGTTGTGATGAAGAACTGCTTATACAAGGGGTGATTGACTGTTATTTTGAAGAAGAAAATGAGCTTGTATTAGTAGATTACAAAACGGATTTTGTATATAGCGGTTATTTAGAAAACATAATTAAAAAATATAAAGTTCAGATTGAACTGTATAAAGAAGCGTTAGAAAAAATAACAGGTAAAAAAGTAAAAGAAAGTTATCTTTATCTATTTGAACTTGATAAGGAGGTAAGAGTAATATGAGGATCCTCCATACATCAGATTGGCACTTGGGTAAGTATTTAGAAAATTATAGCCGATTAGATGAACAGGAGAAATTTATTAATGATTTGGTAGAAATAGTAAATGAAAAAGAAGTCGATTTAATTATTATAGCAGGAGATATTTATGATAATGGGAATCCACCTGCAAGGGCTGAAAAGCTTTTTTATGATGCTTTAAAGAGATTATCTAACAATGGGGAGAGGATCGTATTAGTAATTGCAGGAAATCATGATAGCCCCGAAAGACTTATTGCAGCAAATTCTTTGGCAACAGAGCAGGGAATTATTTTGTTAGGAAAGCCAAATAGTACAGTTGAAACTGGTATAGTAGGAAAACATAAAGTTATAAATTCCTGTGAAGGGTGTTTAGAACTTGAAATAAAAGGGGAAAAAATAGTGATCATAACTCTTCCTTATCCTAGTGAACAGAGGTTAAATGAAGTTTTGGGGGATATGTTAGATGAAAATGAAATGCAGAAAAGTTATTCAAATAAGGTGGGAAAGATATTCGAAAATCTATCCAAATACTTTAGAGATGATACTATAAATATTGCAGTAAGTCATATTTTTGTGGCAGGAGGAGATACTTCAGATTCAGAGAGACCAATACAGTTAGGTGGAGGTCTTACTGTTGATATAGATAAACTTCCATTTAAAGCACAATATGTAGCTTTAGGGCATCTTCATAAACCACAAAAAGTTAAATCCGAAAAGATAAGAGCGTATTATTCAGGTTCTCCTATACAATACAGCAGGAGTGAAATAGGATACAGCAAATGTGTATATGTAATTGATGTTAAACCTAAACAAGAGCCAAACATAGAAGAAGTATATTTAAAAAATTATAAACCTATAGAAATATGGAAGGTAAATGGGATAGAAGAAGCAATAAAGAAATGCGAAGAAAATAAAGATAGAGAAGTATGGGCATATTTAGAAATTGTTACTGATAAGGTTATTTCAAAATCAGAAATTAGAGAGATTAAAAAGATAAAACCTGATATATTAAGTATTATTCCTGTAATAAAGGATAAAGCTGAAGTGATAGAAGAATTCGAGGATTATAGTGAGAGAAATATAGTAGAGCTATTTACTGAATTTTATATAAGAGAGAAAAATGTAGAGCCTAGTGAGGATTTAATAAAACTTTTCACAAAAATAATTTATGAAGAAGGTGACGAAGGTGAAACCTATTCTTCTTAGAATTTCAGGATTAAACAGCTTTATAGAAGAGCAAACTATAGATTTTTCAAAACTAACAGAAAAAGGATTGTTTGGGATATTCGGTCCGACTGGCAGTGGGAAATCTACCATTTTAGATGCTATAACTATAGCACTTTATGGGCAGATATCAAGAGGGACAAAGGAATTTATAAATACAGATTGTGAGAAATTAAATATAAGTTTCATATTTGAAGTTGGCTTAGGACAGTCGAGAAAACGAGTAAAAGTAGAAAGACAGCTTAAAAAGAGTGATAGCGGAACTAGGACTACATTAGCAAGATTATGTTACTTAGATGAGAATGGAAACGAGACCAATATAATAGATAAAGTTTCCGATATTAATGAAGAGATAATCAAGCTGATTGGATTAAATCACAGCGATTTCATAAGATCGGTTGTATTGCCGCAAGGACGGTTCAGTGAATTTTTAAAATTAACTGGCAGTGAAAGACGTAATATGTTAGAAAGAATATTGGGCTTGGAAAAATATGGTACAGAATTGACTAATAGAGTTAAAAAAGCAAAAAGAGAGGAAGAATCAAAATTAAACGTTATACAAGGTCAGTTAAATAAATACGAAGATGTTAGTGAAGAAAATCTAAAACTATTAAAAGAGGAATTAAAGGTTATAGAGAAAGAAGAAATAAAATTAAAAATAGAAAATGAAAAGTTAGATAAAGAGTATGAAAAATTAAGTAAAATATGGGACTTACAAGTAGACTTAAAAAAATACAAAGAAATAAAAGAAAAATTAGAGTTTAAGAAAAAAGAGATTGAATTAAAAAGAGAAAAATATTTAAAAGGCAAAAAGGCACAAGGTTTAAAACCTTATATAAATAATTTGGATAAAACACTAGAAGAGATTAAGAAAAATGAGCAGGAATTAGAAAAATTAGAGTTAAGCTTACAAAATGTTTTAAAAGAAAAAGAAATCTTAGAAAGAAAATATTCAGAAATAAGTTTAATGAAAGATAATAAATTGCCAAGTCTTATAGAAAAGGAAACGGAGCTAAAAAATGCCGTTGAGTTACATAAAAGAAATGAAGAACTAATTTTAGAAAGAAATAAACTTAGAGAAGAATATTCAAAACTAAAAAAAGTATTTGATTCCTGTGAAAAAGCATTAAAAGATTTAAAATTAAAAGAAGAACAGAAAAATAAAGAACTTATAAAAATAGAAGAGAAAATGTCAACTATAAAAGTAAGTAGTGAACTTAGAGATAAAGTGATAAAAGGTTTGGAACTTGAAAAGAAGTATTTAGATTTAAGTAAAAAAATAAATGAACTAGAAGAAAAAGGTAAAAAAATCAAAGATATTACGGCTTTAAATCAAGATAAATTGAAAGAAATAGAAAAATTACTAAATGAAAAAAAAGAAATACATAAAGTTTATGAAAATAAAGTAAAAGAGCTAGAAGCTAATAGGCCAAAAGACCCTAAATCTTTATTAGAAGATGGAAAGAAGATAGAAAATCTTCAAAACAAATACAATGAGACAAAAGAAAATAAGCAGAAGAAAGAAAAAGTTTTAAAAGAATTAAATGAACTCAAAGAGCAAAGACAAAAAATCGAAAAAAGTCTTAAAGCTTTTAAGGAAGAACTAGATTTGATAAATCGAAAGATTGATATTCTAAAAAAAGAAATTGATAAATTAGAGTTAATTAATCATATGAATAATATAGTTATTAATTTAAAAGAAGGAGATCCTTGTCCAGTATGTGGTTCTTTGCATCATCCTAAAAAAGCAGATGTAGTTGATATATCTAAAATTGAGAATATACAAAAAGACAAATTGGAACTTGAAAAAAGAGAAGAAGAGTTAAACCTTAAAATAGAAAGCCTAAGTTCAGAAGTTTATAAGGTTATAGCAAAAGAAGAAAATTTAACTGAAGAAGTACAAAAATTAGATGAATTAATTAAAGATATAGAGTTAGAAACTATTAAGCAAGAAATAGAAGATCATAAGAGAGAATTAGAAAAAAATGAAGCATATTTAAACAAGTGGAACGAAGAATATGAAGAATATAGGAAAAAGATAGATGAGTTGAAAGAGAGTTTGGGTAGATTTGAGAGAGAAAAAGCAGTTTTATTGGAAATTATCAGGAAAGATAATGAGACGATTAAAGAAATTTTTAGAGAATTAGAAGCTAGTAGAGAAGAATATGACAGAGTGGAAAAGAAATATAAAGAAGTCAAAGATGCACTAGAAATTGAAAGTTTTATTAGTACATTTGAAGAGATTAAGAAAAAAGATTTAGAGTATGAAAAATTAGAAAATAAAGTTAAGGAAATAAGAGAATCAATAAAAGAAATAACAGATGAAATGAAAAAGTTAAACGATGAACGTAGTAAGATTAATAATGAAATGAATTTAATAATGGAGAATGGTAAAAATTTAACTTCAATAATAGAAGAAAACAAGATTAAGATTCAAACTGTTTCGCTAGGTAAAAATCCTTTACTATATCTAGAAGAAGTTAGAAAATTAAAAGAAGATATTATTAAAAAAGAAGAAGAAATTAGAAACAATTTAAAAAATAGAGAAAAAACACTAAAAGATTTACAGCTTAGTAAGGAAGGACTGTTAAAAACAATTAAGACGCTAAAAGATGCAGAAAATAATATCAAAAATGAACTAGCGGTTGTTATGAACAATTTAGGATTTGAAAACATTGATGAAATAAGGTCAAGCTATATAGATAGAGATATATTAGAACAATTAGAAAAAGAGATAAATGATTATGATGATGAAGTAAAAAAGGTTAATGATAATATAAAAAGAGTTGAAACTCAATTAAATGGTGAGACTCTAAGTGAAGACAACTGGAATGCCTTTATTGAAAATAGAAAAAGAAAAAAAGAAGCTCATAGTGAAATAAAAGAGCAGTTAGGTATGAAAAAAGAAAAAATAAGAAAAATGGAAAAAGATATTATTGAAGTCAAGAAATTAGAAAAAGAACTTAAAGATACTCTGAAAAAAGTTGATATGTTGAATGAAATTTCAGATCTCATAAAAGGAAATAGATTTGTTGAATATGTTGCAATAAGTCATTTGAAGTATATTGCTAGAGAAGCTTCAAAGAGATTGATGGATATAACTAATAATAGGTATAGTTTAGAACTTGACAGCAAAGGTAATTTTGTTATATGCGATAACTATAATGGTGGTGTAAAAAGAGATGTAAATACACTTTCAGGAGGGGAAACCTTTATTACTTCATTATCTTTGGCTTTAGCTTTATCAACGCAAATACAGCTAAAAGGAAATACATCTATAGAATTTTTCTTTTTAGACGAGGGATTTGGTACTCTTGATAGTAGTATTTTAGATGTAGTTATGACTTCGCTAGAGAAACTTCAAAAAGAAAAGTTATCAGTAGGAATAATAAGTCATGTTGATGAACTAAAAGATAGAGTACCTGTCAAATTAATTGTTGAGCCAGCGATATCAGGTGTTTCTGGGACTAAAGTAAGGATAGAGTATAGTTAAAATTGTTTAAAATATTTAATAAAGGATATGGAATGTTTTTGTAGAAGTATGAAGTATATTGTTAAATATTTGATTGAGGATGGTGAAATTATGAAGCAAAAGTTTTTTGTAGACAATAGAAAAAAACTTATGAATAAGGTTGAAAATGGTTCTATTATTATTTTATTTTCAGGTAATGCACCTTATCGTAGTGCAGATCAAAAGTATCCTTATACACCTAATAGGAATTTTTATTACTTAACAGGATTAGAGAGGGAAAATTTTATTCTTTGCATGTTTAAAAAGAATGATAAAGTTGAAGAAACACTATTTATAGAAAAATCTGATCCTAAGCTAGAAAAATGGGTTGGTAAAAAGATGACTAAAAATGAAGCTGAGGAGATATCAGGCATTAAGAATATTCAGTTTAAAGAAGATTTTCAAGAATTCTTAGCAATGAATATAGCAGTGAATAATATCGATACAATTTACTTGGATTTAGAGCGTAGAGAATGGAATTTAAATACAAACCCAGCTATTATTTTCGCAAATGAGGTAAGAGAAAGATATCCATATATTAATATAAAAAACATTTATAAAGATATTTGCAATTTAAGAACTATAAAACAGAAAGATGAAATAGAAAAGATAAAGAAAGCAATTAGTATCACTAAGGAAGGTCTTGAAAATGTACTGAAAAACTTAAAGCCTGGTATGATGGAATATCAAGCTGAAGCATATTTCGACTTTAAAGTAAAATCCTTAGGTGTTAAGAACTTAGCTTTTAAAACAATAGCTGCTTCTGGGGTTAATGGTACAATACTTCATTATGAACAAAATAATTGTAAAATAGCTGATAATTCTCTAATATTATTTGACTTAGGTGTTGAATATGAAAATTATTGCTCTGATATAAGCAGAACTTATCCTGTTAATGGTAAATTTACTGAAAGACAAAAGCAAATTTATAATATTGTATTAAATGCACAGCTTGAAACTATTAAAGCTATAAAACCTGGCATGCCTATAAAGAAATTGAATGAAATTGCAAAAGATGTATTAATTAGAGAATGTAAAAAAATAGGTTTAATAAAAGAAGATAATGAAATAACCAAGTATTACTATCATGGAGTAAGCCATTATTTAGGGCTTGATACACATGATGTAGGTAGTTATGAAAGAGAATTAGAACCAGGAATGGTTTTAACAGTAGAACCAGGTCTATATATTGAAGAAGAGGGAATAGGTATAAGGATAGAAGATGATGTTTTAGTAACAGAGGATGGTTGTGAGGTTTTATCAAAAGATATTATTAAAACAGTAGAGGAAATAGAAGAATTTATGAAGAATAAATAAAGAGGGCGTTAGCTCTCTTAAATTTTTTAGGAGGTTTTTATGAGAAAAGGAAATGTTATTTTCTTAATATTTTTTGTTTTTATGTTAATTATTATTGTATCTTGCAATAATATTAACAAGGATAGAGTCGAAGAGAATAAAGCTGCTGAGAATAAAATAGAAGATAGGAAAATAGAACAGACTAGTGAAGAACTAATAAGAAAAGAGAAAGGTTTTATATTTCCAAATAGTCATATTGAAAAGTTAACAGAAGAACAACTACTAGGGGTATCAAATAAACTCCTTGAATATGCTAGAAATGAGATTTTTGCACGAAAAGGACATATATTTAAAAAAGAAAAGTATAGAAATTATTTTGCTAAAAAAAGTTGGTATAAACCAATAACTACCGTAGAGTTTAGTAGTTTAAATAGTATAGAGAAATATAATGTAAATTTTATTAAATTCTTTGAAGACAGATATAGAAAAATCCATGAAAAATATGAAAATTATAAAACTAATTATGATGTTTATCCATGCAATAAAGAAATAAATGTAGATATTAATGGAGATGGCAAAACAGAGAGAATTTTATTCAAGCTGGAAAATATGAATAGTTATAAACTTTATATCAATGATTTAGTGATAGAAGGGGAACTAGTCTATTCTAGCAAATACTTTGCTATAGTTGATATTGATAAGAATGATAACTTCAAGGAGATTATAATAAGTGATTATGGACCTAGTGATGATTATGTATCGTATTTTTATTGTTATGATGGACAAAACATTATTAAAATGGGACAAACAGAAGGGCTATTCGAATATGGCATAAAAATAGATGGGGCGGGTAAATTTTCAGCAAGAACTAGGGGCAAGATATTACAGACTTGGTTTTTTGATAAATATTACACTCTATCAAAAGAGCATAAATTAATAGAAGTACCTCAAGACATCTATATTACTGATTATGATGTGTTTGTGAAAAAACCAATAAAGTTATTAAGAAGTAGGAACAATAGTGATGATTATTTTGTTTTACATGAAGGACACAAAGCTACTATAGTTGGGACCGACGATAAAGAATGGTGTTTAGTTGAAACTTCTACAGGTGAAAGAGGATGGTTTGCAGTAGATAAATTTTCGATTATACGAAGTGAAGGGTTAGATGTTTATAAAATATTTGCAGGCTTATGTTATGCTGATTAAACAATAAGAAATAATAAAAGGCAGACAACATAGAACAAATAAAATTAATTAAGGAAAAAATTGAAATAAATTGGTTTTTTTTTATATAATTAATAATGATATTTGAAAGATAAAAATAATAGCAAAAGTTATTGTAAATATAAAAATAAAAATATGAAATGAGTGTTAACTTGGGGGGGAGTCTATGAATAAAAGAATTTTTTTGTTTATATTAATTATTTCAATCATATTAACAATGGGCTGTACAAACAAAGATATATTGACTAATAGCGACCAAAAAACAGACATAGAAAAAACGATTGAATATCTTGCTTCAGAAAAATTTAAAGGCAGATTAACTGGTACAGAAAATAATAAAGAAGTAGAAAGATTTTTAGCTGAAAGCTTTGAAAAAATTGGTTTAGAAGAATATAAAGACAATAGTTTTTTTGTGTCATATAAGCATAATTTTTATAATCCAAAAAATCAAAAATTCGTTATGGTTTTAGAGTTTGATAATAATACTAAAGAAGAGCTAATATATGGCAAAGATTTTTTACCTCAAAATATGATTGCGAATTTAACTATAGAGGGTAATTCTACATTCGATATAAACGATAAAAATATTCAAAATTCAGTTGTAGTATTAGATAATCTAGCTGATTTGCAAAAAATATTCAACAAAGCCAAAGCAGTTTTAATAAAGAAAAAAATTTTTGACAAATATATAGTTGTCAGAGATAGCGGCTTTCCAATAATTCAAATAAGTGAAAGAGTATATGATTTGATAAAGGATAGAAATTGCAAAGTGAAAGTAAAATACAATTTAAAGAAAGAAAAAATCGAAGCGAATAATATTGTCGGGATTATAAAAGGGGGAAATAATGAAAACGCATTAGTTATTTCGGCTCACTTTGATCATGTTGGGGCTGCTGCTGATAAAGTGTTTTACGGGGCTGTTGATAATAGTTCTGGAGTGGCAGTTTTGTTAAATTTAGCAGAAAAATTAATTGAATATTCGAAAAAGAATAAATTAGATTATGATATAATTATATGTGCTTTTAATGGTGAAGAATTTAATCTACAAGGCAGTAGGGCTTTTGTAAATG
This sequence comes from Caloranaerobacter longqiensis, assembly GCF_050286925.1. NCBI lineage: Bacteria > Bacillati > Bacillota > Tissierellia > Tissierellales > Thermohalobacteraceae > Caloranaerobacter > Caloranaerobacter longqiensis. The sequence goes on from NZ_JBFWFX010000007.1 coordinate 44,331, forward strand.
AAATATTGCATAGATATGATAAAATCTATAATATAAATATCGATAGTATTGGGTATAAAAATGGAGACAAGCTACTTATAACAGGGGATGGTATAGTAAGTGGCTATCTTATAGATGATATTGATAGATTTTTTACTCAAAATGGTTATCAATGTCAAATCGAAACAGAAGGTGCATATATTAGTGACCATATTTCTTTTTCAGAAAAAAATATACCATCTATTAATTTAAGTGATTCAAATGTTAATGTTATACATACAGAAAATGATACAACTGATAAAATAGACTTTGAGTATTTAAATAAAATAAGCGACACACTTTTTGATTATATAATTTTGAATATTGAGAAGTTATTTAACATTTATAATGAAGAAAAGTCTATTACAGAACATATTCAAAATGATAAAGAAAGAGAAGAGATGGAAAAAATAGATAAGGAAAAAGAAAAACTAAAATTTGGGCAGTATAAGTTTGTCAATATAGATGATGAGATATATTTAATATATAAACAGGAGGAAACATTTAGTGATATTGAGGAAATAAACAAAGTTTTTCCAAATTTTAAAATACAAAAAAACATTGATAATTATGAGTTTAAATCAGCGACTGTGATAATTGATACTTTATTTCCCAAAATATCAGAGCATGTGATAGGTCAGATATATGAAGATAAAGAGATATCTAGTGACAGGATAAAGTATTTTTCACTTAATTATTTAAATAAAGCGGATGAAGATAATTTTATTGAAATAAATGTTAAAATTCAAAATGAAAAGTATGGATACATTAATAGTTTTTTTGGTGAACATAAAATAGAGAGAAAGCAGATTGTTGTGAATGGGCAAACCTTTGATATATTGTATGATGGAGATTCAAAACATATTGTTTTTGTTGAAACTCAATATAGCAAAAATAATAAAGATTATATTATAGGTATAGGAAAGTATTCAAAAACGGTTGTTAAAATAAAAGGTGAAACTAAAATTGCCAGAAAATTCGATTGGTCTGATGATTCTTTAGAAGATATAATAGATTTTCTTAAGAAAATAAATATAGATAATTTAGCGATATAAGATTTTGTTAGTTAATTATTTCGGTTGGGTGGAGTTTTTAAATTTAGCTCCACCTATTCTTTATTAGAATGTGCTATTCTTGCACATGCAGCTGCTACAATGCCACCTACTAAATCATCTAAAAAAGTATTGACTTTATCAGTAGTTTTACCAAGTTTGTCTAATTTGCCTATAATTCCAAATTTCATTTTATCTATATACCCATAGTTAGTAAAACCTATCGAACCATACACATTTGTTATACTTAGTGCTAATATTTCATCTATGCCATATAGTGGTTCATCTTTTTTTATCATAGACAGTAAAGGTTCTTTTAATAAATTTTTTTCAGCTAAAATATCGAGTTGTATTCCGGTTAATATTGCATTTTGTACTTCGCGTTTAGATAATACTTTTTCAATGTTAAAAATTGCGGTTTCTATAGAAATATCTGCATAGTCTTTTTGTAGTTCATAGACAAGATTAGCCATGTCTTCGATAGTAACTCCTCTTTCTTCAAGCATTTTTTTAACTATTTCTTTCAAAACAAAACCTCCTAAATAGATTCATAATATATATTTTATGCAGAAACCTTTGATTGTATTAATTAATATCAAATTATGATGTACGTTAATTTGTGATAATTAAAACATAATTTTGAATACTACCCTTTCCATATTGACTTGGGTAACATAGAGTTTTTATTTTTTGTAGCAAGAATATCTAAATTTTAATATCTATCTTAAAATTATGAAAAAGTTCTTGCAAATTGCTTTTTTTTATATATATTATAAATATATACTATTTATTTAATTTTAAGGGGATGTCAGAAAAGGGGGATACTATGAAGATAACTTTGGGAGAATGCCTTAAGATAGCAAAAGCTATAGAGGAAAAGATAGAATCATTATTAGCTGAAAGAGAACAGGTTGCCATAGTGCGCTATTTTAAAGATGAAGAGCCAGAATATCCAGAACGTACCGTAGAAGAAATAAGTGCAGAGATAGCTGCTCTAGCTGCTAAGTCTAGGTATTTACGTCAAGTAGTAGCACGTGCTAATCTGGATACCAAAATAGATTTTGAGGTAAATGGAGAAAAAATTAGTCTTGCAGAAGGTTTGTTACTTTTAATGCAACTATTGCGAGAAAGAACTTGTTGGAAGAGTTTGGCTGATAAACAACAAAAGACAAGAAATACAGATTATTATGCTAATGTTGAGTATGTAGAAGTTACTTATGATTTAGCAGAGGCAAAGAAAACATACAAAAACTATGAAAAACAAATTCGCAAATTACGTCTTGCCATAGATAGAGCAAATATAAATACTGAAATTGAAGTTCCAGATGACAAAATAGAATATTAAGCTAATATCTGCTAGGATTGCCAGGTACTAGGACTTCCTGGGGTTGCCGTACGGAAGGATAAATATAGTACGGCAAAAATAAAATTATGCTTTTGGTTTTTAGTGCTAGAAACAGCTCGTATGAGTTATGTGTTATGTGTTAGGTGTTATATGCGTATGACTGGAGATTATGTGTTAAGTTTCTGATTGGTTTATGAAAACAAAGCTAATTAATCTAGTACCTGTTGCACCTAGCAGATTTATATATCTATTAGTTATAAAAATAGGAAAGAATCAGGAGATTGTTGTGAGCTGTTCTCTCCTGATATTTTTTTATGCGATTTTGATTTCTTTTGATATATGTTATTATTTTGAACGATTTTATATGTTTTATTTAAAAAAGGTGGTGAGGTTAATGAGTAAATTATTTTTCTTTAACGGAAAAATCTTAACTATGGAAGATAACTATAAAGAAGTTGAATGTGTAGTAATAGAAGATAATAAAATAATTTTTTGTGGCAATTATGAAGAAGGTAAAGAGCTCATTAATGAAGATACTAAATGTATAGACCTTAAAGGAAGAACTCTTTTACCTGGATTTAACGATAGTCATATGCATTTAATTAGCTATGGCTTATCAAAGTATAAAGCAGACTTATCTAATGCTGATTCTATACCAGATATGCAGAAGACTCTAAAAGAGTTTGTTAATAATGAAAAAGTTAAAGTCTTTAAAGAATGGGTATTAGGACATGGATGGAATCAAGAAAATTTTATTGAAGGTAGATTGCCTAATAAAGATGATATAGATAAAGTAATTAATGACAGACCTGTATTTTTATCAAGAGCTTGTTACCATATATGTGTGGTTAATTCAATGGCTTTAAAACTTGCTGGAATAACTAAAGAGACTATAGACCCTGAAGGGGGGAGAATAGATAGAGATCCTATAACAGGTGAACCTACAGGGATACTTAGAGAAAATGCTGTATATTTAGTTTATAATCTTATACCTTTTACAGAAGATATAGGAGAGATAAAAGAAATAATTCAATCAGCTATAAATGATGCTAATAAGGTAGGAATTACTTCAATACAAACCGATGATTTTTCGCATTTAAAATCATATAAAAAGATTTTAGATGCTTATCAAGAATTAAAAAATGAGGAAAAACTTAATGCAAGGATAAATCTTCAAATGCTACTAGATACAAAAGATAAACTAATAGATTTTTTAAAGTTGAACAAAAAAACTGGTGATGGAGATGAAATGGTTAGGTTTGGACCATTAAAACTCTTGGCAGACGGGTCTTTAGGTTCAAAAACAGCAGCGTTAGAAGAACCTTATAGTGACGATACTAAAGCTAAAGGTGTATTAATATATACTACTGAAGAAATAGAGGAAATACTTACTTTAGCACATGTAAATGGTCTTCAGCTAGCAGTACATACAATAGGAGATAGAGCTATGAAGCAAGTTCTTGGAGTATATTCTAGACTAAATAAAATGTATTATAGAAAAGATGCTAGGTTCAGATTAATTCACTGTCAAATAGCATCTAAAGATATAATAGGCCAGTTTAAGAAACTAAATGTTATTGCAGATATACAACCTATCTTTATAAAGACAGATATGCAGATTGCAGAGAAGAGGGTAGGAAAAGAGAGATTAAGATATAGTTATGCATGGAAGACTATGTATGATGAAGGGATATTTCTATCTGGAGGTTCTGATGCACCTGTTGAATCATTTAATCCTCTTTATGGTATTTATTGTGCAGTAACTAGAAAAGATTTAAATGGTAATCCAGAAAATGGATGGTGTCCAGAAGAAAAATTAGATTTATATACGGCACTAAAGCTATTCACAATAAATCCAGCTTACTGTACATTTGAGGAAAATATAAAAGGCTCTATAAAAGTAGGAAAGTTAGCTGATTTAGTTGTTTTGTCTGAAGACATAACTAAAATACCATTGGATAAAATTAAAGATGTTAAAGTTGATATGACAGTATTAAACGGTAAAGTAATATTTAGCAGAAGTTAAAGCGGTGCAAAATTAGCACCGCTTTAATTAATCAACTTTAATTAATCAAGCTTATATTCCATATGATATTTTTCAGCTAAAGTTACAATTCTATTTTTATATTCAGTCATATATTCTTTTGATTTTTTTAGAAACTCGCTTGATTTTAAAAGCAATTCGTTATCTTTTTCTTCAATACCTTTTTGTAATAGCTCTAGTGCTTTTAGCTGATATTTTGCTCCTTCGATATAGAGATTATGTATCTCTTTTAATTCTTTAGTTTTAGGAGATATTTTCATTAATTTATTCAAGAAATCTTCATATGTTGGAATTATTTCGTCTTTTAAAGCTGAATAGAACGTACCATAAGTATAATTATTATTAGAAATTAGACTATTATATTTTTCAAGAGCATTATTTTCTATTTCAACTACTGGAGGAAGTTCTGCATTTATATAGTTAAATAAATCTCTTTTATTCTGATTTACACATCCAGTCAGCATAAGAACAATAATTAAAATTATGATACCAAAGCGTTTCATAATAACCTCCTTACTTTAAATTTAGTAATTTTAAATTATTGCTATTTATGTATTTAATTTTACCATTTTTATCAATAATTTTATAGTACTTATTAGATAAATTTAGGTAGTAATCAGCAAACTGATCTGAACTTTCAATAATTCCAACAATTTCGTTACTTTTGGTAATACCTTCACCTTGAATAAAATACTTATATTTATCACTCCAAAAATAATCTAATTCTAAGTTTTTTTCATTTATTAAAATAAATTTTTCTGGTATAGAATCTATATTTGCTTCCTCACTTTCGAAAATTTGAATAATTTTAGATGCTTTGATATGTAAATCTAAATTTTCATCTGTTATTTGTTCGATGATTCCATATTCAATAAGTTTAAACCATTTAGGATTTTTAAGTTTTGGTTTTGTCCATTTTTCATAGAAATATCCTTCGTAGTTTGTAGAAAATCTAAATACTTCTTCATAGGAACTGTTTCTTTTAGTAAAAATTCTTGTATACTTATCGTAGAAAAATGCACCGATGTTTTCTTCTAATTCTTCCTCAACTATAATGAATATCAGATTTTTAGGTTTATATCTTAAAGTGTTAATTTTATTAATATAGGCAAGATTTTCTATTTTATCTACATAAACATAGATGTCATTATGTTTTTTGTATATTCCAATTACACCTAAGTCCTTTGAAATATTAATAGCAATAATTAAGTCTTCTTCTTCATTATCTATTACATCAGCAGGATAAATTTTTACCTCAATATAGTCGATATAGTCTAGCCAATTGTCATATCCTAAATCTTTTAAGACGATTTTTTTTATTTTATTTTGAGCATCTTTTTTTAGTTTTTCATCTTTTGAAAAAAAGTTATCGACTAATTTTTCTGAAATATTACTACTTATCAAAAGAATTTCATTAAAAGTTGTTTTTACAACAGAAGCATTATAGTATTGCTGACCAATAAAAATTGTGATTATAAATAATATTAAAGTTAGAAATGCGATAGTTCCTTTTTTCATCTTTTCACCACCTTTAATACCTTCTATAAATGGATAAAAAAGTTATTGACAAATTATCAAAATGATATTATAATAAATATACTGCTTTAAGCAAATCTAAATGTTCCTTTTCAAAGAATCTAATCTATGGATCCTACTAAATCCATATAACCCTTTATGATAAATATTATTTAATATGTTTTCCAGATATTCTAATAAATAGCTATAGAAGAGGGTTATTTTATATATAGTTAAATAACCTATCTTGCTTATGCTCTGAAAAATAATTAAGAATATTTAAAATTTTCAGATAAAACAAGAGAAGGAGGTAGACTATGAATCAATTAAAAGAAAAGAGAGAAATTTCATTAAAGAGAGCGGCTGAGTTAAAATCAAGGATTGATGATTATTTAGAAGTTAGAGAGTCCATACCTAGAGGTCTTTATATGCAGGATAAATTTGAAGAATTAAAAAAGAAAATATTAGATGTGCTTGGTGGAACACAGGAAGATTGGAATGATTACAAATGGCAATTATCTAATAGGATAACGGATGTTGAAACTTTAAGTAAAATAATAAACTTGTCTGAAAAGGAAAAGAGAGAAATTGAGGAAGTTGGTAAAAAATATAGATGGGCTATATCACCTTATTATGCAAGTTTGATGGACCCTGATGATAGATTTGACCCAATAAGACTTATGGCTATACCAGCTTTTGCAGAACTGGCAAATGATAGTGGTGAAAGCGATCCTATGGGAGAAGAATATACAAATCCTGCAGGTAGTATAACGAGAAGATATCCTGATCGTTTGATTATTAATGTTACTAATGAGTGTGCTATGTATTGTAGACATTGTCAAAGAAGGAGAAATATCGGACAAAAAGATGAACATAAATCTACAGCTGTTATAGAAGAATCAATTAAGTATATTAGAGAAAACAAAGAAATTAGAGATGTACTTATTACAGGTGGAGACCCTCTTACATTACCTGATCATAGATTAGAATGGATACTAAAAGAGTTAAGAGCAATTCCACATGTTGAAATAATAAGAATTGGCTCAAGAACTCCAGTAACTATGCCACAAAGAATTACTGATGAGTTAGTAAATATGTTAAAGAAATATCATCCAATTTATCTAAATACTCATTTTAATCATCCAAAAGAAGTAACTGAAGAAGCTAAAAAAGCTTGTGAAAAATTAGCAAATGCAGGTATACCATTAGGTAACCAGGCAGTTCTGTTGAACGGTATTAATAACGATAAATTTGTTATGAGAGCTTTAAATCATGAATTATTGAAAATTAGAGTTAAGCCATATTATATATTCCATGCTAAACATGTAATTGGTACGTTACATTTTAATACTTCTGTAGATGATGGATTGGAAATTATGGAATATTTAAGAGGATATACTTCAGGTATGGCTGTACCGACTTATATTATAAATGCACCTAAAGGACAAGGTAAAACACCTATATTACCGCAGTATTTAATTTCTAGAGGTAAAGATTACTGTATGATAAGAACATGGGAAGGTAAAGTAGTAAAATATGAAAATCATCCAACAAAAGATATTAGAGAAATATTAAGTTAATATGGTTTTTAAGACTAAAAAAAGGAGCATTTTGCTCCTTTTTCTAATACTTTTCCATTTCTGATCCGTCATCATATTCATCTATAAAATCATCGTCAAAAAATTTACTGTATTCTTCTTCTATGACATCATCCAATTCTCCGTTTTGTAGGCTTTCAAGCTTTTCAATTACAAAATTGTATGAATCAACTAATCCTTCGCTGTCAAAAATTTCACTTATTTCTTCTAACGTTTCTATGGCAATATGTATTATATCAGAAAGGTCATTGACTTCGATACCTGACTCTTCATATTCTTTTTCTGAGATAAGATTTGATATTAGTTCTAATGCTTGTTCAACATCACTATTATTGCTGTAATAAATTTCATCATATAGTTTGTTTAGTTCGTTAACTTGTATTTTATTCTTATCCATCTAGAAACCTCCCTGTTTTTTATTTATAATATATATGTGTTTACTGCATTATATGAATGATAAGTTATATTATTCCATGAAAAATTTAGCTTAATTCGGGGATTTTGTTAACTAGCAATTAAATTTTAAATCATTAATAAACTAATTTCAATACCTAAATTGATTTTAATTTTTGGAGGGATTCAAAATGAAAAAATTTGAATATAAAATTGAAAACTTTAAAGCACATGGAGCTGTAAAATTAGTATTAACTCCTGAGCATGAGAAAAAAATGAATGAGTTAGGGCAGCAAGGCTGGGAATTAGTATCAATGAATAGTATTCTCAATGGCAGAAATATTATAGCTGTATTTAAAAGAGAAAAAATTGATTAGGGTGATGGATATAGATGTTTAAAGGTGAAATTTTAGAAAAAGGATTAGGACAGTTGTATATTTATATAGGAATAGTGATACTTACTTTTACCTTAAAAAGATATGGAAGAAAAAAATATAGATAGTAAATTTAATTACTTTAGAAGTTATAGCTAAAGCTGTGATTAGATACAATAATTTTTTTAAAACCTCCTTCATATTATAATGTAAAAGCATGAAAGGGGGAGGTATTATGGATTTTCAAATTTATGATATTTCTGTTGTTCCTTTAATAATGTTTTTGACTAAGCTAGCTCAGGAGTTAGGGTTACCTAAAAAATTTTGTCCTCTGGTATCTTTAGTGTTAGGTATAATTATTGGTATAGCTTACTTTGCACCTAATAATATTTTAAAAGGGATAATTATAGGAATTTTTTTAGCGGCATCATCAGTGGGTTTTTATAGTGGACCTAGGAATGTATATCAAGGATGTAAGTTAAAATGTATTGAAAAAAATAAGATTAAAAGAAAAGATGATAATGCAACATAAAAAAAGTGTAGCGATACAATAACAACACAATTTTATAAATCTTCCCTTGACTATCGATACAATTTTGATATAATTGATACTGGTAAACAATACATTACATCAATAGGGGGGACTTTTTTTGCAGAACAATAGTGTAAGAAAATTAACTTATGGTGGATTAATGATAGCTCTTGTATTTGTAGCTACAGCTATTATACCCCAAATTCCAGTTCCTTTTACTGAAGGTTACATACATGCTGGAGATAGCATGATTTTTGTAGCTGCAATTTTATTAGGTTGGAAATATGGTGCTATAGCAGGAGGTTTAGGTTCTTCTTTAGCTGATGTATATTTAGGATATACACGTTGGGCAATCCCAACTTTGATTATTAAAGGAATAATGGGAGCAATAGTGGGTTTTGTAGTTAAAGATATGGAAGATGGTAGTTTAGCAAAAGTTAAAAAGTTATTAACAGTTATTATAGGTGTTGGATGGGTATTTTTTGGTGCAGCTTTGAAGGATTATTTAGCTGTTAAGTTAGGAAATCTTCAAAACTCAGAACTTGCAAATTATTTAGTTGAAAAGTTTGATCTAAAAGGTATTAATGAGTTACAGGCGTTGGTTGATAAAGTGCAAACTTCATTGTTAGTCGCTATTATTTCAATTCCGTTATTTATCGTTATATTGAGTTTAATACTAAAAAGGCAAGGGAAAGAAATGGTTAGTGTAAGCAATCTTATGGGGATGACTTTAGCTGGAATATGGATGGTTATAGGATATTATGTAGCTGGAGGAATTTTAAAGGGAAATATGATAGTTCCTATTTTTAGTGTACCAGCTAATATTCTACAATTTGTTGGAGGGCTTATAATTGCTTATCCTGTTGTTTTAGGCTTAAAAAGAACAAATCTTATTAAAGGGATTTAGTAGTCTTAGACTTTACAGTCTGAGACTTTTTCTTTATACTTATAATCATAAAATAAATAAGAAAGAATAAAATATATGTAGCTTTATACGGGAGGGATTAGATGAAATTAACTGTATTAGGTAATAATGGACCCTATCCTAGACCAGGAGGAGCTTGTTCAGGATATTTGTTTGAAGCGGATAACAGAAAAATTTTGATTGATTGTGGGAATGGAGTATTATCTAGACTACTTAAAATATGTAGCATTAAGGATATTGATATTATTATACTTACTCATTTGCATAGTGACCATATAAGTGATATTATGGTTATGAAATACGCAATAGGTGTCAATAAAATGAAAGGCAAGTGTAATATAACTATACCTTTATATACACCTACTGATGATTATGAAATGGTAAAAAGGCTCAATTATAATAATTCGTTTAACATAATTCCGATAGAAGAAGATACCATTATTAATTTAGACGATATTGAGATTACTTTTAAAAGAATGAAACATCCAATTAAGACTTTTGCTGTCAAACTAAGAAAAGGTAGAAAAACTTTTGTATATTCATCAGATACTTCATATAATGAATCTTTAATAGATTTTTCAAAAAATGCTGATTTACTGCTTTGTGAAGCGGGAGTACTTGAAGAAGATAGAGAAGACAATGCTCCTCATTTATCTGCTAAACAAGCTGGTGAGATTGGTAAAAAAGCAGGAGTAAAAAGATTGATATTGACCCATTTTTGGCCAGAATACAATTTAGAAAGAGTAAAGATAGAAGCTAGTCAAACATTTGATTCAATTTTAGAACTTAGTCAAGAAATGAAAACTTATTATATTTAAATATTAAACTAATAAAAAGAGGATTAGAGTATCTCTCTAATCCTCAAAATTTTATACCCCAAAATCTTTCTTCTTCTAGAAGAACTTTTTGAGTTAATCCGTTATTTTGTAAATTCGATGTCATGTTTTTATGATGAGGAGTTTCTATAAATTTGATACCTAAAAGTATTGCTAAACAAAATACTAAGAGTATCAAATCGACTAGTGTTCTATTCTGTTTTAACATAAATATTCCTCCTACTAGATATAAAATACTATCAAGTATACTGTAGATATTAAAACAGATATAATCATAATTGGAAACCCTACTTTAATAAAATCTATGAATGTAAGTCTATATTTTGTTTTTTCTAGCATTCCAGCAACAATTACATTAGCTGATGCACCAACTAAACTACCGTTGCCCCCTAAGCAAGCTCCTAAAGCTAATGCCCACCAAAGAGGAATAGTGTTAATATTTGACATAGCTCCAATACTTTTTATTAATGGAATCATTGTTGCAACAAAAGGAATATTATCAATAAACGCAGAAGCAATAGCAGACACCCAAATAATCATTAATGTAGTTAAAAAAAGATTACCTTTTGTTACGAAAACTACTTTTTCTGCTAAAGCTTCTATTATTCCAACTTCCTCAAGAGCACCAACTAGAACGAATAGCCCTGCGAAGAAAAAGATAGTAGTCCATTCTAATTCAATTAAAATTTCCTCCGGATTTATTTTACTTAAAACTAGTAATGTAGAAGCTCCTATAAGTGCTACTGTAGCAGATTCAAATTCAAAAACTTGATGTAATGCAAATCCTATAATAGTAAATCCTAAAACTATTAGACTCTTTTTAAGTAGAGAATAGTCTTTTATAGCTTTGTATTCGTCAAAATTCATTATTCGTTTTTTATGTTCTTCATCGACATTAAGCTCTTTGCCATATATTAATTTTAATATAAAAATTACAACTATAAAGATAATTACTACTACTGGACCTAAATTAAAAAGAAAATCAAGAAATCCTAAGCCAGTTGCACTTCCAATCATAATATTAGGAGGGTCTCCGATTAATGTGGCTGTTCCACCAATATTTGCTGAAAGTATTTCAGGTAGTAAAAATGGTATAGGGTTAAGGTTTAATGTATCTGTAATAACTAAAGTAACTGGAGCTAATAACAGAACTGTAGTTACATTATCTAAAAGTGCTGATGAAATAGCAGTTATTATTGAAAAGGATAAGATAATTTTCCACGGATCACCTTTAGCTAATTTTGCTGATTTAATAGCGATATATTGAAATACTCCCGTTCGTTTAGTTATAGTTACAATAATCATCATGCCGATTAATAATCCTATCGTATTAAAATCGATAGATTCAAAGGCATATTCCTGACTAATTACTTTAAGACCTAGCATTATTGCCGCACCTAATAGTGCAACTGCAGTTCTGTTAATTTTTTCTGAAATAATGAAAGCATAAGTTAATATAAATACAATCGCAGCGATATAAACGTGAGAATTTGTTAGCATATCAACAACTCCTTTTAAATATATGGGCACGATTATTATTTTACTCCTATATCAAAATAATTTAAAATCTTATCTGTAACTCTAATATGTTAAATTAACTAATATTCCATTATTATTTTAGAATATCTCTAAAATTCATACTTATACTAATTATTTTAAAAATACAAAAATGGCCAAAGACCGTTAGAATGTTGACAAATTTAGACGGTCAAAGGCCATTTTTGAAATTAAAGAGTATCTGGATCTTTTTTGAAATAAACTCTTTCACAGTTTTCTTTTGCTGTCTTTATAATGTCTTGTATTTCTTTAATCTTAGATTTTATTGAATCGGCATATTCACGAGGTACATTATAATAAAGGTAAAGGTCTTCAAAATTTCTAATGGTTTTGTTCATTTCTCTATTTATATCAACAAACAAATCAAAAACTCTAGAGTTTTTTGCATTTTTAAACTGCTCGATATCAATTTTTATCGTTTCAATTACATCTTCTTCACATTTGAAAGTACCTGCAGGTTCAGGATAAGGTTCTATCCTTTCTAAAAAGTATTTATTATTTTTATTAACGTTATATACATATGAAATCTTTGTTCCATCTAAGTCAAATGTAACATAGCACATGTAAGAGTTTATTATATCAATCTTAGCTCCCATTTGCGTAAGTATCATATCATGTCTGTTAATTTCAGCTTTCATATATTTTCTCATAAATATACCTCCTTAATCAACTTAAAATAATTATATCACAATTTTGAAATTAGAAACATTTAACAAAAAATTTTTTTAAATGATATAATTATTTTAAAGTAAATTTCAATGGGGTTTTAAGTATGAAAAGACCATTTTCTTATTTTTTATTTCCATATATCCTTGGAATTTATTTTGGATATAAATTTCATATTGCAACAAAGTTATTACTTATAGGGTTACTGCTTTCTGTAGTTTTGATTATATTATCAATTTCAAAAGAAAAGTTATTTATATATTCTTTGGTTTTATCAGTTTTTTTTATTGGATATTATAATACTAATAGCATAATGAGGGGAGATAGATTAGATTTTTTATATGATAATAAAGTAGAATATACAGGTATAATAAAAAAAGAAATTATTAAAAATTCGTCTTACTCAAAATATGTGTTAATTACTGATTATATTAAAATTAATGGGACTACTTATCATATAAAAGAAAAAGTGCTGCTGAATATTAATGGAAAAAAGACTTTTGAAGAAGGGGATAAAATAAAGGGAGTTGGACTTGTAAAAAGGCCTAAGGTAAATACAAATCCGAGATTATTTAATTATAGACTTTATTTGAAGACACAAAATATAAATTTAATAATATATTCAAAAGATTATTCAATTTATTTATTATCTAAAAACAATTTGAATTTTCTTGAGTATAATGCTCAACTAATTCGAAAAAAATTTTTGAATGTACTGGATATGACATTATCAGAAGAAAATAGTTCAATAATTAAATCAATTATATTGGGAAAAAGTTCGTATTTAAATAAAGATACACTTAATAGTTTTAGAGAGGTGGGTGTATCTCACGTATTAGCAGTATCAGGACTTCATGTAGGAATAATTTCAGCTTTTTTTCTTTTTATTTTTGCTATATTACAATTAGATAAAAGATTGTCTACAATTATTACAATCATATTAATCTGGAGTTATGGTTACATAGTAGAATTTCCTCCGTCAGTATTAAGAGCTTCAATTATCTTTACAGTACTAATGGCTTCTAATTTGACTTTGAGAAGATATGATGCAGTAAACAGTATTTTATTTAGTGCTTTTATTTTACTTATTTTTAAACCTCTATGGATTTTTAATATAGGTTTTCAGCTATCGTTTGTATCGGCTTTAGCATTGGTGTTATTTACAAAGAGAATAGAATCGTTATTAAATATAAATAACAAAATTATAAATATGATATCTCCTATTTTAGCTGTGCAAATTGGTATATTACCGCTACTGTCATATCATTTTAATAATATATCTTTAATGGCGATAATAACTAACTTAATTTTAGTTCCGATATTATCTATTTCAGTTATAGGTGGGTTTATTTTAATTTTCATTTCTTCTCTTAATATAAATATTGCATTATTTTTAGGAATATTATTGAATACAATTTTAGATTTTACTAGATTTTTAATAAATATTTTCAGTAAATTTCCATACAAAAAATTAATATTACCTCAACCGTTATTTGAAAGCATTATTTACTATTATCTTGCTGTTTTTATATTTTTAGGTTTTATTAAGTTTGATTTACTATCTGTAAAGATTAAGAAAGCTTTTTTGATATGTACTTTATTTACTATACTACTGATGGCATCCTATATTACTTTACAAAGTAATGTAGAAATAGAATTTCTAGATGTTGGACAAGGTGATTGTAGTTTGATTAACGTTAATAATGAGAAATTTTTTTTAATAGATACTGGAGGTTCACTTGCAGGGGAATTTGACATTGGTGAAAATATACTCTATCCATATTTAGTTAAAAAGGGTATTTTTGCTTTAGATGGAGTTTTTATATCTCATTTTCACGAAGACCATTGTGAAGCTTTATCAAAATTAATTGAAAGGCTTAAAATAAGAAATATATTTATATCATATAAGAATGTGAAGAATGACCTTTATTTAGATATTATTAAAAAAGCAGCAGAAAAAGATATACCTATTAAAATATTAACTAGAGGTGATAAAATAAAGATAACTAAAAATGTATCGTTTGAAGTCTTATATCCTAATAAAGATATAAATAAAAGTAAATATGAAAATGAGAATAACTTGTCTATGGTATTGCTTTTAGATGCATATGGGAAAAAAGTTTTGTTTACTGGAGATATAGAGTCTGAAGTTGAGAAAATTGTGTCAAGTCAAAATAATATAGACATAGACATTCTTAAAGTACCTCACCATGGTAGTAATACATCTTCAACTGAAGAATTTTTAAAATCAGTTAAACCCGAATATGGTATTATAAGTGTAGGTATCAATTATTTTGGACATCCTAGCGAAGAAGTGCTAAAAAGGTATAAAAAGCACAATATACGAATTTATAGAACTGATAAAGATGGATTAGTTACGATACAAATTACACCAAGCAAATATAAGATATATGGGTTTATTAACAATTAAAACTTTAAGACTAAGGAGTGTTATTATGAGTTATAAACAAATTTTAAGTGATATTCAAAATAATGATTTAAAAAGAGTTTATCTTATATATGGTAAGGAAAACTATTTGATAGACTGGATAATAAATGAGATAAAAGAAAAGTATATAGATAAAAATTTTGAGACTCTTAATTATGTGCATTTAGATGGAAAAGAAGTAAGTGTAGATTCAATTATAAATGCCTGTGAAACGTTACCTTTTATGTCAGATAAAAAAATTGTGATTATAGAGAATTTAGTATTTTTAACAGGTGGAAAATTAAACAGTAAAGAAGATGAACAGCGTTTAAATGAATATATTTCTAAAATAAGTAGTTTTACTTGTTTAATTTTTATTGTTAGAGAAGAAAAAATCGATAATAGAAAAAAAATAGTAAAGAGCATAAAAAATGTTGGTATGGTTGTTGAATTATCAAAAATAAAAGGAGACGATTTGATTAAATGGGTATCTAAGATGTTTAGTAAATATAATAAAAATATAACTAAAAATAACATTTCATATTTTATTGAAAACACTGGATATTTAGAATTTAGTAGTGATAAGACACTCTATGATTTAGAAAATGAAATTATAAAAATATGTAATTATTTGGGAGATAGAAAGGAAGTTAAAATTGAAGATATAGATAAAGTTTTGGTTCGAAGTCTTGAAAATAATATTTTTAAATTAGTCGATTCAGTTGGACGAAAGAAGACAGATAAGGCATTAACAATTTTGAATGAGATGATATTAAATAATGAACCGATACAGTTAATTTTACATATGGTTATTAAACAAATTAGACTTTTATTTATGACAAAACTTTTAGAAGGAAAAGGATATAGTCAAGGTGTTATTGCACAAAAATTGGGAGTACAGAATTTTGTAGTAAAAAAGTTGATTGAACAAAGCAGAAATTTTGGAATTGAAGAATTGCAAAGTGCATTTGAAAGATGTTTGAAAGTAGATGAAAGCATTAAAAAAGGTGAAATAGAGAGTAGACTAGCACTTGAAATGCTAATTGTTGAGTTTTCAAGAAGCATTTAAAAGTTTTCAAAAAAAATAATTCGGGCTTTTGCCCGAAGTATAAGTATTGCATATTTAATTAAACAGCTTCATTTAATTTCTTAGCTAAACGGCTAACCTTTCTTGAAGCTGCATTTTTATGGATAGTTCCTTTTGCAGCAGCTCTATAAAGTTTTTTCTCAACTAATCTAAATAAGTTTTTAGCTTCTTCAATATTTCCGCTTTCTAATGCTTTATTAAATTTTCTGATGTAAGTCTTGATTTCTGACTTTCTTCTCTTATTTATAGCAGTTCTTTTTTCTATAACTCTAATTCTCTTCTTAGCTGATTTAATATTCGCCATAGGTTCACCCCCTTCAATTGCAATTGACAAATGATATTTTACCATGAACATATATAAATTGCAAGAAAAATATGTTATTTCTTTTATTCCCATGTATCAGAAAAATTATGCGGTCAATAAGATAAATTTGAAAACAAAAATAAGAATAAATAATTTAATAAAGAGTTAACATAAAGATACTACTAACTATATAAAGGTGGTGTTAGGATGTTACAAATAAGAACTGATCTAGCTATTGAAGCAAGAGAGTTATATAAAGAAAGAAATAATGTTGAAGTATCTGGAGTTGAAGTTGAGAGAGAGGAAAAAGAAAATTACACAATAACAAGAGTAAAAATAGTTAATGAAAATGGTATGGCCCAAATGGGAAAGCCAATAGGTAATTATATTACTATTGAAGCACCAGCATTAAAAAAAGCTGATCAGGATTTAAAAGATGAGATTAGTAAAGTATTAGCTAAAGAACTTAAGGCTTTACACAAACTTGATAAAAGTAATAAAACTTTAGTTGTAGGTTTGGGTAATTGGAATGTAACTCCTGATGCTTTAGGTCCGAAAGTAGTGGATAAAATTTTAGTTACAAGACATTACTTTGAAGCTTACAAAAAGACTGAAGATGAAACAATGGCAAATGTTTCCGCTATTTCTCCAGGTGTAATGGGACTTACTGGGATTGAAACAGGAGAAATAATAAAAGGTGTTGTTGAAAAGATTAAACCAGATTTGGTTATAGCTGTAGATGCATTAGCATCTAGAAAAATGGAGAGAGTAAGCAGTACTATTCAGATTTCTGATACAGGGATTAGTCCTGGTTCTGGTGTAGGAAATAAAAGGAAAGGTTTGAACAAAGAATATCTAGGTGTTCCAGTTATAGCGATAGGTGTACCTACTGTTGTTGATGCTGCAACAATGGTAAATGATACTATTGATATGATAATAAGTGAAATGAAAAAACAAGCTAAGGTTGGTGGTAATTTTTATTCTATGTTAGAAGAAATGGAAAGTGAAGATAAATATCAGCTAATTAGAGAAGTATTAAATCCTTATATGGGAAATGTTATGGTTACTCCAAAAGAAGTTGATGATTTGATTAACGACCTTTCAAAAGTAATTGCAAATGGGTTGAATATTTCATTGCATCCGGGAATTGATTTGAAAGATGTAAATAAGTATTTAAATTAGCGACTTAAAGCTTAGGCTTAGGTCGCTTTTTTCTATCATAATAACAAAATTTATGGAATATAATTTCATATAGTAGTCTAACATTAGAGAAATATAGGGGAGTGTTACCTATGAGGTATAAGATTTATAAAGATAAGGGGAATTGGTATATTATAATAGCTATTTTATGTTTAGTGTTGTTTTTTATAGGATTTAAAATAATTTCTAAGCTTTCAAATGATTTTGCTAAAGATGATAATAAAAAAGTTGTAGAGGCATTTAACTATATTTACTACTATAATGGAGAAAAGGAAAATAGTTTAGAAAAAACAAATGCTACTGATTTATATAGTGTAGAGAATGAAGAACATTATTTAAAAATTGATGGCACAGACGTAGATAATTTTTTTTTGAAAATAATTATTAATTCCAATTCATATATGAAAGCCATGTATTATGAAAAATATAAAAGTAGTTCTGATAAAGCTTTTATTAATGAATTGTTAAATAGTCTAAAATCATATTTTCAAATGACATCTTTTTTGAAAGCCCAGATAGAATCGATTTTTAATAAAGAAGATATTACTCCTGTAAATAGTATAAATTACTCTAGTAAAAAAGAAATGGGAGATAATGAAAATCAAAATATTGTTAAGCAGACAGTTGGTTCGAATGAAGATGGAGAAGTGAAGATAAAGGAAGATATAATATTTATTGAGGATCCTTATGAAACAAATGAAGGAAATATTTTAACGGATAAAAATATAAAAACAAAAAATATAAAAAAACTAAAAGTAAACAAAGAAAAACCGTATATACTTATATATCATACACATGGAACTGAAGCATATCTGCCTATAAGGTCAAATAGATATCATACAACAAAAAGGGATTATAATGTTATAAAGATAGGTGATATTATAACAGAGGTACTTAATAAAAAAGGTCACAAGGTTAAGCATATTGATATCTATCATGATATACCTTCATATAATAAATCATATTCTAGGTCTTTATCAACAGTTAAGGATATAATAAATAGAGATAAAAATGTAAAAATAATTTTTGATATACATAGAGATGGGATTCCAGAGGATGCGAGTTATATTAAAAAGGCTTTAGCTGAGAGTAAGGTTAAAATTAATGGTGTTGATGTTGCTACTTATTCATTTGTTATTGGACCTGAAAATCCAAATAAAGATGAGATATTAAATTTTGCTAAATATATAAAAGAAGTTTCTGATAAAATGTATCCTGGATTATGTAAAGGAATTATAATAAAACCTTATGGTAAGTTTAATCAATATGTAAAAGATCATTATGCGCTAATAGAAGTTGGTAGTAATTTAAATACAATTGAAGAAGCCGAAAGGACTGCAAAATTTATTGGAAATGTTTTGGATATTGCATTGAAAAATATTATCGAATAATATTATCGCGAATAAATTTTTAAGTTCTTTTTTTTTTAGAATAAAAGTGCTATAATAATGTATATGCTGATTTGGAGGTGTTTACATGAGCGAAGAAGCCAAAAAGGAAATACTGGAGTGGATAAAAAGTATATTTTATGCAGTTGTTATAGCCATAATAATTAAAACTTTTATTTTCAATACTACATATGTTATAGGCGATTCTATGTATCCGACTTTGCACGAAGGCGATAGATTGTTTACGAATAAGTTGGTATATATTATAGGAGAGCCTAAAAGAGGGGATATAGTTATACTTAAAGCACCAGATAAACCAAATGTAGATTATATAAAACGTGTAGTAGCTGTTGAAAATGACGAGATAAAAATATCAGATGGTAAGGTATATGTTAATGGTAAAATGTTAGATGAATATTATTTGGAAGGTAGTCCATATACTCATGGTGATATAGATTTAAAGGTTCCTAAAGGTTATGTGTTTGTGTTAGGTGATAATAGAAAGTTTGGTGCAAGTAAAGATAGTAGGTATTTTGGGCCAGTTCCTGTAAAATCTATTAAAGGTAAAGCGGTATTTAGGTATTATCCTTTTGATGATAGATTTGGCTCATTATATAAATAGGTATAAATATTTCTGACTTTGTCCATAATAATTCTGGTGATTATTATGGGAACAAGACTTGAAAGATTAAAACAAGAAAAACTTAGACGTAAAATAAGGCGAAGAAGAAGATTGGCAGTTTTATTAGCTATTTTGATTTTGTTTATTGGGATTAGGATTGTTAATCAATCTTTTATTGAACTTTTGCAAGTTAAAAATGAGAAATTGTTTGAGTATAGTTATTTTAATGGTATATATAAAATACAATTAATGGGGAATGTCTATAATATAAAAAAATCTGATATTGATACATACTATAAGAAGTATAAAGCTATAGTATTGAGTTATGTTGATCAAATAAAAGATTTAATAGCCAAATTTAAAAATGGCCGGGCTTAAGCCCGGCGTTTTAGTATATCAGTATTTTATTAATTTATACTTTTAACATATTATGTATTTGTGTTATAATTGTTTAGAATTACTTCCATGTTGTAAGGAGGATAGATATGCCGAAAGATAGACAGAAAAGAATAAGGAATTTTTCTATAATAGCTCATATAGATCATGGTAAATCAACATTAGCTGATAGATTGATAGAGAAGACGGGCCTTCTTACTGAAAGAGAGATGAAGGACCAAATATTAGATAATATGGATTTAGAACGTGAAAGAGGAATTACAATAAAATTGCAAACTATAAGATTAATCTATAAGGCTAAAGATGGCGAAGAGTACATTTTGAATCTTATAGATACACCAGGTCATGTTGATTTTAACTACGAGGTATCGAGAAGTTTAGCTGCTTGTGAAGGTGCTTTACTAGTAGTCGATGCAGCACAAGGTGTTGAGGCTCAAACTTTAGCCAATGTTTATCTGGCATTAGAGCAAGATTTGGAAATAATACCTGTTATTAATAAAATAGATTTACCAAGTGCAAGACCAGAAGAAGTAAAAAGAGAAATAGAAGATGTGATAGGATTAGACTGTGAAGATGTACCTATGATATCAGCTAAGGAAGGACTAAATATAGAGGACGTATTAGAAAGCATCGTAAAGAAAATACCAGCACCTACAGGAGATATTAATGCACCATTGAAGGCTTTGATATTTGATTCATATTATGACAACTATAAAGGCGTTATAACTTATATAAGAGTAGTTGAAGGAAGTATAAAGCCAGGTATGAAAATAAAAATGATGGCAACAGGTAAAACTTTTGAAGTTACTGAGGTTGGTATATTTGCACCTAATCAAGTACCAGTTAAAGAATTAAATGCTGGAGATGTTGGTTATGTTGCTGCAAGTATAAAAAATGTTAGAGATGCAAGAGTTGGAGATACTATAACGGATGCACAAAATCCAACTGAAAAGCCTTTGCCAGGTTACAAGAAAGTTACACCTATGGTATACTGTGGTGTATATCCGGCTGAGGGTGAAGACTATAATAACGTTAAAGATGCATTAGAAAAGCTACAAGTAAATGATGCTGCGTTAGTGTTTGAGCCTGAGACTTCTGCAGCATTAGGTTTTGGATTTAGATGTGGATTTTTAGGATTATTGCATATGGAAATTATTCAGGAAAGACTAGAAAGAGAATTTAATTTAAATATTGTTACTACAGCTCCTAGTGTTATTTATAAGGTAAAGAAAAAAGATGGTGAAATATTAACCATTCAAAATCCAACAAACTTGCCACCAGTAGCCGAAATAGAGTATATGGAAGAGCCGATAGTTGAAGCTTCAATTATGACACCTACTGACTATGTTGGTGCTGTAATGGAGTTATGTCAGTCAAGAAGAGGAATATTTAAGAATATGGAATATTTAGATCAATCAAGAGTAGTAATGCATTATGATTTACCATTAAATGAAGTAATTTACGACTTTTTTGATGCACTTAAATCAAAAACAAAAGGATATGCTTCTTTTGACTATGAGCTTAAGGGATATCAGAAATCGGATTTAGTTAAATTAGATATTTTAATCAACAAAGAGCTTGTAGACGCATTTTCTATAATAGTTCATAGAGATAAGGCTTATGAAAGAGCTAGAAGTATAGTTGAAAAATTAAAAGATGTTATACCGAGACATTTATTCGCTATTCCAATTCAGGCAGCAATTGGTTCAAAAGTAATCGCTAGAGAAACTATTAAAGCATTAAGAAAAGATGTTCTCGCAAAATGCTATGGTGGAGACGTATCGAGAAAGAAAAAACTATTGCAAAAACAAAAAGAAGGTAAAAAACGAATGAGGCAATTAGGTAATGTTGAAGTACCTCAGGAAGCATTTTTAGCGGTATTGAAATTTGATGATAAATAAAATGACTGGGCACACTTAGGTGTGCCTCAGAGTGTAGACAAAGTAAAAATAATGTAATTTGTAGGGATCCTAATTTCAAAAAGGATTCCTTTTCTTTTTGTTGAATAAGTAATATACAACTGATTTTGATATTGGACACATGATTATAGATATGAAACCAGAAGGATATTTTTTAATTTTAAAATAGGACAGTAGACGACAAAAATAATATAGTTACTGATTTGTATATAATTCTTGGGAATGTAAACGATGCAGTTGTATATTTACAGAGATTAGATTGTTAAGTGGAGAAATTTGGTTTTAACGTTGGAAAAGTTGAATTTTATGTCGGTATTATATTGTTTCTATTTGTAAAGGATTAAAAATTAGAAATATTAAAGTCTTAATAATCTATAGATTAGAACCATATAAGAAAAGGAATATATAAAAAATAAATAGATTCAAATATATTGATGATGGGATGTTTATGTATGGTCTAATTTTCATTTTTTTTACATCTATTTATTTTGTCGAATAAAACAAAATAAAAATAGGAAAATAGTACTATTTTGGATGCAATCGACATAATTTTACATATTTTTTATTATTGACATATTATAATATTAAATGGTTGCAACCAATAATAAAAAAATGATAAAAGGAGGTTTTTTATTATGAAGCGAAGAATAACTAGTTTTTTATTAATGAGCTTTATTTTAACAGTAATGTGTATACCAGCTTTTGCAAATAGTGAAAGTTGGAGTTTTGTTATGGACTATAGGGTGGTAAATGGTAAAGATAATGGTCAAATTCATGCTATGGATTCTGGGAACATGGTAATAAACGGGGATATATGGACTTATTCTAAAGACCCAGGAAGTTTAGATTCACCCAATAAAGTTTATGTTTATGTCTACCAAGATGTATTTGGTCCAGATAGAAAAGTTGGATATACTACTGTCACACCATATAGCGAATTAAACAGCCCAAAAAGTTTTTCGAAAGGTTTTGGCTTTCAGAATTCTGGAGATTATTACTTAGTAATAGCTAAGTCTAATGATGATGGATATAATTTAAAAGGAGAAGGAACTTTAACTACTAACTAAATTTTATATATAAGCAGTCTCAATAAATTGAGACTGCTTATATACTTAAATTTATATAGGGAGTGTTTGGTTATGATAGATTTTGATATATCTATAATTATAATCGGACTAATACTATTAAGTATATTATGTATTTATCTTAAGTTTGTAATGAAAAAAGAAAATGTTTTTCTATTATTCTTTAGTATATTTTATTTCTATTTATTAATTTCAATAAAATACACTTTATTTCCTATACCCATAACTATGGCAAAAATATTTAAAAATGAAACAACTTTCTTATCTGGAGTTAATTTAATTCCTTTTAATTTTAAATCAATTAACTATTTATTAAGTAAACAAGTTATTTACAATATACTGTTATCTATCCCTTTTGGTTTTGGTATTTCATATATTACTAAACTTAATAGAAAAAAATTAGTTATATTAGCTATAAGTTTTGGAACTATAATAGAATCTTTACAATTAACCATCTCGCTATTTTTAGAGTATACTTATCGTTTTATCGATATCAATGATATTATTTTTAATTTTATTGGAGTAATAATAGGTTTCTACCTATTTAAAAATTTTTCTATTTTGGTTGTTAAGGCTTTGAATAGGGTTGATTTAAAAATTGATTTAAAATCCGATACAATTTTAAGTTATATATATAAAATAAGTAAAGAAAACATCTAAGAATTAGAATTTTATAGATATCTTCTTTTTATAAAATAACTTTTCCTTATAAATGTTGTAATTTGATAGATTAAATGACCAAATGATAAAACGAACATAAACGAAATATAAGCAACAATTATAATAATATAAGCATGACATACATCTAAGTCTTTATTTTTGATTTTAAAGTGATTTTGTTCTTTTATAATACTAAATTTCTACCATTT
Source organism: Caloranaerobacter longqiensis (assembly GCF_050286925.1). Lineage (NCBI taxonomy): Bacteria > Bacillati > Bacillota > Tissierellia > Tissierellales > Thermohalobacteraceae > Caloranaerobacter > Caloranaerobacter longqiensis. Next base: position 68,484 of record NZ_JBFWFX010000007.1, read on the forward strand.
TAAAAGTGCAATCTCTTTTATGGTTTTCTAATTATTTGTTTTTTTAGGAGTTACTGTTTTTTTATTTTAGTAGCTGGTATAACTGATTATATATTGAGTGGAGATAAAAAAGAAAGGGGAAAGAATAGAAAATAATTTAATTTATATTGTATTGTACAATTATTTTTCTTGCAGTTAGTAATAATATAATATATATATTATATTACTACTGGCGAAATTGTAATAGTTTAACGTATTTTAGTATGTTATAATAATATATTATACTGCAATAAAATAAAATCAAAAAAGAATATCGGTTCCATATATATTATATATGGGTGTAGGCTGTAGACAAACTTATTTTTGAATAATTTACTTTTTCAAAACAAGCTAAGGCATACATTAGTGTGCCTTAGCTTGTTAATGAATTTATCTTTTTTTAGATATTTATGAAAAGAACAAAATCTTTAATTTAAATAAATCAAGGAAGATTTTGTTGAAATCCATTACAAAAATTATATTTAAATAAATAATTAAAGTTTTTAATTTTCTATGGATTATGAAAGCGAATGCTTGAAAGAATTTAGTAAAAAAACTAGGTGAAAATTTTTGAGAAAATCCGTAGGCTTAGTATGGACGCTAAGCCAGCTTCAAGAGTCAGGACGACTCATTGGAAGCGTTAGGATTTTCTAAAAATTTGAGCCTTAAGTTTTTCTAAATTCGTCCGCATGAGCGTCATTTTCATATATATTTTGCTTTGTCAACAAATTAGGCACACTTAGGTGTGCCTCAAAATTTAATTAAAGGAGAATTAATTATGAATGAATTAGGATTATACATTCATATACCTTTTTGTGTAAGCAAATGTTTTTACTGTGATTTTAATTCATACACAGATAAATCATATATTATAGAAGATTATATAAAATATTTAAAGAAAGAAATAGATTTGTATTCGGTCGAATTAAAAGATTATAAAGTTAAAACAATATTCATTGGAGGTGGAACACCTTCTAGTATAGATAGTAAATTTCTATGTGATATTGTAAATCATATTTATAAAAAGTTTAATCTTTCTATGTTAATTGAATTTACAATAGAAGCAAATCCGAAAACATTAGATAAATATAAACTAAAAGATTACAAAAACTTGGGAATAAATAGAATAAGTTTAGGTCTGCAGTCTTTCAATGATAAATTGCTAAAGAGTATAGGACGAATTCATACTGCTAGAGATTTTTTAGAAAGCTATGATTTAATAAGGAAGTTTGATTTTAATAATGTTAATGTAGATGTAATGTTTAATCTACCGGGTCAGACAATAAGAGATGTTATTGATACATTAAAGAAAGTTATTGCACTAAAAACAGAACATATTTCGTTCTATAGTTTGAAAATAGAAGAGGGAACATTATTTTATAAACTATATAACGAATCTAGATTAAATTTACCTGATGAAGATACAGAAAGGGAGATGTATTATAAGGGAATAGAGTTATTAGAAGATAATAACTTTATACATTATGAAATATCTAATTTTGCTAAGCCTGGTTATGAATGTAAGCATAACTTAGTATATTGGAATGTAAAACCTTATCTTGGATTAGGGTTATCTGCTCATTCTAATATAAATAGTAAAAGATGGAGCAATTTTGGGGATTTTAAGCAGTATTTTAAGTATTTAAGTGAAGATAAATTGCCTATTGAAGAAAGCGAAAAAATAGATATAGAGATGGAAATGGCAGAATTTATGATATTAGGATTAAGATTAATTAAAGGAGTAAAAAAATTAGACTTTAAAAAAAGATTCGGATTAAATGTAGATGATATATATGGTAGGCAATTAAGAAGTTTAGAAGATAAAGGTTTAATAGAAAATAAAGAAGAATATATTAAGTTAACAAAAAGGGGAATCGATTTATCTAACTTAGTCTTTATAGAATTACTTCCTTAACTACTAATTAATAACTATTGACTAATTAACACAAAAGTATTGACAAATTTTAAAAACAGTGATAATTTAAAAACATAAGATTAGCACTCGATAGTATAGAGTGCTAATAAAAATGACAAGTTTTACAAATTACAAAAATTAGGCTTTCTATAACTAATTGAGGTGGTATATATGATGTTAAATGATAGAAAGCTTAAAATTCTACAGGCTGTAATTCACAGTTATATTACAAGTGCAGAGCCAGTAGGCTCAAGAACTATTGCAAAAAAATATAATCTAGGAGTTAGCTCAGCGACTATAAGAAATGAGATGTCAGATTTAGAAGAATTAGGATATTTATTACAGCCTCATACTTCAGCAGGAAGAATACCATCTGATAAAGCATACAGATTATATGTAGATAATTTAATGCAGATAAGGAAAATTACAGAAGAAGAAAGAAAAAAGATAAAACTAAGTTTGCTTAAAGAAATAAGAGAAATAGAACAAGTTATACAAAATGCAGCTAAGATTTTATCTGAACTTACAAATTATACATCTTTAGCAATTGCTCCTCAAATAAAAAGAAGTAAATTAAAGAGAATACAGCTAATACCTATAGACGAACATAAAGTGTTGGTTGTTATGGTTACCGATACAGGAATAGTTAAAAATACAGTATTTAGAATTGAAAATGAGGTAAAAGAAGAGCAGTTAGAAAAGATTACTAATTATCTAAATAGTAAATTAAAAGGATGTTCAATAGAAGATATAAGTAAGAATATTGAAACAGAGTTTGTAAAAGAGATGTATAGTTTAAGAGATACGATAAAAGACATTTTGCCATTAATAAACCGATCAATAGATGGTATGTATGAGGTAGATTTGTTTGCGGATGGTGTAACTAACATATTTAATTTTCCAGAGTATAATGATATTGCAAAAGCAAAAAGCTTTATATCATTTATAGAAAATAAGGAATCTGTAGTAGACATGCTCTTAAAGAGTGGTTTTCATGATATTGAGATTACTATTGGCAGTGAAAACTGTTATGAAGAGGTAAGTAACTGTAGTTTAATTACTGCAACGTACAGTTTGAATGGCAAAACAATAGGTAAGATAGGTGTAATTGGACCTACAAGAATGGATTATTCAAAAGTAGTTTCTATTGTAAAATCAATAGCTTATGATTTAAACGAAATCTTGAATTATTTTGTATCATAAGGGTGTGAGATTTTATCTTGCACCCGATGTATTGGATACATATATTTATAAATATTGAAAAGAGGTGAAATGAATGGGAAAAGATCAATATGAACAAGAAGTTACAAAAGATCAGGTACATAATGAAGAAGAAAAAAATGTAGAAGATATAGAAAAAGATGCTAATGATGTTATAGAAGAATCAAAAGAAGATAATAAAGAAGATAATAAAGAAGATAATAAAGAAGATAATAAAGAAGATAATATAGACGAATTAAAAGCAAAACTAGAAGATAAAATGAAAGAATTAGAAGAATTAAATAATAGATTTTTAAGATTGCAAGCAGACTTTTTAAATTATAAAAAGAGAGTAGAAAAAGAAAAAGAGTCAATATACGCTTATGCATCTGAAGAATTAATATGCCAAGTATTACCTGTCATAGATAACTTCGAAAGAGCATTAGATTCAGTTGATGATAGTCAGAAAGAGGATAGTTTCTATAAAGGTGTAGAAATGGTTTATAAACAATTATTGGATATACTTAAGAAGAGTGGTTTAGAAGAGATAAAGGCGATTGGAGAAAAGTTTGACCCTAAATTACATCATGGGGTTGCACAAGAAGAATCAAGTGAACATGAAGAAGATACAATAATAGAGGTATATCAAAAAGGATATAAATTAAAAGATAAAGTCATTAGACCAAGTATGGTAAAAATATCAAAATAAACTTGAAAGGGAGGAGAAGACTATGGGTAAAATAATAGGTATCGACTTAGGTACAACAAACTCCTGTGTTGCTGTTATTGAAGGAGGAGAGCCTGTAGTTATACCAAATGCTGAAGGAAATAGAACTACACCTTCAATTGTAGCTTTTACAAAAAATGGAGAAAGACTAGTTGGGGAAACTGCAAAAAGACAAGCAATTACAAATCCAGATAGAACGATAATTTCAATAAAGAGACATATGGGTACAAACTATAAAGTAAATATTGATGGAAAAGAATATACACCTCAAGACATTTCTGCTATGATTCTTCAAAAACTTAAAGCAGATGCTGAAAGTTATCTTGGAGAGCCAGTTACAGATGCAGTAATAACTGTTCCTGCATATTTTACAGACAGCCAAAGACAAGCAACAAAAGATGCAGGTAGAATAGCAGGTTTAAATGTAAGAAGAATTATAAACGAACCAACAGCTGCATCACTTGCATATGGTTTAGATAAAGGTGAAGAACAGCAAAAAATATTAGTATTCGACTTAGGAGGAGGTACATTTGACGTATCAATATTAGAAATTGGAGATGGAGTATTCGAGGTTATTGCAACAAGTGGTGATAATCATTTAGGTGGAGACGATTTCGACCAAGCGATTATTGATTATCTAGCAGAAGAATTCAAAAAAGAACATGGAATAGATTTAAGAAATGATAAAATGGCTTTGCAAAGATTAAAAGAAGCAGCAGAAAAAGCTAAAAAAGAATTATCAAGTGTTATGACAACAAATATAAATCTTCCATTTATTACTGCTACACAAGATGGTCCTAAACATTTAAATATGGATTTAACAAGAGCTAAGTTTGAAGAATTAACAGCTCATCTTGTAGAGAGAACTATAGAGCCTACTAAGAGGGCATTAGCTGATGCTAATTTATCACCATCAGATATAGATAAAGTTATCTTAGTTGGTGGTTCAACAAGAATACCAGCTGTTCAAAGAGCTATTAAGAATTTAATTGGTAAAGAACCTCATAAGGGAATAAATCCTGATGAGTGTGTAGCTATTGGTGCAGCGATTCAGGCAGGAGTTTTAAGTGGAGAAGTTAAAGACTTATTATTGCTTGATGTAACTCCACTATCACTAGGTATTGAAACATTAGGTGGAGTATTTACTAAGTTGATTGAAAGAAATACAACAATACCTACTAGAAAGAGTCAAATATTCTCAACTGCAGCAGATAACCAAACAGCTGTTGACATTCACGTTTTACAAGGTGAAAGACCAATGGCTAAAGACAATACAACATTAGGTAGATTCCAATTAACTGGTATACCTCCAGCACCAAGGGGAGTGCCACAAATAGAAGTTACTTTCGATATAGATGCAAATGGTATAGTGCATGTTTCAGCTAAAGATTTAGGAACAGGTAAAGAACAAAAAATTACTATAACTGCAACTACAAACTTAACTGAAGAAGAAATTCAAAGAAAAATAAAAGAAGCTGAAAAGTATGCAGAAGAAGATAAGAAGAAAAAAGAAGCTGTTGAAATAAGAAATAATGCTGATTCGATGGTATATCAAACAGAAAAAATACTAAATGAATTAGGAGATAAAGTAAGTGAAGATGAAAAATCTAAAGTTAAAGCTAAATTAGATGAATTAAAGAAAGCATTAGAAGGCGATAATATAGAAGAAATTAAGAAGAAAACTGAGGAATTAACTAACGAATTCCATGCATTATCACAAAAAATGTATCAGCAGGCATCACAGCAATATGGAGCTCAGGCTGGGCAGCAAGAAAATAACCAACAAAATGGAAAGAAAGATGAAAATGTAGTTGATGCTGACTATGAAGTTGTAGATGATGATAAATAAATAAACCAAAGCTAAATCCTCTGGATTTAGCTTTGGTTTTTGATGTTGAAAGGTGGTGAAAAAATGAGCAAGAGAGATTACTACGAAATATTAGGTGTTAGCAAAAATGCATCAGAGCAAGAAATTAAGAAAGCATATAGAAAATTAGCAAAAAAATATCATCCAGACTTAAATCCAGGGGATAAAGAAGCTGAACAAAAATTTAAAGAAATAAATGAGGCCTATGAAGTATTGAGTGACCCAGAAAAAAGAGCAAGATACGATAGATTTGGTCATGCAGGTGTAAATGGTAATGCAGCAGGAGGATTTGAACAAGGTTTTGGTGGGTTTGAAGGCTTTGGAGGATTTGGTGATATATTTGATGATATTTTTGAAGCTTTTGGTGGAGGCTTTTCACGAAGAAGAAAATCAGGACCTAAAAGAGGTGCTGATTTAAAATATACATTAGATTTAGAGTTTGAAGAAGCAGCTTTTGGCGTTGAAAAGGAAATAAAAATTAGACGAACAGAAAACTGTTCAGTATGTAATGGAACAGGTGCTAAACCAGGGACTAAAAAAACGACTTGTCCTAAATGTAATGGTACAGGAGAGCTAAGATACGCTCACAATACACCTTTTGGTCAATTTGTTAATGTAAGAACTTGTGATAGATGTCATGGAACAGGAGAAATTATAGAAGTTCCATGTTCAAATTGTGGAGGAACTGGTAAAGAGCGTCGTTTAAGAAAGATAAACATAAAAATACCAGCAGGAGTAGATACAGGTTCAGTAATACCTCTCAGAGGTGAAGGAGAACCTGGTGAAAAAGGAGGGCCTCCAGGAGATTTATATGTCTATATAAACGTATTGCCTCATGAAATCTTTGAACGTGAAGGAAATGATGTTATTTGTGAAATACCTATAACTTTTGTGCAGGCAGCATTAGGGGCTACTATTGAAGTGCCAACACTTGATGGAAAGGTAAGATACAAAATACCAGAAGGGACACAAACAGGTACAATTTTTAGATTGAAAAATAAAGGTATTCCATATATCAGAGGTAACGGCAGAGGAGACCAGTATGTTAAGGTAAAAGTACAAGTACCTAAGAAACTAAATGAAAAGCAGAAACAGATTTTAAGAGAGTTTGCAAAGGCTACTGGAGATACTGCTGTCGAGCATAAAAAAGGATTTTTCGATAAAGTAAAAGATGCTTTCGGAGGTTAAAATCACTCCATATTCATTGGAGTGATTTACTTTTAACAAACTTATTTTTTCGAAAATTTATGAAAATAAAAGCGAATGCTTTCGCATGAGCATTATTTTCATAAATAGTTTACTTTTGTATTTTTGCTGGTTTTTTTTAATTTAATAGGGTATAATAAAGTGGAAATAAAGAAGATTAAATATAAAGGATGTGGGGCTAAAATGAAGTGGATTGAGGTCCAGATTAAAACCACTACGGAAGCAGTTGAGGTTGTATCGAATATTTTATATGAAGCTGGAGTAGGGGGGTTAGTCATTGAAGATCCTAATGATTTAATATTCCAAAACAAAAATGAAGGAGATTGGGATTACATAGACCCTACTTTAGTAGAGCAAAACTTTGAAGGAGTAATCGTAAAAGGGTATTTACCAGAAAGTGAAGACTTAATAGACAAAATAGAGTTAATAAAACAGAACGTAGAAAAAATACCGCAATACAATTTGGACAAGGGGTTAGGAGAAGTTACAACATCAGAAGTTTATGAAAAAGACTGGGCCAATTCATGGAAGAAGTATTATAAACCAAAGAAGATAGGTGAGAAAATAGTTGTTAAACCTTCATGGGAAAGTTATGACAAAAAGCCAGAAGATATCGTAATAGAGCTTGATCCTGGTATGGCTTTTGGTACAGGAACTCATGAAACAACTATAATGTGTATAAGACAATTAGAAAAATATGTTCATCAACATGATATAGTTTTTGATATAGGTTGTGGTACTGGTATATTGTCAATTGCAGCTGCTAAGCTTGGGGCAATAAGTACTATAGGAATAGATTTAGATGAAGTATCTGTTAAAGTAGCTAAAGAAAATGTTAGAAAAAATGGAGTTGCTAATACTGTTCAGATTAGAAAAGGTAATCTCTTGGATGTAGTTGACGGAAAGGCTAATGTTATTGTTGCTAATATAATAGCTGAAGTTATTGTAAAGCTTGCAGAAGTTGTTCCTAAATTTTTGTTAGAAGATGGAGTTTTTATAGCTTCTGGAATAATATTAGATAAGATAAAAGACGTTGAAGCTGCTTTAGATAAGAATGGTTTAGAAGTAATTGATGAAATGAAAATGGGAGAATGGGCGTGCCTAGTATCTAGAATTAAAGAGGGATCAGAGAATGCATAAATTCTTTGTAGATAAAAAAGACATTGCAGAAAATAAAATAATTATTAAAGGTGAAGATGTAAAACATATAAAAAATGTATTAAGACTAGATATTGGTGAAATTATAAATGTATCAAACTGTGAAGGTAAAGAATATATTGCAGAAATAACGGAGATAGAAAAAGATTACGTAGAGGTAGTTATTAAAAAAGAGTTTGAATCGAAAAATGAACCTCCGATACAAATTATACTTTATCAAGGCTTACCAAAATCTACAAAGATGGATTTGATTATTCAAAAGGCAACTGAATTAGGGGTTGTTGAAATAGTACCATTAATAACAAAAAGAACAGTAGTTAAAGTTGAAAGTGAAAAAAAAGAACTCAAAAAGCTAGAAAGATGGAGACGTATTGCAAAAGAAGCGTCTAAACAATGTAAAAGAGGAATTATACCAGTTGTTAGTAAAATAATAACTTTTAATGAGATGATTGATAGATTAAAGGGTGAAGAATTTATTTTAGTCCCGTATGAAAATGAAATGAAAATTGGATTAAAAGATATATTAAAGACTTATAAAAAAGGTAAAATTAATATAATAATAGGTCCAGAAGGCGGCTTTGAAGAAGAAGAAATAGAAAGATTAAAAGAGATTAATGCTCATATAATTTCTTTAGGACCTAGAATTTTAAGAACAGAAACTGCAGGATTTACTACCATATCCGTAGTTATGTATGAGCTTGGAGATTTAGGAGTGATTTAGATGAAAACTGTTGCCTTTTATACTTTGGGTTGTAAAGTAAATCAGTATGAAACAGAAGCAATGGCTAAGCTTTTCAAAAAAAATGGATACACTGTTGTAAATGCAGAAGATAAGGCAGATGTTTATGTTATAAATACTTGCACAGTTACTAACCTTGGTGATAGGAAGTCAAGACAGTTCATAAGAAGAGCAAAGAGAATGAATAAAGAATCTATTGTGGCTGTTGTTGGATGTTATGTGCAAGTTTCACCTGATGAAGTATTTGAAATCGAAGATGTAGATTTGGTTATTGGTACGAGTGATAAGAATAAAATAGTAAAGCTGTGTGAAGAGGTTAAAGAAAAGAATAAACGCATAAAAATTGTTGAAGATATAATGAAAGTAAGGGAATTTGAAGAAATGTCTATAGATGAAGTAAATGGTAAAACTAGAGCGTTTATTAAGATACAGGAAGGATGTAATCAATATTGCTCATATTGCATTATACCTTATGCAAGAGGTCCTGTAAGAAGTAGAAATTTACAAAATATTGTAAAAGAAGTAGAAAAGCTTGGTCGAAGAGGCTTTAAAGAGATTGTTTTAACAGGGATACATGTAGCGTCATATGGAAAAGATTTAGGGGATATAAGATTAATAGATGTTATTGAAGCCATACATGACATTGATGGTATAGAAAGAATAAGATTAAGTTCATTAGAGCCTACAATAGTAACAGAAGAGTTTATGAGCAGACTAAGTAAACTTCCAAAAGTATGTGACCATTTTCACTTATCACTACAAAGTGGAAGCAATACAGTTTTAAAAAGAATGAACAGAAAATATACAACCGAAGAGTATTTAAGTATAGTGAAACTTATAAGAAAATATATGCCTGATGTAGGCTTGACGACAGATATAATAGTAGGTTTCCCAGGAGAAACAGATGAAGAGTTTGAAGAAACATATAATTTTGTCAAAGAAGTAGGTTTTTCAAGAATACATGTTTTTAAATATTCTCCAAGAGAGGGTACACCTGCGGCAAAATTTAAAAATCAAGTTGATGGCACAGTCAAAACAGAACGAAGCAGAAAATTAATAGAACTAGGCGAAAGGCTTAACAAGATTTTCAATGAAAGATTTATAGGCAAGATAATGGATGTTTTATTTGAAGAGGAAGTTAAAGGAAAATCTGGATTAATGGAAGGATATACGACAAATTATATTCGGGTTATGGCTAAAGGAGATATTTCGATTGAAGGAGAAATACTGCCTGTTAAAATGAATAAAATATCAGGTGAAAATTTAATAGGTGAAATTGTAAATAAATAAAGGATTTTTTAATGGCATTGTTGAATATATAATTAGGGCAGTAAGGAGGTGAACTAGGTGTCTGATTGTATTTTTTGTAAGATAGTTAATGGAGAAATTCCTAGCAATAAAGTATATGAAGATGACAAAGTATTAGCATTTGAAGATATTAATCCTCAAGCACCTGTTCATATACTAGTAATACCAAAAGAGCATATACCATCAATTAAAGATATAAACGAAGATAACATAGATATTATAAGTCATATACATTTGGTTATAAAAAAATTAGCAAAAGAAAAAGGAATAGATCAAGATGGATTTAGGATAGTGAATAACTGTGGTGAAAAGGGAGGACAGACTGTAGGTCATTTGCACTACCATTTATTAGGTGGAAGACACTTAATGTGGCCTCCAGGTTAAAATATTTGTTGCATAAAACTGCTATTTAATGTATAATAATCTAGTGCCGAAATCTACTTACTGCGTTGTAACTTAGGAACTGTAGCAGTGGGAGAGGGGAGGGAAGAAGCAGATGACACAGGTAAGAGTTAAAGAGAACGAATCACTAGATAGTGCTCTTAGAAGATTTAAAAGACAATGTGCTATCGCTGGCGTTCTTTCTGAAGTAAGAAAGAGAGAGCATTATGAAAAGCCTAGCGTAAGACGTAAAAAGAAAGCTGAAGCAGCTAGAAGAAAAAATAAGAAAAGAAGATAAGAGGTGATTCAATGTCCTTTAAGGAGAGATTAATGGCAGATTTAAAAGCCTCTATGAAAAACAAGGATAAGGTCCGCAAGGATGTTATTACAATGGTAAGGGCTGCTATTAAACAAAGAGAAGTGGATGAAAGAGTTGAGTTAAGTGATGAGGACATTATAGAACTTATCGCTAAACAGGTGAAGCAAAAGAAGGATGCTTTAAAGGACTTTGAAAAGGGTGGAAGACAAGACCTTGTAGAACTTACCCAAAAAGAAATTGATATATTAATGGAATATCTGCCTAAACAACTTTCAGAAGATGAAATTGATGAAATAGTTAAAGCTGCTATAGAAGAAATCGGCGCTAGTACTATGAAAGATATGGGAAAAGTAATGTCTTATGTAATGCTTAAGGTAAAAGGCAGAGCTGATGGAAGCTTAGTTAATAAGATTGTTAGACAATATTTAAAATAGATTATAAACCTGGATATTTAAGTATCCAGGTTTTTTTGTGTGGCAAAAGTTAAGAATAGTTAATAAAAATATTAAAAAATATTAAAAAATACAAAACATAATAAAAAGGATTTATTTGACAGAAATAGAATTAAAATTATTAATAATAGGCAAAATCTACCTTAATACAATTTATTTAAATTGAAGATTTTGTTATAATAACTTGAAAGAATGGAGGATTAGCATGAAAAGAGTAATTGCTATAATTTTATGTTTAACGTTAGTATTATCATTAATTGGATGTACTTCTACTGAAAATAGTTCAAGTACAAAAAACAAAGAAATAACAATACTTGTAGACAGTGGTTCATATCACGATTTAAAGTTTAACACACCAGCTTTTAATACATATAAACAGAAATTTGAGAGAGAAAAGGGAATAAAAGTAAAATTTGATGTGGTAGATACAGAAAACAAAATGAAATCTAAATTATATTTAAAAGACGGTCCTACTCTAATATATGTGGCTCCATGGGCTTTTTATGGTAATTTAGTAAAAACAGGAATAGCTTTAAAGGTAGATGATAAATTAAAAAACTATGCAAAGATATATGATAGCATTAAGGATGAGAATGGTTGTTTTATTCCAATAGGTATGGCTCACTATCCTGTAATATTAAACAGAAGGATTTTTAAAAAGTTGGGAATAGAGGAGCCTGGATTAGATTGGACTAGAGAAGATTATTTTAGGATAAGAGAAAAGTGGTTAAATGAGGAACCTCAGAATTTTACACCATTTTTATTCAAGGAACTTATTAAAAACGCTATGGAAGAATTAGAAGTATATGATTTAAAAAATAATAGAGTTAATATTGATAAATCAAAAATGATAGAATACATAAAGAAGTTGAAGGATGAGCTACATTCTGGTAGGTATATTCTAAATGACAATTATACATTCGAAAACTATTATAGAATGTTTTATGAAATAAGGTCAGAAGAATATAAGAAAGCAAGAAAAATGACTTTATATGATGAAACAGATAGTATAAGGAGGCAGTTTTACTCTAAGAATGCATTGAATTCCCTCGGGAATAGCCTTGAAATGGATATAAAAGAACATATTATTTTACCGCAAGTTATTGATAAATTTGATGAATTAGTATTATGGGGATTTGTTGTTAATAGAAACGGAAAAAATATTGACTTAGGTTTAGAATTTTTAAATGGGTTGTTGAGCGATGAAGTACAGCTAGAGATATTCAAAAAGAAGCGGGATTATCCTGTGAATAAAGATATAGAAGATGAAATCGAAAAAATAGAAAAAGATAATAATGTAAACGAAAAATCTATTGCTTTGAGGAAATACATATTAAGTAAGATAAAAAGTGGGGATTATAAATCATTGAATAATTATAACGATAAGTATTTAATTATAGATTCAGAATTAACTAGTAATATAATAAAATTTGTTTTTGCAGATAAAGATTATACAGATGAAGAGATGATCAAAGAAATAGAAAAATTTGAAAACAAACTAAATATGTGGTTAAATGAGTAAGAATTAAAGATAAATTAATCGTTAAAGAAGGGAGAAAAATAAATGGTGCAAGCAGGATTAGTATTAGAAGGCGGTGGAATGAGAGGTTGCTATACTTCAGGAGTTTTAGATTTTTTCATGGAAAAGGATTTATATTTCCCTTATATTATAGGAGTTTCTGCAGGGGCATGTAATGCCTCGTCTTATATTTCAAGGCAAAAAGGTAGAAGTATAAAAATTAATCTTGATTATGCCCAAGATGATAGATATATTAGTTATAAAAATTTAATAACCAAAAGAAGTCTTTTCGGTATGGATTTTATATTTGACGAAATACCTAATAAACTTATACCATTTGATTTTGAAACTTTTAATAAAGCAAAAGAAAAATTTATTATAGTAGCTACTGATTGCAAAACTGGACAACCTGTGTATTTTGATAAAGATGAATGTGAAGATGTACTTAAAGCTATTAAGGCTTCTAGTAGTTTACCATTTGTAGCTCCAATAGTTGAAATGGGTGGAAAATTTTTGTTGGATGGAGGAATAGCAGATCCTTTGCCTATAAAAAAGGCAATAGAAGATGGAAATAAGAAGAACGTTATTGTTTTGACTAGAAATAAAGGATATAGAAAGAGACCTTTTAAGTTGAAAAAATTATTAAAGATTATGTATTCTGAATATCCTGGGTTAATAAATGCAATGCTTAATAGATATAAAGTATATAATAATACATTAGAATATATTGAAAAGTTAGAATCAGAAAAGAAAGTTTTTGTAATTAGACCAACTAAAGATATGAAAGTAGATAGGATTGAAAGAGATGTAAAAAAACTAAAAGAATTATATGAGATGGGATATGAGGATGCAAAGAGATGCTATGATGAAATGATAAACTGGATTTGCGAGGAATAGAAAATTTAATGTTTATGAGGTGAGATTTTTGTGCCTAAAATTGTATTTTTAATTTTATCTATGTTATTATTTTTAGTTGGCTGTACAGACGAAACTATATCAAAACTTGAACCAAATGCACAGAAAGGAATAACAATATTAATACAAGAGCCAATTAACCCAATCATAGAAAGCTATAAATACAAATTTGAAAATTCAAAGGGTGTAAAAGTCAAATTCGATATAATAGATGCAGATACATTAGATGACTACATAAAAAAACTAAACATAAAGCTGTATTTAAAGAATGGTCCAACTCTTATCTATTTACCCCAGTATTTTTTTTATCAGAGTTATATAGATAGCGGTGTGACATTAGAAGTTACAGATAGAATTACTAATCTTGAAAAGATATACGATAGTTTAAAAGAAGAAAAAGTTTATTATGTTCCTATTGGGATGTATTATGTTGCGAAAATATTAAATAAAAGCACGTTAGATGAGCTTGATGTTAAAGAGCCTAGTCTTGATTGGACTAAAGATGATTATTTAAAGATTAAAGAGAAATGGTTATCTAAAAAGCCAAGATATTTTACTTTTAAAGATTATGACGAGATTATTAAAGAGCCTTTATATAATTTGAAAATAATAGGAGAAAACAATAAGATTAGTATAAACAACTTGAAAATTAAAGAATTTATAAAAAATACAAGAGAAAAAATATTTTCAGGCAAATACATTTTAAAAGACTATTCTTATGAAAATTACTACAAAATTTTTATAGAAGGTATAAATACACCAGAATATCGAAGAGTTTTAAGATTTTTACAACTTGTAGATAAAGAAATTTTGGTTCGGAATTTAGGAATAAATGCATTTGAAACAAAACGAGTAAGTGAAATGATAGATAAAGGAGATGTAATAATACTTCCAGAAGTAATTAACGAAAATAACAATTTTTTTACTTGGGGTTTTATAGTAAATAGGAATGGTAAAAATACAAATTTAGGGATAGAATTTATTAATGGTTTATTAAGTGATGAAGTACAGCTTTCTATGTATGGTAATGGTAAATTGTTTGGAGGTTTTTATCCAGTAAATAAAAAAATAGAAAGTGAAATAGATAAAATAGATGAAATTTGTAATTATAACAAGAAAGCTGTAGAATTGAAAAAATTTATATTAGAAAAAATAAAAAAGAGTAAAATAAGACCTTATAATTATGATGACAGAATACACCACCAAGAACTCTATGATATGCTTCATAGAGATTTATTTAAATTTATCTTTGCAGACAAGCCTTATACAGATGAAGAGTTAAGTAGAGAATTGCAGAAATTAGAATACAAATATAATATGTGGTTGAATGAATAATTTATCATAAATATTGTTAGATGATGCTTATTTCGATTATAGCTTTTTTCATATTTTTATTTATTTTAACAATGAGAATTAAGTTACAAAAACCAGTACATTTTGGAGTTATTGCTATATTTTGTTGGGCTAGTATATTTAGAAAACAATGTTGTTTCTATAAAAAGCTTTTCAAAAGGGGAGTGGAGCATAGAACAATCTAACCAAAAATATATTGAAGACTTTATGTTTATTTATAAAAGTATTAAAGAAGGATATTCATATCTAGAAGAAAAACTGGAATACTTTTCAAATTATTTAATTATGTATTGACAGTCCAATAGCGGATCTAAAATATAGATTTAGATTATCCCAAGCTCATTATATGGGCAGTGTTTTTAATGGAGTAGAGCCGAACACTCTTGTTAAAAGAAATTTTATGGAAAATCAAGATGTAGTTTTAAAAAAAGCTATTGAAATAATTGAAAGTGAAATTGAATATTAAAGTATATAAAATTATTGAGGTGGGGGTATGAAGATGAAAAGAGTAATTGCTATAATCTTATGCTTAATCTTATTATTATCGGTAAATGGATGTACTACTGTAAAGAATAGTACAAGTGTCGACAATCAAGATAATAAAGGTAAGGAAATTACAATATTGATAGATAATTTTTTCTATTCTAAGATTAAATTTGCATTTAATACTTTAGATTTATATAAACGTAAGTTTGAAAAAGAAAAAGGAGTAAAGGTAAATTTTGATGTAATAGATATAAATGATTATGAAAAATATCAGAAAAAGTTAAATTCAAAATTATATTTAAAAGATGGACCTACGTTAATATATGTGTCAACATGGGATTTTTATAAACCTTTAACTGAAAAAAGTATTGCTTTAAAAGTAAAAGATAAATTAAAAAATTATGAAAAGATATATGACTGTGTTAAAGATATAGATGGTTATTTTGTACCAATAGGTATGTATCATTATCCTATAACCTTAAATAGAAAGGTATTCGAAGAATTAGGAATAGATGAACCTAGTTTAGATTGGACTAGAGAGGATTATTTTAATATCAGAGAAAAATGGTTGACTCAGGAGCCAAAAAATTTTACAGGGATTTTATATAAAGAACTTGTGTCGAATATAATGGAAGAGTTGGAGATATATGATATTAAAAACAATAAAGTTAATATTAATAACTCTAGAATGATAGAGTACATAAAGAATTTGAGGGATGAAATCCATTCTGGTAAATATATTTTGAAAGATAACTATACATTTGAAAATTATTATAAAATGCTATTTGTGAAAGAATCAGATGAATATAAGGAAGCAAATGAGTCATATTGGTATAATGACACTAACAATTTAAGAAGACGATTTTATGATAAAAATGCAATGAAGTCTCTTCGTATTGGTGTTGATATGGATATTAATGATTATATTATATTACCGCAGGTGATTTTTGAATCAGAAAAACTTAGGGTATGGGGATTCATCGTAAACAAAAATGGGAAAAATGTTGATTTAGGTTTAGAATTTATAGACGGTTTATTAAGTGATGAAGTACAGCTAGAAATGTTTAGAGAAAAGTATGACTATTCTTATCCTGTAAATAAAGAAATAGAAGAAAAAATTGAAGAAATAGAAAAAGCTAACGATGTAAATGAAAAAGCAGTTGCATTAAGGAAGTATATACTAACAAGAATAAAGAATGGTGAGTATAAGCCGTCAAATGAATATAGTAAGATGTATGGAACTATAAGGGGAGAATTAATAAAAGAAATTACAAAATTCATATTTGCAGACAAGCCTTATACAGATGAAAAGTTGAGCAAAGAACTACAGAAATTGGAAGATAAATATAATATGTGGTTAAATGAGTGATTAAAACATAATGTGTAATAAATATTAAAAAATAGTAATAATTACTTTTGGAAGAAGGATTATTTTAACAGTAATAGAATATATAATGAAAAAATGAGAATAAATTATCAAATTAGAAAACAAAAGTAGTCGTATCATATTCGCAAAATTTAAAATATTCAAACTCAAACTAAAAGTAGAATATGAGGTGGAGTATGTTAAAAAAATTAAGAAAATCTAAAGGTTTTTTATTTATATTACCGAGTTTAATAGGTTTTTCAATATTATACATTATTCCTTTTATTTGGGGTTTGAAATATTCTGTAAGCAGAAGTGGTTTTGATGATACTTTTGTTGCATTTAAGAACTATAATGATGTGTTTAAGAGTAATGCATTTAATTTAGCACTAAAGAATACAGCATTATTTATGGGAATTGCTATACCACTCATTATCGTTATTTCTTTTATATTAGCTTTAATAATTCATGAAATAAAAGCACCAAAGTTTATAAAATTATTTATTATACTTCCTATGGCTATACCTTCAGGTACAGTAGCTGGTTTTTTCAGAAAAGTATTTGGGTTTGGAGGATTTAATCTAATAAATACAGAGTATGCGATGATAGTAGTAATATTAATATTTATTTGGAGAAATACGGGTTATAATCTGATAATATACCTAGCTGGGCTGTCGCAATTAAGAAAAGAAATAATAGAAGCTTCTATGATTGATGGAGCGAATTACTTTCAGAGGCTATGGCATATCATTATTCCACTTATTACACCTACGACAGTGTTTGTTGGAATAGTAACTATAATCAATTCGTTTAAAGTATTTAAAGATATATTTGTACTACAAGGCAGCTATCCAAACCCTAAAATATATATGTTACAGCATTATATGAACAACAAATTTAGAGACCTTCAGTATGAGAAACTAACATCCGCAGCTTATGTATTTGCAACAGTAATATTTGTTTTTGCTTTCTTACTGTTCTATTTTGATAGAAAACATGCAAGAAAAGTAGGTGAAAGTTAATTATGAAAAAAATATTGCTTGTGTTAATTTTTATAATATCTCTTTTATACGTATTTCCGATAATATATACATTCACGAATTCTTTTATGACGGAAAGTCAAATTAATGCTGAAAATATACAGATTATACCTGATGAGTTTAATTTGCAACAGTATTATTCTATTGTAACTAATAAAGCAGAATATTTTAAATTTTTTATGAATTCTGTCAAGCTAACTGTTATTATAATAGTTGGTCAAATTGTGATAGGGATTTTTGCAGCATTTGCTTTTGCGAAGATGGAATTTCCAGGAAGGGATTTGATATTTGTAATATATATTTTAGCAGTACTACTTCCATTTCAAGTAACTTTAGTACCTAATTATCTTGTATTAGATAAAATACATAGGGTTTTGAATATAAAAATACTCGATACACATATGGCGATTATTTTACCAGGTATTTTTTCATCATTCGGAGTTTTTTTATTAAGACAGTTTGTAAGAGGTATACCTAACGATATAATTGAAGCGGCAAGAATTGATGGAGCAGGATATGGCAAAATTTTATTTAAAGTAGTTTTACCTGTAATAAAACCTGCAGTTTTTTCGTTGGTTATTCTTACTTTTATAGATAATTGGAACTTGATTGAACAAGCTATTATTTTTATAGATACTCCTTCGAAGTTGCCGTTATCAGTATTTTTGGAAAATATCTATTATGGTGATTATAAAGTGTTTTATGCTGGTGCAGTACTTTATATTGTTCCTGCCCTATTAATATTTATTAAAGGTGAAGATTATTTGAAAGAGGGTCTAACAGTAGGAGGTATGAAGTGATGGAAAATAAAGTGCTTAAAACAACGAAAAATATAGTGGTAGGTTTTTTTACACTTATATTTATAATGGGTTTTTTTTCAAAATCAATAGTTAATTTATTTTTACCTAAAGTTCAAGTCGTAACGGCTGTAAAGGGTTCTATTGAAAAGAGTGTTGAACTTGAAGGTACAATAGAACCAAAAGAAATTTATAAAGTAAGACTTGGTGGTAATGTGATTGTAGATGAATATTTTGTTAAAGTAGGACAGGAAGTAAAAGTCGGGGATCCTATTTTTAAAATAAATAATGAATATGGTTTTAAAGGAGAGGATGAGCAAATACAAGACCTTAAACTTTTACTTGAAAAAGAAGAGTTTAGATTAGAAAGATTAAAAAATAGTTCATTTATTATAGATGAGAAGAATATAGAGATCTTAGAAGATAAAATATTATCTCAAAAAAATGAGATTTCAAAATTGGAAGAGTTATACAAATCAGGAGCAATAAATTATTCAACATTAGAACGAAATAAAGAGAGTCTTAAGGAATTAGAAAATAATCTAGAAATTAAAAAGATATTGCTTGAAGAAAAGAAAAAAGAGAATTTATTAGAGATTAAAGAGGTAGAAAATAATATCAAACAGATCAAAAACAAAATATCTGAAATTGAAAAGAGAAAGAAATTTTACGCTAAAGTTGCAGATGACGGGATTTACTATTCAGATGTTGATGGTGTTATATTAAGATTAAATCAAGTAAATAGAATACTAGGTAAGGATACTACAATTGTCGAGATTGGTAAAGTCAAAGGGTATAATTCAGTAAAACTTATAGCTTATGTACCTGATAAGTATTATTATTTTGTTAAAAATGCAGTAAAAATTGAAATAGAAACAGAAAACAAAAATTTTATTCCTGAAACTGCAAGGATTGTAAACGTAAGTGAAGTAGCAGAGAATAAGTTAATAGAGATCGAAGCCATATTTGAAGATGAAGTTAAAGGGGTTCCCGTGTTAGGGCAAAAGTTGCGAGGAAAAATATCAAAAAAATATAAGAAAGAAAATACTATTCCAAAAGTTGCTGTTATTCCGTATGATGGATATGGTGTAGGAAAAGAAGGTTATGTTTATGCAGTAGAAGAAAAAAAAGGGATTTTGGGTACTGAATATATTGCAAAAAAAATAGATGTGGTAATGTTAGTAGTCGGAGATAGTCAAGTTTGTGTAAGAGGTCTTGAAACATTAGAAAAACCTATGGTAATCACGAATTTATCATATAAGATTAAGGATGGAGTGAAAGTACATTTATGGGAATAAGGAAAGTTATTTCATTAGCTTTGATAATAGCACTATCTTTTAGTTCGTATATGTATTTAAAAGAAAAATACAATCCTATGGCTGTGGAGCTTAGATTTAAAGGAGATTTGAGGAATGAAGAGTTCCAAAAAATTAAAAAAACGCTCTATCTAAACGTATATTCAATAAACTATTCGATGAGATATAAACGACATAATCTTGTAATGACAACTGGAATGGATACTCAAATAATTGATATACCGATTATCCATGGAGAATTCATAACAGATTCAGAAAGAAGAGTTGCAGTAATAGGAGATAAGGTAGCAGATTTTTATTTTAAAACAGAAAATGCTATTGGAAAGAAAATGAAAGTATTTGAAAATGAATATGAAGTAATAGGTATTATTAAGAATAGTAATGTAATATATATACCATTCGATGAAAAACTTTTTGGACTAGATTGGGAGAAAAAAATAGTGAGATATATATCTTATGATAAAGAGTTATTTTATTTAAATTTAAAAGTTAATAAAGTAGCTAGTCAACTTTCGGTTTTAGGATTAGATGTATATGATATTGTTGTTTATAAGGAGAAAATATATGGTTATATAAATATAATAATTTTTGTTGTAATATATATATTATTTGATTTTATTATGAAACTATATAGACGTATAAAAAAAGAAATTATCGTTTTGTTTCAGGGGTATATGGAAAAAAGGAGAGTTAAAGAATGGTATGAATATATGTTAGAAGAAAAGAAAGACATATTAAAAATTTTAGTATATTCTATTGTACTTGTTTTTATGGCTATAGGGATATTTAAGATAATACCGTATTTAACTATTTCTTCTTCGAGTATTCCTGACAATATATTTTCTTTATACAGTATTTTAGGTGTTTTTAAATATAAATATAATAATTTTATATTACATCTTAATAATGGTTATAGTGCAATAATGGTAGATGTAATAATAATCAATACAATCTTCCTATTAATAATTATGGGAATATTGTTGAATACAGCATTAAAAAAATCAAATCAAGGTAAATCTTTTTAACTTATTTTGAAAGTTGAATTTTAGGGTATATATATAAAATATACTAATAGTTGTCTATTATGTTATAATTTAAACTAAGGGAGGTGAAAAATTGAAAATAAAAAATATAGCAACTTTTTTTGTCTTACTAGTTTTAGTGTTAAGTTCAATTTCAGTATATTCTGATGAAGGGAATGATGTATATGTAATACCAATAAAGGGAGCTATAAATAAAGCTACTTACCAGTTTGTGAAAACAAAGGTTGAAGAAGTTTCTAAATACCGACCTGCTGCTATAATATTTGAAATAGATACATATGGCGGTTTTATAGATAATGCTATAGATATTAAGGATGTGATTATGAACATTGATATACCAACTATCTCGTTTGTAAATAATAAAGCAGAGTCTGCTGGAGTTCTTATTACTATAGCTGGAGAGAAAATAGTTATGGCGGAAGGTTCTACTATAGGTTCTGCTGAAACAAGACCAAATACAGAAAAAATTATGTCAATGTGGGTAAGCACTTTAAAAGCTGTTGCGGAGCAGAGAGGAAGAGATAAAGAACTAGTAGCTGCTATGGCTGATAAAGATATTGAAATAAAAGGAATAGTAAAAAAAGGAGAGTTATTAAATCTAAACTATAAAGAAGCTAAGCAATTGGGGTTTGCTGATTATGTATCTAATAATTATGATGATATGTTGAACTATTTTAATATCAGTTACAATAAAGTTGTAAAGATAAATACTGACTTAAGAACAAATATAGCTAAATATCTAACTAATCCATATGTAGGCGTACTGCTTATTTCACTTGGATTTTTAGGTTTTGTTATTGAGATGTTTACACCGGGTTTTGGTGCAGGAGGAACATTGAGTTTAATTTCATTTTCATTATACTTTGGAGGAAATATTATAGCAGGCAACTCTGGATTGGGTGCAGTTATAATATTTTTAGCAGGTATAGTTTTATTATTAATAGAAGCAGTTGTACCTGGGTTTGGTGTACCAGGAATAGGTGGAATAATTTGTATCGTCATAAGTATAGTATTGACTTCTGGTTCTATAGAAAGTGCGATGGTTTCATTAGGCGTAGCTATTATATTGACAGTTTTGATTACTGTACTCTTGGTGAAGTATGGGCAAAGAAGTCCTTATTTAGACAAGATAGTATTGAGAACAAAGCAGAACAACGAAAAAGGTTACATAGGTGTTGATTCTAAGACAGAATATGTAGGTAAAGAAGGAATAGCCATATCTTTACTTAGACCAGCAGGAATTGTAGACATAGAAGGAAACAGAATTGATGCTGTTTCTGAAGGTGCTTTTATAGAAAAGGGAGCTAAAGTTAAGGTGATTAAAGTCGAAGGACCAAGAGTTGTTGTGAGAAAAATATAATTTTAAAGGAGGGCATTTTTAATGACAAGTTTTGTTTCAATATCTATTATCGTTGTTGTAGCTATTTTATTTTTAACGATATTATTTAGTTTTATACCTGTAGGGCTTTGGATTACAGCTTATTTTTCAGGAGTAAGAATAGGATTTTTTACACTTGTAGGTATGAGACTTAGAAGGGTTATACCTTCAAGGATTGTTAATCCATTGATTAAAGCTACAAAAGCTGGATTGGAATTGGGGATTGATAAGTTAGAGGCCCATTATTTAGCAGGTGGAGATGTAAATAGCGTTGTTGATGCTCTAATTGCGGCACAAAGAGCTAATATTCCACTAGAATTTGAAAGAGCAGCGGCAATAGATTTAGCAGGTAGAAATGTTTTGGAAGCTGTACAGGTTAGTGTTAATCCTAAAGTGATTGAGACACCAAAAGTTTCAGCAGTTGCAAAAGATGGTATAGAAGTTATGGTTAAAGCTAGAGTTACAGTTAGAGCAAATATAGAACGATTAGTTGGTGGTGCTGGTGAAGAAACTATTATAGCAAGAGTAGGAGAGGGTATAGTTACTACTGTAGGTAGTGCTAATAGTCATAAAGAAGTACTTGAGAATCCTGATAAAATATCTCAGACTGTACTGGAAAAAGGACTCGATGCAGGTACGGCATTTGAAATATTGTCAATAGATATAGCTGATGTTGATGTTGGTAGAAATATAGGTGCTAAACTTCAAACAGATCAAGCCGAAGCCGATAAGAGGATAGCTCAGGCAAAAGCAGAAGAAAGAAGAGCTATGGCTGTTGCTAGAGAGCAGGAAATGAAAGCTGAAGTGCAGGCTATGAGAGCTAAAGTGGTTGAGGCAGAAGCTGAGGTTCCATTGGCATTGGCTAAGGCCTTGAGAGAAGGGAAACTTGGTGTAATGGATTATTATAATATGAAAAATATTTTAGCAGATACAAACATGAGAGATGCTATATCAAAGATAAGCAGAGTAGATGAAAAAGATAATCCTACAAACAAGTAGTAATTTGAGGATGTGTTAATATGGATAAGTTTTGGGATATATTGAAGACTATTATTGCAATATTGTTACCAATTATATTTAGCAATGCATTTAATAAAGATAAAAGAAAGAAAAATAGAGAATATTCTAGTGGAATTGTATCTGATCGAGGGATAAGACAAGATTATGAACTTATTTTCGAAGAAGATGATGATGAGACAGAGCAAGTTGAATTTGTATATATAGAAAGCTCTGAAACAAATCAAGAGAAAGAGGTTTATATAGAAGAAAATGTAAAAGAAGAAAGAGTTATTGAAGAAAAACTAGAAGATAAAAGAGATGATGTTATTAAACAAAATGAAATAAGTGATGAATCTGTATTTAGGTTAGATTTCAATTCAGATGATATAATCAAAGGTATAATCATGGCTGAAATATTATCAAAACCAAAAAGTTTAAGATAAAAATTGCGGGCAAATAGCCCGCAATTTTTTTCGTTTAGCACCAAGTATCCATCACCTAAATATTTGTAATACATGTTTAATAACTAGCATAACTTTTTTATATAAGGAGGGCTCTTGGTGAAAAGAAAGGTAGATGATATTAAATCGACTATATCAGACATACTAGAACTACCAAAAGATATAGTTCTAGATTTGCCTAAGATTACATTGATAGGCAATTTACAATTATATATAGAGAATCATAAGGGAATTATTGAATACAGTAAACAAAGAATTCGTATTAATACAAATATTGGTATACTAAGGATTGTTGGAAAAGATTTAACAATCAGGACTATTGTTACTGAAGAGATTATAGTAGCGGGGGAAATTGAAATAGTTGAATTTATAAGCTGAGAGGTGTAGTTAATGCTAGTTATAAGAATATGGAATTATTTTCGTGGATATGTTATTATTAAGATTGAAGGACTTACTTTGGAGAGATTTATTAATCTTTCCATAGCTAAGGGAATATATTTGTGGGATATTGTAAGATATGATTATACAACTTTAGAAGCAAAAGTAGGATTGAAGGGTTTTAAGGCTTTGAGGGAAGTAGTGAGAAGAGTTGGTTGTAGAATCTACATTATAGAGAAAAAAGGCTTCCCTTTTTTAGTCCATAAATTAAAGTACAGAAAGATGTTAGTATTTGGATTTGCTATAGCAGTATGTATAATAGTTTTCTTAACTTCTTTTATTTGGGAAATAGAGGTAGTAGGCAATAAGAATATAGACAGCAAATTTATAATTGATTATTTAGCAAAAATGGATATTAAGCCAGGAATCTCAAAGTC
The DNA here is from genome assembly GCF_050286925.1 of Caloranaerobacter longqiensis. NCBI lineage: Bacteria > Bacillati > Bacillota > Tissierellia > Tissierellales > Thermohalobacteraceae > Caloranaerobacter > Caloranaerobacter longqiensis. Next base: position 93,262 of record NZ_JBFWFX010000007.1, read on the forward strand.
AGAAGTAGATATATCTGAATTAAAGAGAAATATACTAAAGGATATTGAAAATATATCATTTGTCAATATGGAGATAATAGGTACAAAACTTTTAGTTGAGGTTAAGGAGAGAGAGATTATACAACCTGCTATAGAAGAAGATGTACCATGCAATATTGTTGCTAAGAAAAAAGCGGTTATTGTAAAAGTTATAGCCAGAAATGGGAAGAATATTGTGGAAAAGGGTGACATTGTAAAAAAAGGTCAAGTTTTAATTTCAGGCATAATTGAAGATGAAAAACTTGAAAATCCTTTATTAGTACATTCTGATGGTACTGTTTTAGGGAAAACATTGTATGTAAAAGAGTTAGAAGAACCTATTATAAAAAAAATTGAGGAAGAAACAGGAAATTATTACTTGGTTAGAGAAATTAAAATAGGTAATTATAGTTTGCTTTTAAATAATAAAGAAATACCTTATAAAAATTATATTGAAGATAAAAAAAGTAAAAAATTAATCAGGATTTTAGGTTATGAATTACCTCTAGAAATTATAGTTCATAAGTATAAAGAAGTCGAGCTTATTAAAGTAAAACAGAATATCGAAGCATTGAAAAAAATGCAATCTGTAAAAGGTGTGCAAATGCTTATGGATGAATTACCTAAAGGTGCAAAAGTTATATCAAAAGACGTTAATTATTCTATTGAAGATAATATTCTTATTACTAGAGTCAGTATTGAAGTAATTGAAGAGATTGGTGAGAAACAGAAAATACATTAGTTAAAAATACAATAATAGTTGGGAGGATAAGATTGGAAAGAGAAATATTTGAAAAAAGAGTTGAAGTAAAAGATAACGATTTTATAATGGAGCTTTATGGTAATCTTGATGAAAATATTAAAATTATAGAAAAAGAGTTTGATGTTGATATTGTATCTAGACAGGGTGAGATAAGAATTATTGGTCAAGAGCCTAATATTTCAATTGCTGAGAAATTGATAGCAAAATTAATAGAAATGATAAAGAGTGAAGGTAGGTTAACTAAACAAAGAATAAGATATGCAATACAGTTAATATATGAAGGAAATGAGGATAAGATTAAGGAACTTTTAGATGAAATTTTATGTATTACAGCAAGTGGTAAGAGTATTAAGCCGAAAACTTTAGGTCAGAAAAGATATATTAATGCTATAAAAGAAAATGATGTGGTATTTTGTATTGGACCTGCTGGTACAGGTAAGACATATTTGGCTATGGCTATGGCAATAACTGCTTTTAAAAATAAAGAAGTAAATAGAATAATACTAACTAGACCTGCTGTTGAAGCAGGAGAAAAATTAGGATTTTTACCTGGAGATTTGCAAGACAAAGTAGACCCATATTTAAGACCTTTATATGATGCACTTTTTGATATATTAGGTGCTGAAACATATATGAAGTATATGGAAAAAGGACTTATTGAAGTAGCACCATTGGCTTATATGAGAGGTAGAACATTAGATTCTTCTTTTATAATACTAGATGAAGCACAAAATACTACTCCAGAACAGATGAAGATGTTTTTGACCAGACTAGGATTTGGGTCAAAGGCGATTATAACTGGAGATATTACACAAATAGATTTACCTAATGGAAAACCTTCTGGTTTAAAACAAGTATCACAGATATTGGAAGGTATTAAAGGTATAGAGTTTATTTATTTAGGAAAACAAGACGTTGTTAGACATCAATTAGTTCAAAGGATTATAGAGGCATATGATAGATTTGAAAATAGAAAGAAACAGAAATAATTAATATGTATGGAGGGAATTCCATGCTGGATGCTAATAAAGAGAGGTTGGACAAACTTTTTGCCAACCCTATATTTAAAATTTTTAAAAACCGGCTTATTAAACAAATATTTATTGCTTTACTATTTACTGTATTGCTCTTATTAATAGTAATAGATAGTATAGCACCAGAAAAAATTAGTGTTAGTGTTGGAGATATTGCTCCAGTAGATATAATAGCTACAAAAGATATAGTAGATGAAATAACTACAAATCAATTGAAAGAGAAAGCTATAGATAGTGTTGAACCGAGACATAAGATAGATCCGACAATTCAAGTAAAAGTAAAAAATGAAATAAAACAGTTTTTTGATCTTGTTTACAGATCGAAAAGTTATGAGGATTTAGATATTAATATGAAAATTTCTTTGCTTAAACAGCAGTCAAGTATTAATTTATCTGAAAGAGACTATTTGACGATTATGAGAGCTGATAATGAAGAGTTAAAAATGCTTGAGAGTAATATATATGATATAGTAGCACAAATTATGGGAACAGGTATAAAAGAAGAAGAGCTAGAGTATGAAAAAGAAAATGTAAAAAAGATTTTTAATAGTTTAGATAGTCTTTCAGATAGTCTAAAGGAGTTAGGAATAAATATTGTAAATAATACTATTAAACCTAATAGGTTTTTAGATATTGAAACTACAAGACAAAAACAACAGGAAGCAGCTAATTCTGTAGAACCTGTTATTATAAAAGAAGGACAGCTTATTATCAGAAAAGGTGAAAAAATTGATGTAAAGACTTTAGAACTAATAAAGAAGACAGGTTTGCTTAAAGAAAATGATGGTCCAGATTATAGTTTAATTGTAGGAGCATTGCTTATAGTTGTATTATTAGAGTTAGTTATAGTAGCTTATTTGTATTTATTTAATAGAGAGATTTTAGAGAGTACAAAATTCTTAGTAATATTGTCAATTATTATACTGACTACAATAATAATTTCTAAGAGCATATATGGTATTTCAGGATATTTAGTACCTATTTCAGCAGCTACTATGCTGATTTCTATACTTGTAAATCCTAAGTTAGCTATATTAATTAACTGTGTATTAACCATAATGATAGGTATAGTTACAGGTAATGATGTAAATATTATCGTAATGTCTCTTATAGGGGGTTCTGTCGGAGCTGTTGGAGTAATAAATTCATACCAAAGGCACAATATATTTTTGACAGGTTTGATAGTTAGTGCGACTAACTTATTGACTATACTTGCATTTGGCTTGATAATAGATACAGAGGTTATTTTGTTATTGAATAAAGTTATGTATGGGGTTCTTAACGGAATATTTAGTGCTATTTTAACTATAGGGTCGCTTCCGTTATGGGAAAGTGTATTTGGAATTGTAACGCCATTGAAATTATTAGAGCTTTGTAATCCAAATCACCCATTATTAAAAAGACTGTTATTAGAAGCACCAGGAACTTATCATCATAGTATAATAGTTGGAAACTTAAGCGAAGCAGCTGCTGAAGCTGTGGGAGCTAGCCCGTTAGTGGCTAGAGCAGGTGCATATTTCCATGATGTAGGTAAACTAAAGCGACCTTACTTCTTTAAAGAAAATCAATTGAATTCTGAAAATCCTCATGACAAAATTAATCCAAGTTTAAGTACTTTAATAATAACTAACCATGTAAAAGATGGAGCCGAAATGGCAAGAAAGTTTAAATTACCTTCAGTAATAATAGACATTATTAAACAACATCATGGAGATACTCTTGTTGCATATTTTTATCATAAAGCTTTAAATAGTGAAAATTCAGATCATGTTCAGGAAGAATGTTTTAGATATGAAGGGCCTAAACCACAAACAAAGGAAGCAGCGATTATTATGTTAGCTGATTCTGTAGAAGCTGCTGTAAGGTCTATGAAGGAGCCAACAAAAGGTAAGATAGAAGGTTTAGTGAGAGAGATAATCAAGAATAAACTAAATGATGGGCAATTAGATGAGTGTGATTTAACTTTGAAGGATTTAGATACTATTGCAAATTCATTTTTAAATATACTTTTGGGAATATTCCATGAAAGAATTGAGTATCCTAAACTTGATTTGAAGGAACTTAAAGGAGGAAAACTTGATGGAGCTACTAATTGATGATAGACAAAACAAAGTGATTATTGAAGAAGATGTTAAAGATGCTGTAAAAAACGTTATTCTTGAATGTCTCAAATTAGAGGGGTTGAGTAATAATTATGAAGTTAGCGTTTCATTTGTTGATAATGAAGAAATAAGAAAATTAAATAGAGAATATAGAGGAAAAGATAGTCCTACAGATGTACTATCTTTTCCGATGAAAGATGAAGAAATAGACCAGGATTATACACCTATTTTGGGAGATATTGTTATTTCAGCTGAAAAAGCTTTGCAGCAATCAATCGAATTTGGTCATTCTTTCAAGAGAGAAGTTGCATATTTAACAGCTCATAGTATGTTCCATCTTATGGGATATGATCACGAAACAGAAGAAGAAAAATTAGTAATGAGACAGAAGGAAAAAGAAGTAATGAAACGCTTAAAGATTTTTAAAACTGAAAACAATTAGTGGTTGGTGTTGATAATGAAAGTTAGAAGGTTGATAGATAGTTTTAATTATGCGGTTTCTGGAATAATTTATACATTAAAGACTCAAAGGAACATGAAAATACATTTTATTGCTGCTTTTTTAGTATTGTTCCTTAGTCTTTTTTTAAACTTTTCTAGGATGGAATTATTACTGTTGATATTTGCTATTTCCCTGGTAATAATTGCCGAGATGATTAATACATCTATTGAAAAAACAATAGATTTGATTACTGATGAGTATCACCCTTTAGCAGAGATCGCAAAAAATGTTGCAGCAGGTGCAGTATTGATTTCAGCAATAAATTCACTAGTTGTAGCATATTTATTATTATTTGATAGAGTTAATCCTTATACGAGTTTAATTATTATAAAGATTAAAAATTCACCCGTGCATTTAACTTTTATAAGTATTTTTCTAGTTCTTATAATTACGATATATGTAAAAACATTAACAAATACGGGTACACCTTTTAAAGGAGGTTTAATTAGTGGACATGCTGCTGTTGCATTTGCTACAGCAACAGCAATAACTTTTATTGGAGGGAATACTTTAGTTGCAACATTGAGTTTTTTTATAGCGTTTTTAGTAGGGCAAAGTAGAATAGAAGGGGGGATTCATTCGACTTTTCAGGTATTTTTTGGTGCTTTATTAGGAGTACTTTTGACAGTATTAGTGTTTCAGTTTATTGGTTAATAATAGTAAGTTAATTGAGAAATAAATATTAGAAAGAGGATGTAAAATGTTAAGAGGGATTAGAAACATATTCATAACAGGATTTCTAGTAATATTACCTATAGCTGGAAGTCTTTACATAATGTATTTGTTTTTTAGTTTTATTGATAATCTTTTTAATCTACCTCTTAAAGGGCTATTAGGTATTGAAGTTCCTGGTGTTGGAGTTATATTAACTTTTACTATTATTTTTGTAATAGGAGTTATAGCAAGAAATTATTTTGGTAAGAGAATATTGCACTTTACAGAGAAAATTATTATAAAAATTCCATTAGTTAAAACTATTTATATTTCAATTAAACAAATTGTAGATACATTGTTTTTAAAGAAAAATGAGGCTTTTAAAAAAGCTGTTTTAGTTGAATATCCTAAAGAAGGAGTATATACTGTAGGATTTATAACATCAGAAGCGCCAAAAGAAATATCTGAAAAGACAAAAACTGAATGTATAAGTTTATTTATACCAACTACACCAAATCCAACTTCAGGTATGTTTATTATAGTTCCTAAAAATAAAGTTATTTATTTAGATATGGATGTAGAGGAAGCTATAAAGCTAATTGTATCTGGTGGGCTAGTAACTCCAGAAACGAGGTAAATATTGAGGAGGAATTAAAATGCACAAGAGAATTGGTTTATTTTTAATAGTAATAGTTGTATTGATAAGTTCGCTATTTGGATGTACTCAAAAAAATGCAACTGATCCAAAACCTACTATAGCTAAAGAAGAAAATAATAATGAAGATAAAAAAATACAAGAAGATACTAAAGAAAATGAAGAAAATATAATAAATGATGAGGATGATAATAATACTAATAAAGCAGATGATTTAATACAATCACCATTGAGTGGCATTTATGCTCTAAAAGAAAAAGTTTTAAGAAGACCTGTAGCGGTAATGTATGATAATCATCCAGGAGCTAGATGGCAGTCAGGTATAAGTCAAGCTGAGATAGTTTATGAGTTTTTGGTAGAAGGTAATTACACTAGATATATGGCTTTGTTTTTAATAAATGAACCAGAGCTTATAGGTCCTGTCAGAAGTGCGAGACCTTATTTTATAACTACATTGTTAGAATACGACCCTGTATATGTAAGGTGTGGGGGAAGTGAAGCTGCAAAAGCAGATGTAAAGAAATTAAAGATAGCAGATATAGATGCTTTGACTAGTTCTAAAAAAGTTTTCTGGAGATATAATAAGACAGGTAAAAGAAAGCCACATGACTTATATACAAGTATGGAAGTTATTAGAAAAACACAAAAAGAACGTAAATATAGACTTAAAGGTAATTTCGAAGCATTTGAATTTAATAAAGAAGATACTGATTTAGATGGCATTCAAGCTAATACTGTTAAAATAGAATATTTCAAAAATAATACTACTAAATATGTTTATGATGAAGAAAATAGAGTATATAAAAGATATAAAGATGGTAAGCTTCATATAGATGAATTAGATAAAAGTATTGTAACAGCTAAGAACATAATTATACAAAGAGCAAAGACTAAAGTAATAGATAGTTATGGTAGACTTGCTATTGAGCTTGTAGGCAAAGGTAAGGGTATTTATATTACTAATGGAAAAGCTATAGATATAGTTTGGGAGAAAAAAACTAGGGGAAGTAAGACTTTATATTTCGACTTATCAGGTAATAGAATAAAATTAAATCCAGGTAATACTTGGATTCAAGTAGTTAAACCTAATACTAAAGTAACTATTGAATAGGAGGTAAACTTATGGACAAAAGACAACTTATAAAAAAAGCGTTAGAAGCAAAAGAAAAATCTTATGCACCATATTCAAATTTTCATGTAGGAGCAGCGTTATTGACGAAAGATGGAAAAATTTATACAGGTTGCAACATAGAATCTGCTTCATATACTCCAACTAATTGTGCAGAAAGAACTGCTATATTTAAAGCTGTATCTGAAGGAGATAGAGAGTTTGTAGCAATAGCAATAGTTGGAGATTCTAAAACGTATACTTATCCTTGTGGTGTATGCAGACAAGTTATAAGGGAATTTGGTAAAAATATAAAAATTATTGTTGCAAAATCTGAAGATGATTATAAAGAATATGATTTAGAAGAGCTATTTCCTCACAGCTTTGGTCCTGAAGATTTAAATGTTGAAACTGGGAGGGAATAATATGGGTTATAAATCAGGTTTTGTATCAGTAATTGGAAGACCTAATGTCGGTAAATCAACTTTATTAAATTGTATTGTAGGAGAAAAAGTAAGTATTATTTCAAATAAACCTCAAACGACTAGAAACAAAATACAATGCGTTTATACAGGAGATGATTATCAAGTAATATTTTTAGATACACCTGGTATTCATAAACCTAAAAATAAATTAGGGGAGTACATGGTAAAGGTAGCTAAAGATACACTTAATGAAGTAGATGTTGTAGTTTTAATGGTCGATAATAGTTTGAAAATTGGACCTGGGGATAAATATATTTTAGAGCAAATAAAGAATGTAAAAACACCAAAAATATTATTAATAAATAAAATTGATAAAATAAAGAGTAGTGATATAGATATTATAGTTGAAAATTATAAGAGTATAGGTATTTTTGAAGAGATAATTCCTATTTCAGCACTAAATGGTGTTGGTATAGGTAAGTTTCTTGAAATTATTAAGGAATATTTACCTGAGGGACCTAAGTACTTCCCAGATGATATGATCACTGATCAACCTGAAAGATTAATTATTGCTGAAATCATCAGAGAAAAAGCACTTCATAATCTAGAACAAGAAGTTCCACATGGGATTGCTGTAGAAATTGATTTAATAAGAAAAAGAGAAGATAAAGATATTGTAGATGTAAATGCTACAATATATTGCGAAAAAGAGTCTCATAAAGGTATAATAATTGGTAAGGGTGGGAAAAAATTAAAAACAATAGGTAAAGAGGCTCGAATTGATATTGAAAGATTGTTAGGTAGTAAGGTTTATCTTGACATATGGGTTAAAGTAAAGAAAGACTGGAGAGAAAAAGAAAATCTTTTGAGGCAGCTTGGTTACAAGTAGTTCTGAAAAGCCACTTTTTAAAGCCACGTTTTGTTTCTATTTTTCCTTCAATACTATAATTTTCAAAGAATAAAATACATTATATTAACCACAATATTACACATAGAGAACATTGGGGAGGGGCATAAAATGTTAAGAAACGAAATGTGGAGGGTTTTTCAGGCTACAGGTAACATAAATGCTTTTATTTATTGTAAAGAATGTGAGGAAATTGATTTAAAGCAAAAGAAAAATAAATGTAACGAGGAAATTAGAACTGTTATATAGAGGTGTATAATGCTATTAAGTGTTGAGGGAATAGTTTTACGTGAAATTAAATACCATGAGTGGGATAAAATACTTACAATATATACAAGGGAAAATGGCAAGATTCAGGCTATAGCTAAAAGTGCGAGAAGGCAAAGAAGTCCTTTAATATCTTGTTCTCAAGTTTTTAGCTATAGCAGGTTTATTTTGTATAAAGGTAAGAATTTTTATCATATAAATAGTGGTGAAATAATAGATACATTTTACTCATTGAGGGAAGATATATATAAATTAGCGTATGCAACATACTTTCTTGAACTTGTAGATTGTGCGACAATTGAAGAATATCCAATTCCCATTTTATTTGATTTACTTATTAAAACATTAAGGGTTTTAGAAAACTCAAAAGATAATTATTCAAAGTTAGCTCGTGCTTTTGAATTAAAATATATAAGTTTTATTGGATATAAACCAAATTTGAAAACTTGTGTTTTGTGCAATAATAAACCTAATGATAATGCTATATTTAGTATAAAAAATGGTGGTATTCTTTGCGAAAAGTGTAAACAAAAAGATTATGAAGGGTATATTATAAGTAAGGACGTTTTAAAAGCTATGGAGTTTCTTATGTATACTGAGCTTGATAAGTTAGATAAAATGGTAATAGATAACGATACTATGATTAAACTAAAAGAAATTATAATAAATTATTTAAAGGAATATATTGATAGAAAGAGTTTCAAATCTCTTGATTTTTTGAATTCTATTGAAGAATAATGGAGGGATGGTTTTATGGAAATAACATTAGAAAAAATTGATTTACTTAGAGAGAGGACAGGAGTTAGTTATAAAGAGGCTAAAGAGATATTAGAAAAATGCAATGGAGATGTTGTAGAAGCTCTAATATATATAGAAGAAAATCGAAAATCATGGCCGCAAAACATTGGTAATATAGGTGATGAAATATTAGAAAAGATAAGAGAATCAATAAGGAAAGGTAATGTAACTAAGATACTACTCAAAAAAGATGGAGAAACAATAATGAATATTCCTGTTACAGCAGGAGCTATTGGCGCTTTATTAGCTCCGCCTGCAACTATTTTTGGATTAACAGCTGCATTTTTATCAAAGTGTACTATAGAGATAGTAAAGGAAAATGGAGAAGTAGTGAAGATAAATGATTTAGCAGAGAAAACTCTTGAGAATGTAAAAAAAGTTGCAAGAAGAGATCAAAAAGAAGAATCTGGTGCTGAAGATAATACACAAGAATAATATTGACAAACAAATAATAATTTGCTAAATTATGTTTAACAAAAGCATAAAAATGCTATGATGAAGAGGAGTAGTCAATAGGCATTATTTAAGCGAGCTGGGGACGGTGGGAGCCCAGTATAATCCGTTGATGAAGGGCGCTTCTGAGCATTTTTTTAAAGAGGATGCCAAATGGCATCAAATAGGGTGGAACCGCGGAAGGAACCTTTCGTCCCTATGTCTTATGGGGATGAAAGGTTTTTTTAGGTAATTGGACATTGTGGTATTTGTAAACTAGTGGAAGGTTTGAATAATTAAAATACAGGGAGGAATGATAATGAAGTTTCAAGATTTGATAATGACTCTGCTAAAATATTGGGGAGATAAAGGATGCATAATTGTTCAGCCGTACGATATTGAAAAAGGCGCAGGAACAATGAATCCACAAACATTTTTAAGGGCATTAGGACCAGAACCTTGGAAGGTAGCATATGTTGAGCCTTCAAGAAGACCGGCAGACGCTAGATATGGTGAAAATCCTAATAGAGTATATCAACACCATCAACTTCAAGTTATATTAAAACCATCTCCAGATAATGTTCAAGAACTGTATTTAGAAAGTCTTAAAGCTATAGGTATTGATCCATTAAAGCACGATATTAGGTTTGTTGAAGATAATTGGGAAGCTCCAACTTTAGGTGCTTGGGGTTTAGGATGGGAAGTTTGGCTAGATGGTATGGAAATTACACAGTTTACATATTTCCAACAAATAGGCAGTATAAATTGTGAATTAGAATCTGCTGAAATAACTTATGGACTAGAAAGAATTGCAATGTATTTACAAGATGTTGACAATATTTTTGATATTGAATGGGTAGATGGAGTAAAGTATGGTGAAATTTTTAAGCAAGCTGAATATGAGCATTCTGTATATAGTTTCGAAGAAGCTGATATAAATGTGCTTTTAAATTTATTTAATACATACGAAGAACAGGCTAAAAAATTAATAGAAAAAGGACTTGTTTTACCAGCTTATGATTTTGTCTTAAAATGTTCACATACTTTTAACGTATTAGATGCTAGAGGTGCTATTAGCGTGGCAGAGAGAACTAATTATATTGGAAGAGTTAGGAATTTAGCTAAACTTGTAGCAGCAAAATATATTGAAAAAAGAAAAGAGCTTGGATTTCCGCTATTAAAAGGAGGTGCTAGAAATGACATATAAATATCTACTGGAGATAGGTGTAGAAGAAATACCTGCAAGATTTATGGAGCAAACGATTAGTCAATTAAGAGAGAGGTTTGAAAATTTGTTTAAAGATGAAAGAGTAGATTTCGAAGATATTAAAGTTTATGGTACGCCGAGAAGATTGGTTGCTATTATATATGGACTTAATGAAAAGCAAGAAGATTTACATGAATTAGTGAAAGGACCTGCTAAGAGAATTGCATATGACAAAGACGGTAATCCGACGAAAGCACTAATTGGTTTTTCTAAGGGACAGGGAGTTAGTCCAGAAGATGTTATTATAAAAGAATATAATGGAGAAGATTATGTATATGTAAATAAAATTGTAGAAGGAAAAAATATTAGAGAAGTACTTAAGGATAAAGTACCTACTCTTATAAAGTCTATAAATTTCCCTAAGTCTATGAGATGGGGAGGAAAAAGCTTTAGATTTGCTAGACCTATAAGATGGATAGTATCAATATTAGAAAATGAGATTATAGAATTTGATTTAGATGGTATTCTAGTGTCAAATAGAACAAAAGGGCATAGATTCTTAGGTAAAAAGGACATAGAGATTAGCAATGTAGATGAATATATTGATAAGTTAAGAGAAAATTATGTTATTGTTGACCAAGAGGAAAGAAAAAATTTAATAAAACATGGCTGTGATAGATTAGTTAAAAGTAAAGGTGGAAATATATTGGAAGATTCAGAACTTTTAGAGGAGCTAACATATATAGTTGAGTATCCAACACCTTTATTAGGTAGGATTAAAGAAGAATATTTAAAACTACCTATGGAAGTTATTACTACTCCGATGAAAGAACATCAAAGGTATTATCCTGTTGTAGATGATAAGGGTAGATTGATGTCATACTTTGTTGCAGTTAGAAATGGTAATGAAGAATATCTAGATATTGTTACAAAAGGTAACGAAAAAGTATTAGAAGCGAGACTTGAAGACGCTAAATTCTTCTATAACGAAGATATAAAAAGACCTCTAGAGGATTATGTAGAAGAACTTAAAAATATTGTTTTTCAAGATAAATTAGGAACTATGTATGAGAAAACTACTAGACTTGTAGAATTAGTGGAAAGAATAAGTGAATATTTAGAAGTAGGAGAAGAAACTAAAAAAGATGTAAAGAGAGCTGCTTATCTTTCAAAAGCTGACTTGGTAACTAAAATGGTTTATGAGTTTACTGAATTACAGGGAATTATGGGTAGAGAATATGGTAAAATATCTGGCGAAAATGAAATAGTTAGTTTGGCTATTTATGAGCATTATTTGCCTAGGTTTGCAAATGATGAATTGCCTACAACTACTGCTGGTGCTATATTAAGTATAGCTGATAAAATCGATACAATAGCAGGTTGTTTTGCAATTGGCATACAACCAACGGGTTCTCAAGACCCATACGGATTGAGAAGACAATCACTTGGTATAATTAATATAATATTGGATAAAAATTTACACATTTCGTTAGGGGAATTTATTGATTATGCATTATCTATATATAAAGATTCAAAAGGATTGGAGTTTGATAAAGAAAAAGTAAAAGAAGAAATATTAGATTTCTTTAAAATAAGAATAAAAAATCTATTTATAGAAATGGGTATAAGATATGATGTAGTAGATGCAGTTATATCTACTGGTTTAGATAATATAACTGAGCTCTATATTAGGGCAGAAGAACTTAATAAATGGATAAACAAAGAAGAATTAGGTGAGATTATAGCTGCTTTTAATAGAGTTACTAAATTGGCTAAAAAGGCAAGTTCTGATATTGTTAATGAGGAGTTGTTGACTGAAGATAAGGAACGTGATTTATATAGAGTTTATATTAGTATAAAAGATAAAGTTGATGAGTATCTAAGAGAAAGAGAGTATGACAGAGCTTTAGATACCCTTATCGACTTGAAAGAGCCAATAGATAATTTCTTTGATAATGTTATGGTTATGGTTGAGGATGAAGATATGAAAAATAATAGGTTAGGTTTAATTAAGAAAATATCAGATATGATGCTTTCGATCTGTGACTTATCAAAAATTGTTATAAAATAACTATAATAAAGTCCACCAATTGGTGGGCTTTATCTTAAGAATACAATTTGATAAAATATAGTAAATATTTCTGTTTGAAAAGAGGTGAGTGTTATTCAGTATACTGAAAGGCAAAATCAGATAATTGATATAGTTAAGAAAAATCAGCCTATAACAAGTGAAGCGATTGCAAAAAAATTAAATTTAACTAGAGCTACTCTTAGACCAGATTTAGCTATACTTACAATGTCAGGTATTTTAGAAGCTAGACCTAAAGTGGGTTATTTCTATTCTGGTAAATCCAATTTAGATTTTTATAAAGATTATATAAAAGAAATTAAAGTAGACGATATTAAGTCTTTGCCTGTTGTTGTTGATGAATCAACTACAGTTTATGATGCTATAGTAACTCTTTTTTTAGAAGATGTAGGAACGGTTTATGTAGTTTCAAAAGGATTGCTTGCAGGAGTAGTTTCAAGAAAGGATTTTCTTAAGAGTGCTATAGGTGGAGTAGATATAAATAAAATACCTGTTGGAGTAATAATGACCAGGATGCCTAATATAATTGTTGCAAAACCAGAAGAAAGCATTATTGAAGCTGCTGAGAAAATTATAGAGCATCAAGTTGATAGCCTTCCTGTAGTAGAAGATGCTGAGATTGATGGAGTTAAAGGATATAAAGTTGTAGGTAGAATTTCAAAAACAAATATTACAAAAATATTTGTTGATTTAGTAAAAAATCGTTAAGGGGGTAGTTGAATGGGGAAAGAAATGGTTGTATATGTTTTATCAGACTCGATAGGTGAAACTGGTGAACAAGTTGCTAGAGCAGCTATAAGTCAATTTAATTCAGGGAAATATAATATTAAAAGATTTCCATATATTACAGAAGAGGAGCAAATAATCGAAATTTTTGATGAAGCTAAAGATAAAAATTGTATAATTATTTTTACAATAGTTATTGAAAAATTAAGGAATTTTATACTTGAAAATGCAAAAAAATATAATATACAAGCAATTGATTTAATGACACCAGTAATAAATGCAGTTAAAAATGTTGTTGGACACGAGCCGAAAAGAGAACCAGGGCTTATTAGAAAACTGGACGAAAAGTATTTTAGAAAAGTAGAAGCTATTGAATTTGCAGTAAAATATGATGATGGAAAAGATACAAGAGGTATTAAGTTAGCAGATATTGTTCTTATAGGTATATCAAGAACTTCTAAAACTCCTCTTAGTATGTATTTAGCTCATAAGAATATAAAAGTAGCTAATATACCTTTAGTACCAGAAGTATCTCCACCAAAAGAATTATTCGAAATTGACCCTAAAAAAATAATAGGACTTACTGCAAATCCTATAAAATTAAATGAAATAAGAAAAGAAAGATTAAAGGCATTAGGTTTAAGTAATACTGCTAGTTATGCTAGTATGGATAGAATACTTAAAGAACTTGAATATTCAGAGAAGATAATGAAAAAATTAGGCTGTGTTGTAATCGATGTGTCAAACAAAGCTGTTGAAGAAAGTGCTAACATAATTATGGAGATTATTAAGGAAAACAACTTATTAAAAGTTTAAAAAGAGTGCTATTTTTAAGCACTCTTTTTATAATCTATAGGAAATTATATTCCATATTAAATTGTGGATAATTTCAAATATAATTTCCGTTTATGGCTTTCAACAAAATCCACCTTGATTTATTCAAATCGAAGATTTTGTTCAAATAATTAAAAAGCTAGTTTTTAAAAAATAAATAGAAGGATTATACTTTTATATGTTGTATATATTAAATAATAGCTTTATAAATCTTTGGAAAAATAATAAAAGGTGATGCCTGATGAATATAAGATTGAGAATAGAGGAGTTAGAAAGAAACATCCTATCTAAATATGCAGCTTTGAGTTCTGAAGCTAAAAGAAGATTTGAAGAAAAAAAGTGTAGTATTAGAACAGAGTTTCAGAGAGATAGAGATAGAATAGTTCATTCGAAAGCGTTTCGTAGACTTAAACATAAGACTCAAGTTTTTATTGCACCAGAAGGAGATCATTATAGAACGAGGCTTACTCATACGTTGGAAGTAGCACAAATTTCAAGAACTTTGGCTAGGGCTTTAAGATTAAATGAGGATTTAGCAGAGGCTATTGCTTTAGGGCATGATTTAGGGCATACACCTTTTGGGCATAAGGGAGAACAGGTTTTAAATGAAATTTTTTCAAAAGGATTTAGGCACAATGAACAAAGTTTGAAGGTAGTTGACTATTTAGAGTTTCATAATGGGAAGCCAGGTTTAAATTTAACACATGAAGTAAGAGATGGAATTTTAAATCATACGGGCGACAAAGATCCTGTTACATTAGAAGGGAAAATAGTAAAAATAGCTGATAGAATAGCTTATATAAATCATGATATTGACGATTCATTAAGAGCTAAAATAATATCTGAAAAGGACTTACCGAAAGACTGTATAGAAGTGTTAGGTTTTACACATGGAGAAAGAATAAATACAATGATTGTGGATATCATAAAAAATAGTTATGAAAAAAACGATATAAAAATGAGTGAGGAAATTAGTTACTATACCAATAAACTTAGAGATTTTATGTTTCAAAATGTTTATTTGAATAAAAAAGCAAAATCAGAAGAAGATAAAGCGAAATTCATAATAGAACAGCTTTATGAATATTATAATAAAAATTTCGAAAAAATACCTGTTGAACATAGAAAACATTATGAAACTATTCAGAGAACTAAAGAAGAAATAGTATGTGATTATATTGCTGGGATGACTGACAGATATGCAATTAGAGTTTTTAAAGATATTTTTGTTCCTCGTCCATGGCAAAAATAATATAGTATAAAATGAAAAAAATTAAATAAAAATCAAATTAATCCATAAAATACTAAACAAAAATTTATAAAATTTTTTTTTAATAAGAAGGAATATATCGATATATGTCGAATAATTTAAACCTGCCATAAAAAATGTTTATGTTTTTCTAATATATTTCCATTTTAAGCAGGGTTTTTTGTTTGAAGGGAAGGAAAAAAGTCTATTTTTGACGAATAGTATTTAAAAAGGTGATATTTATGTCAAACCCATTAAATGAAGATTTAATCCAGGAAATAAGAGAAAAAAATGAAATAGTAGGAGTTATTTCACAATACATTAGTTTAAAAAGAACTGGTGCTAATTACAAAGCACTATGTCCTTTTCATAATGAGAAAACTCCTTCTTTTGTCGTATCACCTTCAAAGCAGATTTTTCATTGCTTTGGGTGCGGAGTAGGTGGCGATGTAATCACTTTTATAATGAAATATGAAAACCTAGACTTTAAAGAAGCCATCAAGCTATTAGCTGATAGAGCAGGTATCGAAATTGATGAAAGTAATATGAAAAAGAATGTTGAACTGGAAAGAAGAAAAAATAGACTTTATCAAATAAATCGAGAAGCAGCTAGATATTTTTACTATAATTTAAAGAAAAGTAGCAGGGGTTATAATTATTTTAGAAAAAGAGGTGTTTCAGATAATACTATAAAAGTTTTTGGCCTTGGATATGCTAATTCAGCATGGGATGATTTACTAAAATACCTAGTATCAAAGGGTTACAATGAAGAAGAATTACTAGAAGCAGGTTTAATTATTGAGAGGCAAAGCAAAAATGGTTTTTATGATAGATTTAGAGATAGAGTTATGTTTCCTATAGTAAACACAAGAGGTAAAGTTATAGGTTTTGGAGGTAGAGTATTAGACAATTCTGTACCTAAGTATTTGAATTCTCCAGATACTCTTGTGTTTTCTAAAGGTAACAACTTATTTGGTTTAAATTTGATATATAAAAACTCAAAAATAGATAAAATTTTATTAGTTGAAGGTTATATGGATGTTATTTCTTTATATAATAAAGGTATTGTCTATAGTGTAGCTTCTCTTGGTACAGCTTTTACAGAAAATCAATGTAGAATGCTAAAGAGATGGAACGATAGTATTTATATTTGTTATGATTCAGATGATGCAGGATTAAAAGCATCTAATAAAGCACTAGATTTGCTTAAGAAAATGGGGTTTAAACCTAGAGTTATAGTTTTACCTGATGGATTAGATCCAGATGAATATATTAATAGATTTGGAAAGGAGTCATTTGAAAAATTATTTGATACTGCATTAGATTATATTGATTTTAAAATATTATATTATAGAAAGAAGTTTGATATAAATACTGTTCAAGGTAAAGTAGATTTTATAAAAAATATATCGCAGAGCATAAAAAATATATCAAGTCCTGTCGAAAGAGATGTATATATTAATAGAGTTTCTGATGAAACTAATATTTCTGTTGATGCTATAAAAAAAGAAATTTTTGGAATAAAAGACATTAAAACCAGATTAGAGGACAAGTATATAAATGCGAATTATAGAGATAATAATAAAAGTAAGATTGTTCCAGTAGAGAATGTTTTGGAACCTGGTCATTTAACTGCAGAAAAAAGCCTTTTAAATTTATTAATTAATGACGAATATATATACGAAAAAATTAAAGAAATTTTTTCGCCAGAAGATTTTCTTGACCCAATAAATAGAAGAATTGCAGAAATAGTTTATGATAACTATAAAGAAGGTAGGAAGATTACAAAGCAAGAGCTTATTGATAACTTTTCAAATTCCGAATCAGATAAAGTAAATGAAGTTCTGGCGATTGAAATAAATTTTGATGATAGTGAAAGAGATAAAGCTGTAGATGATTATTTAAAAAAAATAAATTATTACAAGTTGAAGATAAAAAGAAAGCAGATAAAAGAAAAGATAAAACTTATAGAGTCTAAGAAAGTTATAAGTGAAGGAGAGGAAGAAAAATTAAAAATGTTATGTTTAGAGCTAATGGAATTAGACAAAGCTTTAAAACTACACTGTTTGTTTTAGCTGAAGGGAGGGAACTAAATGAGTAAAGATAAAGAAAAAGATATGAAAATAAATACTATGAAGAAGCTGATTGAAAAAGGTAAAAAGCAAGGTATGTTAACATATAAAGAGATTATGGATACATTAGAGGAGATAGATATTGATTCAGATCAAATAGATGAGATATATCAAGGTTTAGAGGAAATGGGAATAGATATAGTTGGAGATAAAGAAGACGAAATATTACTAGAAAAAGAAGAAATACAAGAAATTACAGAAGATGATTTATCTTTGCCTAAAGGGATTAGTGTAGATGATCCTGTTAGAATGTATTTAAAAGAGATAGGAAAAGTACCACTACTTACAGCAGAAGAGGAAATTGAATTGGCAAAAAGAATGGAACAAGGTGATGAATCGGCAAAGAAGAGATTAATTGAGGCAAATTTAAGATTAGTGGTAAGCATAGCAAAAAGGTATGTTGGTAGAGGAATGCTCTTTTTAGATTTAATACAAGAAGGCAACTTGGGACTTATAAAAGCTGTTGAAAAGTTTGATTATAGAAAAGGTTATAAGTTTAGTACTTATGCTACATGGTGGATAAGACAGGCAATTACTAGAGCTATAGCAGATCAGGCTAGAACTATTAGGATACCTGTTCATATGGTTGAAACAATAAATAAATTAATTAGAGTTTCTAGACAATTACTACAAACTCTAGGAAGAGAACCTACTCCTGAAGAGATTGCAAAAGAGATGAATCTAGAAGAAGAAAAAGTTAGAGAAATATTGAAAATAGCTCAAGAACCTGTTTCATTAGAAACACCAATTGGGGAAGAAGAAGACAGTCATCTTGGCGATTTTATTCCTGATGATGACGCACAAGCACCTTCTGAAGCAGCTACATTTACTTTACTCAAAGAGCAGTTGGTAGAAGTATTAGATACATTAACGCCTAGAGAACAGAAGGTTTTAATTCTTAGGTTTGGGCTTGAAGATGGTAGAGCACGTACATTAGAAGAAGTTGGTAAAGAGTTTGATGTAACTAGAGAAAGAATTAGACAAATTGAAGCGAAAGCTTTAAGAAAGTTAAGACACCCAAGCAGAAGTAAAAAGTTAAAAGACTTTTTAGAGTAAAATTAAAGATTCGCCTTTGGCGAATCTTTAATTTTGGTCTCTTAGATAATAGTGTTTTTTAGAATTATTGGTTTCAATATCATCGTTTTTTTCATTAATATAGTCTTTTAGTTCTTCAGCTTCTTTTTGCCAATTAAGTGTTGTACCACCCCAAGTAAAAGTTGGAATGTCATAAAAATTTTTAATTTTATTTGGTTTACGATTCATAGCAAACACCTCAACAATAGTTTTCCCAATAGTAACAGTTTTTAATATATTTTTTTAGTAAATTTAAATAGTAATGGTATAATATAATTAAGAACTATTATATAAAATTAAATATAGATAAAAGGAGAAGAGCTATGAGGTTATCACCAAGGCTTAAAGTAATAGCTGATTATGTTAAAAATAATTCTTCTGTTGCAGATATCGGTACAGATCATGGTTATATACCTGTATATCTTATTGAAAACAATATTTCTAAAAAAGTTATTGCTTCAGATGTTAATAAGGGACCACTTGAAAGTGCTAGAAAATATATAGGTTTGAAAAAATTGAACCATAAGATAGATTTAAGACTAGGTGATGGATTAAGAACATTAAGACCAAATGAAGTAGATACCGTTATTATAGCTGGTATGGGTGGTTTATTAATTAAAAAGATACTTGAAGATGGAAGTAAGATTGCTGAAACAATAGATAATTTTATTCTACAACCTATGATTGCATCTGATGAACTGAGAAAGTATTTAGTTAAACATAATTATAAAATTATTGATGAAAAGTTAGCTAAAGAGGGAGATAAAATATATGAAGTTATGTTAGTAGGACATGGCAAGGATAGTATTGAAGATGAGATATACTTTGAGATAGGCAAAAAATTGATAGAGAATAAAGATCCGTTATTAAAAGAATTTATTCAGAAAAAATTAAAAGAGACTGAAGATATACTGAAAAAGATTAAAATAAATGAATCAATAAAAGCACGAGAAAAATTAAATATCATAAAGAGAAAATATGAGAAATTGAAGGAGGTATTAAAATCCATTGATTGTTAAAGAAATATTAGACATAATGGAGAAAATAGCTCCTAATAAACTAATCGATAAGTGGGATAACTGCGGGTTTCAAATTGGTGATATTAATAAGAATGTAAAGACCATTATGCTAACATTAGATGTTACAGAAGAAGTAGTTCAAGAAGCTATAAATAAAAATGTTGATTTGATAATATCTCATCATCCAATTTTATTTAATCCTATATCTAAAATTACTTTGAATGACACTAAAGGGAAAATGCTTTATGATATTATTAAACATGATATATCTGTGTATAGTGCTCACACAAATTTAGATGTATGTAAAGGTGGCGTAAATGATATTTTAGCTGACATACTGCAGTTAAGAAATACAAATATACTAAGCAAATTATATGAAGAAAAGTTGTACAAGTTAGTCGTATTTGTTCCTAAAACACATGTAGAAAAGGTTAGGGATGCAATAACTGAAAGTGGAGGTGGATGGATAGGAAATTATAGTCATTGTACATTTAATATTAATGGGTTTGGAACTTTTATGCCTAGAGAGGGGACAAATCCTTTTATAGGGACTGAAGGGAAAGTAGAAGTAGTAGAAGAAATAAGAATTGAAACCATAGTACCAGAAAGTATTTTAGATACAGTTGTAGAAAATATGATAAAAGCACATCCTTATGAAGAGGTAGCTTATGATATATACCTTTTAAATAATAAAGGTTTTGAGTATGGATATGGTAGAATTGGTGATTTACAAGATGTTACTACTCTAGGTAGTTTTGCAAAATATGTTAAAGAAAAGCTTAATTGCAAGTTTATCAAAGTAATAGGTGATGTAAATAAGGAGGTAAGAAAAGTAGCTGTCTGTGGGGGGAGTGGTGCTGAGTTTATTAAAATAGCTTCAAAAAAAGGAGCAGATGTATTGGTAACAGGAGATATAAAATATCATGAAGCACAATTAGCTATAAGTTTAGGCTTGGCTTTAATAGATGCGAATCATTATGATACTGAAAAAGTAATATTACCATACTTGAAAGAATATATACAAAATGAGGTTGGTAACAGTATAGATATATATATAAGTAATTTTAATAGTGTCCCCTATGAAATTTTTTGATAAATGGGGGTAAGGAGGGGATTTAATGATTCAATTAGAACTTTTGTGGCAGTTACAAAAACATTATTTAGAGCTTAATAAATTAGAAAAAAAGTTAAAGGATTTAAACAAGAGAGATGAAATAGAAGAGTTTAAGGTAAAAATACATCAATATGAATATGATTTGGAGAATAAAAAGACAAGACTAGAAGTAAACAATATGAAGATTAATAGGTATAATAGTAAAGTTAATCAATTGAAATATGAAGTTAAAGAAATTGAAGATAAATTATATAGTGGTAAGATAAATGATATAAAACAACTTACTTATATGGAAAATGAAAGTAAGAAAATTAAAGAAGAGATAGAAAAATTGGAAACTGAAATAATATTATTAATGGATGAAGTCGATAATCTTAAATGTGAAATTGTTGAAATTGAAAAGACTTATGATGAATTAAAGAAAAACTTAGAACAAATAATTATTGAAAATGATAACTTAATACAAAAGGTAGAAGCGGATATAAAAAAGGAAAAAGAGATAATCGAAAAAATATCAGCAGATATAGATGAAATCAGTTTGAGAAAATTCAATACATTATTAAAAAATAAAGGGAAGGCAGTAGTTGAGGTAGAAGGAGATAAGTGTACGGGTTGTTACATGGTTGTTCCTCTGTCAATATTATCAAGCTTAAAACATAGTAATAGTATCACTTATTGTGATAATTGCGGTAGGATTCTATATTATAAAAAGCAGGAGGAATAAAATGAAGAAGGCAGTAATACATACAGATGGTGGTTCAAGAGGTAATCCCGGTTTAGCTGGTATTGGAGTCGTTATATATGACGAATCGAACAATGTAGTGCTTGAGCTAAGCCAATATGTTGGGGTTCAGACTAATAATGTTGCTGAATATAAAGCTCTGGTTAGAGCTTTGGAGCTATCTTATGAGATGGGTATAAAAGACATTGAACTTTATATGGATAGTGAATTAGTAGTTAAACAAATAAAAGGTGAATATAAAGTTAAAAATGAAAGAATGAAACCATTCTATGAAATGGCAAACTCTTTGATTAGCCAGTTTGATAGTTTTAGTATATATCATGTTAGAAGAGAAAAAAATAAAAGAGCTGATGAGTTAGCAAATTTAGCAATGGATACGAAAAGTATTAGTATTAAAAGAAGTAGTCTATAAAAGGTTAACTATAATTACCATTTGACTAAAAGCATTTATTGTGTTATAGTATTCTTTGTCGATGAAAAAAAGAATAACGAGTAAGTCAGACAGTCGCATGCGTTTAGCATGAGGAAAGTCCGAGCTCCACAGGGCAGGATGCTGGGTAATACCCAGTGGGGGCGACCCTAAGGATAGTGCAACAGAAATATACCGCCTGCTTTTGCAGGTAAGGGTGGAAAGGTGAGGTAAGAGCTCACCAGCAGCTAGGCGACTAGCTGGCTCTGTAAACCCCATCTGGAGCAAGACCAAGCTAGGGACATAAAAAGGTGGTGGCCCGTCACCGTCCCGATTGGTAGGTCGCTAGAGCCTATTGGCAACAATAGGCGTAGATAGATGACTGTCTAATACAGAACTCGGCTTATAGACTTACTCGTTTATTGATAACATCTGCTTTAAAGCAGATGTTATTTTAATTTTGCCACCATTTTGCCACCGCCCAGTAAATTTGTTAATTTTTCAGTAGCCTTTAGTATGTCTTAGATCGTGAAATCGAATTTTTCTATTTATATTTAATTGTTTTAATAGTCTATTAAATCTTTGAGTATAATAGAGTGGATGAACATGCTTCCCGTTTTCCCAAGTCATTATAAAGTCATATTCTTTTCCGTTATAAACATTCTTAATATGATGTGGCCCATAGCGTAATTTATTTTCGTTTTGGACTTTTTTGTGATTTCTAAGAAGGTTTTTTAAGTTATCAGAAATATATAATGTTCGTTCGCTTTCTTCTGTTTTAGGATCCACGAGATAAGTTTTACCATGCGAATACACCAAATTGTTTTTTATCGTAATTAAATTATTTTCAAAATCTACATTTTCCCATTCTAATCCTGCTAGTTCACCACGCCTTAGTCCTAGTTCAAGCACGATTTGCAAAGCTAATGAGAAAATATAGTCATTATACTTATTTATATCAAGTGAGTCTAGCATCTGATAAAATTCCTCTACAGTTAACACATTAGCAATAAATTTATCCCTTTTAGGTCTATCTACATATTTGCATGGGTTATCACTCAATAACCTTAATTTAACTGCTCTATTCAAGGCTGAATTTAATACACCATAAATATTTTGTAAACTTAATCCACTTAATTCTTTTTTCTTCTCTGTATTTATCATAGTTTCAATGTGTATAGGTTTTAAATCTTTTAATTTTATACTTCCGATATTCGGTAATATATTATTATCCAATATACCTTTATATCGATTGTATGTGTTAATTTTTCTGTTTTCTTTAATGTAATTTTCAAGCCAATTAGTTAAATACTAATATACAGTAATCTTACTTGGCTCTATATATCCCATTTCGTATTCATTTAATGCTTTTCTTAGAGCATCTAAACCTTCTTTCTTTGCATTTCCTCCAACACATTCAATTTTCTTTCTTTTACCGTTAACTGTAATAGAAAAATAATAATACCACTTCTTACCTCTTTTTCTTACGCCACCTTGCATAATACCATCCTTTCTATATATTTCTTTTATCACTTTTGCTCTAAAAATTTTTTGATATACACAAAAAACTTAAAAATATATCCGCAGCCTACAAACATATGTTCTATCATTTATTTTTTATATAATACTTTTTTATATTTTTCTATAATTTTTCTTGTTTGCTATATCTGAAGCTTAAAAAGGTATAAAAAGACTGTTCACTGACGATAAAGAACTTTACTTGACAAAACAACATTTTTATATCTACAACTTGACTAAAGAACATATAAATGGCAAAATAATTGCAGTAAAATATTGTAAAGAAGAAGGAAATTTATGAAGAAATTTGAAAATGCTAAAGAGTTATTAAATAGAGAATATCCATTATTAGTAAGGTTAAAATTTGTTCCAATTATAAAAAGAGTATATTCTGCTGAGACACAATTAAAATGTGAAAATGAAATATTAGATTGGAGCGTAGCAGATAATTTAACGGGATACATTAGAAATGTCGCAGTAGAGTTTGAATTTAAAAGAATGATTGATAACAACCAATTACCTTTGAAGTATCGTATATTACCAAATAAAAGGAGAAACTATAAGCATATAGAGCTTATTACTTCTAATTCAATTGCAACTATTAGCCACTTAAACAATAAATATAAGACACCTAGAGAAGCAGAATGCAATAGGAAATATTGCTTTAAAACTTAGAAAATATTACTAGGATTAGGGCCTATTAGCAACATAACTTTATTATTAGAGAAAAAAGGTTTTATTATTTCTAGAATAGAGCTTGGTCATGAAAAAATCGATGCCTTTTCACAATGGATAGGTAGTAGACCATTTATATTTCTTGGATCAGATAAAGATTCAGCAGTACGTTCTAGATTCGATATAGCTCATGAATTAGGGCATTTATTACTTCATACTCATGTAGACCAAGAAGATTTAAAAGACCCTAAAGTTTTAAAAAGAATTGAGAAAGAAGCACATTATTTTGTAGGTGCATTTTTACTACCAGAAGATAGTTTTGCTCAGGAAGTTACTTCAATTTCTATAGATCACTTTATATCATTGAAAAAGCGTTGGAAAGTATCAATAGCTTCTATGATATATCGCTGTGATGAATTAGGAATTTTTACAGACAATAAAATTTTATACTTAAATAAGCAGATGTCATATAGAAAAATGAGAAAAAAGAACCTTTTGATGATGTACTAATTCCTGAAAAACTTTCTGCTTTAAAACAAGCAATGATGCTGCTGTTGGATAATGGAATAAAAACAAGTTATGAAATAATTGGTGATTTAACTTATGAAGTAGATGAAATAGAAAAATTATGTAATTTACCTAAAGGTACTTTAACTAGAGAAGGTAAAGTTATACCGTTAAATATAAAAATGAAAAGAGAATAGGTGAGATGCCTATTCTCTTATGCAATGTCATTTATTTCTAAACGATTTTTATATGCTAGAGAGAATAACCATTTATATAAGCCTTCAATATTTGCTTTTTTTGGGAATTCAAATTTATGTGTTTTAGTATTTTCATAGTTTGATTTTCTCTTTACATTTGTTAAATAAGTAATAGTAATTTCACTATCATCAATACCGGCGCCAGCAGTTTCCATCTCACAATCAACAATGTTCATTAAGAAGATGGATTTAACAGACATTTTCTTTCCTGTAGTGCCTTGTTTATCTATTATAATTATTCGAATGTTAGTAAATATAATTACGTCTCTAATTAAAGTGAAAGCTTGTTGAATTTCTTCATCATCTATTAAAAATTTACCATATTGTTCTTTTGCAGTATTAGGATCCATTTGATTTAAGTTACCTGCAATACCGTTTATTAAGTTGCCAAAAAATCCTTTTGACATATTTTTAACCTCCTAACAATTAGTTTGTTATGTAGATTATACTTAATTTTGAATATAAGTCGATATAATTAGTCAAATTGAAAATAGTTTTGAAATTAAATTATTCACCAAAAACTTTTGATATCTCTAATAGATTTCCAGTAATTGCATTTATGAATTCTTCATTTGCTTTTATTACCCAAGAATTATCCTGTTTTACAAGATTTATATTTACAATCTTTTTAACCATAGGAATATCTTCGCTATTTATTTTATCAAAAAGCATAGTTTCCATCATTGAATCCATATCACTTTGATTATTATTATCACTGAAAGCAGAAGATAAAGCTAATGTAAAAGCTTCTTTCATTAATTCAGCTATTACTTTACCTAAATTCGGTACAGTTATTTCAGTTTCAACAACAGCAGTGTTATTCTCTACTTTAGAATTTATTATTTTATATTCGAGTTTACTAAAGGCTTTTAGAAAAGCTTGGGTAGTTTTATCGTTTTGATTTGCTTCAAAATCTTTTTTTATTTTTTCAATATTAAAATCTTCATTACCTTCTACATATTTTATAGCTTCAGTTATATTACCATTCTTATATGAATCTAAAAAAGACTTTACTGTATTTTCAGGTTTAGGACCTGAACATGCACTCATAGTTATTGATAATGTTAAAATTAATAAAAAAGATAAAAGTTTTTTCATTTATAATGTGCCTCCTCACTTTCAATAATTAATACCTGTAATTATACAAATCTTACATGTCAAAATCCTAGAGCTGTAATTTCCACCAAATCACCTCCTTATAAAATGTTGATTATTGTCGAAAAATGTCAAACTTATGTTCGGTTAAAAAGTTTTAAAAAATACTCAAATCTTTATATTGAATTTGAGTTTTAGCAGTTCTAAAGGAATATTTTCAGCTGCAGCAACTTGTTCGAGAGTAAAATCAGGATATTTTTCAAGGATATTATCTGGAACTAGTAGTTCTGCAGCGAATTTGTCAGCTTGAATTTCAGCCTTTGTTTTTATTTGAAGAGGATGTTCAATAAAGAAACCGATGGATAATTCTGGTTGAAGTATAGCATGTCCAAGCTCATGTGCACATATATATTTCTGCATATGATAATCTAGTTCACTATTTATATGCAGTATTTCTATTCCATCATTAGTTTTTTGAAAGAAACCATGTATCTTATTGCCCATAGGGTGTTTAGTAACAATAATATCTAAACAATCACAAAGTTCAAAAGGGTCTTTAGTATCATATAGCTCTATAAGTCCTAGTACTATTTGTTTAACCAATAATAATCCCCCTTGTTCCCATTGCTTACTAGTGATTTGAAGGTTTTTTGAATTTTTATTTAAGTCTTTTTAATATATATGTTTCTTGTTCTTATTTAGTTAATCTGCTATCAAGGCGTTTGATATCATCCCAGATATATTTTAATTCATTTCTAATTTGTTGTTGTACTTTTTCTAGTTTCTTTTGCCCTTCTTCAAGGTTATTAAGACGATTATTGATAGTTTTAATTTCACTATCAATTGAATCCAATTTTTTAAGTATAAGATTTAAAGTTTTTTCCATATCAAACGTCCCTTCTGGATTTATTCTTTATTTTATAATTTTTAAATGGTCTTTAATATCGAACACATCTTCTTTTGTTTAATGCAGCTTGTATTTTATAAACTTTATATCTTTTTCAATATTATTAAGTTTAGAAAATGTTTCAATATGTCTATTAGCGTTTTTAGATTCTAATTGGTCGATATGGTCTTTTATTAATTCTTGACCTTGTTTTAGTTCCTTTATATCAGATTCGAGTTTTATTTGTCCTTCTTTTAAGTCTTTTATGTCGGATTTAATAGTTTTAATTTCATTTTCCAGATTTGAAAATTTTTCATTCATTTCAACATACATTTTTTCTAATAATTCATATACTTTGTTTTCCATATCAAAAACTCCTTTTTTTCTACTTATTTTCTTATTTTTATAGACTTAAGTATAGCAATATCTGTCATGTTCTTACCAGATACAGCTTCAATAACTGTTAAGTTTTTTTCTAAAGTATTAATCTTGCTAATAATTTCTAAATGTCTTTCAGCATTTTTAGATTCTACTTGAATTAGAAAATCTTTAATTGAATCTATTTTATTTTCAAGTTTTACTTGATTTTGTTCGAGTTTATAAAGACGTTCGTTGATTTGTTTTTGTCCTTCTTCTAAATTCAATTGTCTTTTTTCAAGGTTTTTTTGCCCTTCTTCAAGGTTATTAAGACGATTATTGATAGTTTTAATTTCACTATCAATTGAATCCAATTTTTTAAGTATAAGATTTAAAGTTTTTTCCATATCAAACGTCCTTTCTATTTAATTTAATCCTTTTTATCTTTCTTTTGCTTTTGACGCTCACGTCTACGTTCTTCGGCAAGTCTTAATCCTATCTGAATTGAGTTAGCCAAAATAAGTTTATCTTCGTCAGTAAGAAGTTCACCGTTCAGCATAAGACCAGGTTGCTCTAGTATAATTTTCATAGCTTCTTCCACATCAGTTACTTTTGGGTATTTTTCTTCAGGAGTAAGCTCTTTTTCTGGATTGCGGATATCTGTACGACCTAGGAGGTAGTCTATTGAAACATTAAAGAAATCGGCAAGTTTTTTCAGTTTTTCATAGTCTGGTTGTTTACCCTTAGTTTCATATCCAGCAATAGTAGCTCTACCAACATCTAATATATTAGCAATGTCTTGTTGCGTTAATCCTTTTTCTTCTCTTAATAATTTTAATCTTTCAGCAAAAGTCATTTTTAGTAACCTCCCTTACAATATATTTTAATTTAAAAAGTGTCTCAAATAAACATTGGTGTCTAAAATGAACAAAATAAATAAAAAATATAAAATTATTCTTGATGATGTGTCTAATTGACGCTATAATGTAATCAAGGACGTTGCTAAATGACACTTAACAGGAGGTGATGCTATGAGGAATAAATTAAGAAGAATAAGGTTGGAAAAGGGGTTAACACACGAAAAAGTTGCATAATTAGTAGGAATTAGCAGAGCTACTTATACAAATATTGAATTTGTATTTGTCAACTGAAAATTCCCCTAAATTTTAATCGAAAAGTATACCATCAATACCACTCCATAGTTTCTTTCATTCTGTAAGAATCTCTATTCATATTAATGACATATGATTTATGAGTAAGTCTATCTATTAAAGCGGCTGTTAATACACAATCTTTAAAAACTTCATCCCATCTATCAAAAGAACGCAATCTCTTTTCACTACGCGACTCCTTAAGTTCGTTAATAAGAAGTGGGACTGTTGTAAAAAATACTTTGTATCCAACATTATAAGCCTCAATACCAAGCCCTATTGAAATATGTATTTTACCTATCCCTGGATTTCCGACAAATATGATATTTTTTCCTTCCTCGATAAATTTTAAAGTTTTAAGTTCTTTTAGGCGTTTCTTGGCTTCTTTAGGTAAATATTCAGTTTTTAAATCTTCTAGATATTTTTTGTATGGAAATTAGCATTCTTTATTCTATTCTTCTTACCATTCTCTTTTCTTACATCGTATGGAGATTGATTAATTCCCGGTATTTTAGGTTCTTTAATGTATTCTTTGATTTCACTTAATAACCCATTTCTCAATTTATTAGACCTCCTTCGGAGTTCATATTAAAAATATTATTAATTTTCTTTATTAAATCAACAGAAACTTTTTCAATTTCGTTGTTTTTACCTAAAAAATTTTCTTCATTACTAGGAGGTCTATTTAGAATAATGTTTTTGATATTGTCTGTATTGACAATACTTCTTTTTATCTGTGATAATTCTTTTATTGCTTCTAATACTGACTTTAACCCTTTTTTCTTTAATTAGTCTTTCTTGTAAATATTTATTTGCTTCTTCAATTGAGCCGAAGGCTTCTTCCCTTGAAAAAACTTTCCTTCTTATATATTCAACTCCCCTTTCTACGTACCCTTTTTCATTACCACTTCTAGCATTACAAAATCTATGTCTAAACCCCATAGTATAATGAAAGTTTAATTAAATCTTCTCTCGCTTTTTTTCTTTTGGTCCTACAAATTTTTTTACTGCTTGTTTCATATTGTCATAGATAATTTCTTTGTGTGTCCCTCATATGTTTTCAAAAGCTTTAACATGTATATCTAGAAAATTTTCCATCTTTTTATTCCTATAGAGTCTTACATAGTGATATAACCCTTTAGCTGTTGTAAATAGTCCTATGTTAAGTACTGTATCTTTTCCATCAATGTTTAGCTTAACCTCATCCCAATCAAATTCTAGTGTCTCTCCTAACATATATTCCTGTCTGATAAAAGCTTCTTTAATCTCTCCTTTCTCTCTAATATAGTTACAAACTGTTGTATAACTTATATCATAGCCTTTTTCTATTATATACTCATGAATATCTATCTTCTTCATTATTTGCTTTGATTTGCCTGAAAGTTTCTTCTTTTCATTTTCCTCAGGACACTTATCTATTATTTCAATAACTTCGTCTGTTAGCTTAACTTTTTTTCTCTTTGATGTGTCATATTTAGGCTTTGATACTATCTCTTCAATTAGTAAAAGAATCTTGTTTTCATCACTTTCACTACCTAATTTTTGTAACTTCTCTTCAATTCTTACTGTTTTTCTTGAAATAGTTCTACTTATTCCTCTCTGTGATTCACCCTCTCTAAAATATTTTAGTAAGATTTCTGCTTTTTGTTTCAAACTTATCATCCTCCACTAGCCCCCTATACTTTTGTATAGGGGTAGTATATTTTATTGTGGTGGATTTTTCAATTAATACCGTGGACTACTTTTAGATTAACATAAACAGAACTATGACATTAACAGAAAATGCATTGAAAGAGTTAGGGATGAATTAAATAGATGACTAATAAAATGGGTGGCAATTTTATATTTGCAACCTTTTTGCTACCGATTTGCCACCAATGAATATGATATCAAAAAATAAACTATGTTATATTAAATTATAAAAGTATTGATTTTTCAACAGTTTATAAAGTATAATAATAAAGTGTGGTACGATAAAGTATTTTAAATTATATTATTTTTGGAATACAGAACTCGGCTTATAGACTTACTCGTTTACATTTAGCAAAACACTACCTTTAAGGGTAGTGTTTTTTTAGTTCTGTACAATACGAGTAAACATGCAAACCGAGTTCATTTAAGAATGCTAATTGGTTTTATTGAAAATTCTTTTATTTACAATAATAATAATTAAAGGATTTTATTATATAATTAGGTATTATTTAAGCTTATTTAGAAATCATAGGAAATAATTTTGATGCAATAAATAATTATAAGTGATATAATTAATATTAAAGTGTAAAGTGGACCAGAAAAAGAGGTGAATTTATATAAAAATGTTAAAATATACATCTACATTAAAATCAATGCCTTTTTTATATTTAGAACTTAAAAAGGCTGCAACTCTTAAATTACAAGGATTTAATGATATTGATATAAAAAGAAAAGCCATTGAGGATAATATATTTTTAGTTAATACAGAGAGTCGAAAAAAAGAAATTGCTTCAAAGATACTAAAAAGACTTGAAGTTTTAGATGAGTTTTTATTGGATAAAATTGTCAATGGTAATTTAGAAACTAGTAAGCAGTTGGCATTATACAGCATATTAAAGACTGATAGATTATTCTTTGATTTTATGATTGAAGTATATAGAGAGAAATATTTATTAAAAGATTTTATTATAACAGATAAAGATTTTAGTATCTTTTTTCAAAGGAAGGCAGAGCAAAGTGAACAAATAGCGTCATGGGAAGATTATACTTTTTATAAATTAAAACAAGTTTATAAAAGAATTTTAAATGAAGCAGGATTTATTAAAAAACATAAAAAAGATATAGAAATAACACCACCAATAATGGAAAAAGAAATAATAGATTATTTAAAAGAAAAAGGTGATCAAATTTATTTAGAGGCTATGATAGGAGAGATATAGATGAGAACAATTTATGAAAGATTAGATCAGATTTTACCAAAATTATTAGAAAAAAGGTTTAGAGAGAATAAAGGATTAGGAAATGAAATTGGATATTATATATTCGATTATGATCCTAAAGATGAAATAATTGTAAGAGAGCATATAGAGTTTTTAAAACAGAAAATTAATAATGACGATTCTGAAATTCAAATAAAGGAATTTGATTTATATGAAATTATATTAGAAATATTAGAAAGTAAAGGTTATTTAGATAAAGTTTTTGATATGGAAAAAAAGAAAGGAACTGAATACATAATCAATGCTATAAAAAAAACACTTAGATTAACACAAAAAAATGATTTAGTGGTTGATTATATAAGAAAAAGAGTTAGCAAAAATGACATTGTATTTTTAACTGGAGTTGGAAAGGCTTGGCCTATTATAAGATCACATACAGTTTTAAATACATTACATTCAGTTATAGATGAAGTTCCACTTGTTATGTTTTTTCCGGGAACTTATGATGGTTTAGAATTGCAATTATTTAATGAGATTAAAGATGATAACTATTATAGAGCATTTAAATTAATTGAAAGATAAATATCAGGGGGGATAAAGAATGCAACTTAGAAAAATGTTTTACAAAGACATTGAGAGGGATATAAAAGGAGTTATTAAAATTGGGCAAGAAGATGATACAAATGTGTATCAGGAATTAGAAGAATATGTAGTTACTAGAGAACTTTTAAAACATTTTAGTGATTTCTTTGAAGCCTATAAAAAAAGTATTAATAATTACACAGATAAAATGGGAGTTTGGATTAGTGGTTTCTTTGGAAGTGGTAAATCACACTTCCTAAAGATTTTATCTTATTTACTAGAAAATAAGGAGGTTAATGGCAAGAAAGCTGTAAGTTTTTTTGAGGATAAGATTAAGGATCCTTTAGTTTTAGCAGATATGAAAATAGCAGGAGATGTTAGTGCTGATATTATTTTATTTAATATAGATTCTAAGTCAGATTCTGATTCTAAAGCAAATAAAGATGCTGTTGTAAAAGTATTCAATAAAGTTTTTAACGAAATGCAGGGATTTTGTGGCTCAATACCATGGGTTGCAGACTTAGAAAGACAGATGGTAAAGGATGGTACATATGAAGCCTTTAAAGCAAAATTCAAAGAACTTTCAGGAAACACATGGGAAGAAGCCAGAGAAGATTTTTACTTTGAAGAAGATAATATAGTAGAAGCCTTAGCAGCAACAACGAAAATGAGTATTGAAGCAGCAAGAAATTGGTTTAATAGAGCAGAAGAAAACTACTCTTTAAGTGTTGAAAAGTTTGCTAGTAGGGTAAGAGAATACATTGAATCAAAGGGTGGAAACCATCATGTAATATTTTTAGTTGATGAAATTGGTCAATATATAGGTGATGATGCTAAACTTATGCTAAATCTTCAAACAGTAGTTGAAGATTTAGGAACGCAGTGTGGTGGAAGGGCATGGGTAATAGTAACATCACAGCAGGATATTGATTCGATAACAAAGGTAAAAGGAAATGACTTTTCAAAAATACAAGGAAGATTTAATACAAGAATTAATCTATCTAGTGCTAATGTAGATGAAGTAATAAAAAAGCGTATACTACTTAAGAATGATACTGCAAAAGAGACATTGAAACTTTTATATGCAGAGAAGGAAGCGATAATAAAAAATCTTATAACATTTTCAGCAGACACAGCAGAAATGAAAACATATAAATCAGTAGATGATTTTATAGAGGTATATCCTTTTATACCATATCAGTTTAATTTGCTTCAATCTGTATTTACTGGTATAAGGCTTCATGGTGCTAGTGGAAAGCATTTATCAGAAGGAGAGAGGTCTTTACTAAGTGCTTTTCAAGAAGCAGCCATTGCACATGCAGATTGTGAAGAAGGCGTACTTATTCCTTTTTCGGCATTTTATGAAACAATAGAGGCATTTTTAGATTCTAATATTCGTACAGTAATCTTACATGCTCAAGATAATGATAATTTAACTGAACAGGATGTAGAGGTTTTGAAAGTCTTGTTTTTAATTAAATATGTAAAAGAGATACCTTCAAACATTGAAAATATTGCAACCTTGATGGTTAAACATATAGATGATGATAAAATTGAACTTAAAAAACAGATAGAGGGTTCTTTAAAAAGGCTATTAAAAGAAACTTTAATTCAGAAGAATGGAGATGAATATATATTTCTCACTCATGCTGAACAAGATGTAAATAAAGAGATTCAACATATTCCTGTAGACGTGGGAGAGATAATTTTAAAAGCAGGAGAAGAAATATTTAATGGTATATATGACGAGAAAAAATATAGATATAATGCGAGATATTATTTTGATTTCAACAAAATCATTGATGATAGATTTTTATCACCTCAGAAAAGTGAAATAGGGCTAAAAATTATCACTCCATATTATGATACTGGAGTTGAACTTACAGAGAATGAATTAAGAATGATGTCAGCAAGAGAGAATAATTTAATAGTTAAACTGCCAGCAGATACATCTTTTTTAGAAGAAATAGATCAGATCCTAAGAATTCAAACATATCTACAAAGAAAAGGTGGAACAAAATCTATTCCTGAAATTGAAGAAATAAAAATTAGAAAATCAAGAGAAATAACAGAAAGGAAAAAAAGAGTAACAACATTATTGATAGAAGCATTAAAAAATGCAGATATATATGCGAATTCACAGAAGTTAAATATTAAACCAAAGCATCCTATTGAAAGAATTAATGAAGGTTTTAAATATCTAATAGACAACATGTATAGTAAATTAAATTATATAACTAAATTTGTAGAGGGGACTAAAGATCTACATGATATTTTATTAGAAGATAATATGCAGATTAAGTTAACTGATGATATACCAAATAAATTGGCCATAGAAGAAATAAATAGTTATATAGAAAGAAATACTGAGAGAAATATACCAATTACATTAAAGACGCTAATCGATTTGTTTTCAAAAGCACCTTATGGCTGGAGAGAAGATGATATAAGAGGAATTGTATTAAAATTGTTTAAATCACAAGAAATAAAATTACAACTTGGTAGTGAATATCTTAACACTTCAGATAAAGACTTAATCAAGTATATAACAAAAAGAGATTACTTAGATAGATTAATTATTAAAAAGAGAACAAAGACACCTGCAAAATATATTTCTAATGTAAAATATCTTGCTAAAGAATTATTTAATCATACAGCAATGCCTTCGGATGAAGATGGATTAATGAATAGATTTAAAGAACTTTGCGATAATGAACTTTATAAAAGTCCTGATAATATTATGAAATTATTATCTGAGTATAGAGATGGTACTAGATATCCAGGAAAAGAAATATTGGAAAAAGGAAAAAGTTTATTTGAAGAAATTATTAAGATAAAAGATGCAAAAGAATTCTTTGAAAGAGTATATGAATTAAAAGATGATTTATTAGATTATGAAGAAGATGTTTATGATGTTAAGAAATTCTTTAAAAATCAGAAAGAAGTATTTGATAAAGCAGTTGAAAAATTAGAAATATATGAGAAAAATAAGACTTATGTTGTAGATGAAGAAGCAATAAAGATAATAAGTGAAATTGAAAAAATTATTAAATCAGAAAGACCTTACTCACAAATTCAAAAACTACCAAACCTTATAGATGAATTTGTTGGAAGATTTACCGAATTATTAGAAAAAGAATGTGAGCCTGTGAGAGAGGTAATAGTAAATGATTATGAAAAGGTAATGAAAGAACTTGAACTATATGATTTTAAAGATGATTTAAGTTCTAAGTTCAAATCTCAATTT
Organism: Caloranaerobacter longqiensis; assembly: GCF_050286925.1. Lineage (NCBI taxonomy): Bacteria > Bacillati > Bacillota > Tissierellia > Tissierellales > Thermohalobacteraceae > Caloranaerobacter > Caloranaerobacter longqiensis. The sequence continues at coordinate 128,709 of NZ_JBFWFX010000007.1, forward strand.
GACGATTTGTTAAACCGATTAGATTCTGCTAATAATTTCTATGAAGCCATTGCTATGAAAGAAGAATCTGATAGACTTAAAATTAAATGTTTTAATGAAATAGAAAAAGAAAAGGAAAAGAGAAAACCAAAACTTGAAGAATATGGACCTGAAATTGTAAACGATGAACCTAAAGAAGGATATAGAACAAAAAAAGTTGTAAATATCAGTTTAGCGAATATTCTTCATTGTGTAACAACTATTGAAACAAAAGAAGATATAGAGAAACTTTTAGATGACATTAGAAGAAAATTAGAAAGCGAATTAAAAGAAAACACAATACTTAAATTGATTTAGACTATAGGGGGATATGACCATGAACAAAAGTGCAATAAAGAGTTTTGCTGTAAGAGCAAGAAAAAAACTAATAGAAGATATAACTCAAAAGGCTTATGAGTTGGGTATAACCAAAGAAGAAGTGATGGATATAGAAAAATTTGAAGGTGGATTTAAAATAAAAGGTAGAGAAAACAGTAGAATATATAAGGAGTACGAAATTAAGCAGAGAGAAAGATTGATAGAAAAGATTAAAGAAAAAGGTTTTGAGCAAGTTATTGAGGAAGTAGCATATGCTTGGTTCAATAGATTTATTGCTCTTAGATTTATGGAGGTAAATGATTATCTACCAATAGGGGTTAGAGTTCTTTCTTCTGTTGATAAGAATAAAAAAGAACCAGATATTATTAAAGAAGCATTAAACTTTGTAGAAGAATTAGATTTAAACAGAGAAATCGTATATAGACTTCAAGAAAATAATGAGATAGAAGATTTATATAAATATTTACTTGTAAAACAGTGCAATCAGTTAGGCAAAATTATGCCAACAGTATTTGAAAAGATAGCAGATTATACAGAATTATTGCTTCCAGATAATTTATTGGCAGAAGGTTCTGTAATAAGGGATTTAGTTGAGTCGATTGATGAAGAAGATTATAAAGATCAAGTAGAGATAATAGGGTGGCTTTATCAATATTATATATCCGAAAAGAAAGATGAAGTGTTTGCAGGACTAAAGAAAAATAAAAAAATTACAAAAGAAAACATACCTGCTGCAACTCAATTATTTACACCTAAATGGATAGTAAAATATATGGTGGAGAATTCTTTAGGCAGACTTTGGTTAGAATCTCATCCTGATGAAGAATTAAAGTCAAAGTGGAAATATTATTTAGAAGAAGCAGAGCAGGAACCCGAAGTACAGAAAAAATTAGAAGAATTAAAGAATCCAAATTTGAGTCCAGAAGATATTAAAATATTAGACCCTGCAATGGGTAGTGGACATATTTTGGTATATGCATTTGATGTACTATATGATATTTATTTAAAAGCAGGATACTCAGAAAGAGAAATACCAAGACTTATATTAGAGAAAAATCTTTATGGGCTTGACATAGATGATAGAGCAGGACAACTAGCGACTTTTGCCCTTATGATGAAGGCTAGAAGTAAGAATAGAAGGATATTTAGAAGACCTATACAGTTAAATGTTTGTTCTATTCAAGAAAGTAATGGTTTAATTGAGAATGGAAAATTGAGAATTGACAATTCATTTTGGGATTATATTTTGGGAGATATTCAAGATGAAGAGAGAAAAAAACTAAAAGAAGATATTGAGTACCTTATAAAAGTATTTGAAGATGCAAAGGAATATGGTTCAATACTAGAAGTTAAAAAAATAGATTTTGATGCTATTGAGAGAAGATTGGAAGAAATTAGAGATAGTGAAGCAGTAGATTTATTTGAATTTCAATATAAAGAAGTTATTTTAGAAAAGTTGCCTCCACTTGTTAAACAAGCGAGGATAATGAGTGAGAAATATGATGTTGTTTGTACTAATCCACCGTATATGGGCAGAAAAGGTATGGATGATAAGTTAACGGTATATATTGATAGAAAATTTCCAAAATCAAAAAATGACTTGTTTGCAGTATTTATGGAGTTAGATAATAATTATTTAAAGAATAATGGATTCTATGCTATGATTAATCAACATTCTTGGATGTTTTTGGCAAATTTTGAGCAATTAAGAAAAGAAATAATTGATAAAAGAGAAATTTATAACATGTTACATCTGGGTCCTCGTGCGTTTGAAGAAATAGGAGGAGAAGTAGTACAATCTACTACATATGTGTTAAGAAAAATAAAGAGAAATGGCTATAAGGGAAATTACATAAGATTAATCAATTACAATAATTCAAAAGAAAAAGAAATCAAAGCAGTCGAAACGATAAAAAAACATGATAGCAAAGATTTATATAGTGTTTCGTCACAAAATTTCAATATGATACCTGGAACACCTATTGCATATTGGATAAATAATTCTTTGATTGAGATATTTATGAAACAGCCAAAACTAGGGAAAATTGCCGACCCAGTTGAAGGGATTAAAACTGGCAATAATGATTTATTTTTGAGGTTATGGCATGAAGTAAATTTTAATAAAATGGCGAACTTAGAAGTAGATGATATTTGTAATAAATACAAATGGTATCCAATGGCTAAGGGAGGACCTTTTAGAAAATGGTATGGAAATATTGATTTTGTAATAGATTGGGAAAATAACGGAAAAAAAGTGTCGGAATATAAGAAGGCGACTATATCAAACAAAGAACTGTTTTTCAACCCTGCAATTACATGGACATATATATCAACCCATAAAATTTCAATGAGATATTTAGGTAACAATGTCCTATATAACAATAAAGGTCCGGGATGCTACTTTAAAAATATGGATGATTTATATTATGTTTTATCAGCACTAAACTCAAAAATTGGGGACTTAGTTATGCAGGTTCTTGCACCTACAATGGATTTTAAGCCAGGAAACATTAAAAACTTTCCAATTAAGTTTCCTAAAGACCCTAAAGTTAAAGAAAAAATTATTTCTATCGCAAAAAAATGTATAGATATATCAAAACAAGATTGGGACTCATTTGAAACCTCATGGGATTTCAAGCAACATCCTTTACTAGAATACAAAAATGGCGTGAATACAATAGAAGAAGCCTTTAATAACTGGTCAGAATTTACAGAAAGACAGTTTAATCAATTAAAGGCAAATGAAGAAGAACTAAATAGAATATTCATTGAAATCTACGGATTACAAGACGAACTAACACCTGAAGTAGAAGATAAAGATATTACTATTAGAAAAGCCGATAGAGAAAGAGATATTAAATCATTCATATCCTATGCAGTAGGCTGTATGTTTGGTCGTTATTCATTAGATGAAGAAGGATTAATTTATGCAGGTGGAGAGTTTAAAGATAAATTTAAAATTGAGAATGGACAACTTATGATTAATACAAAAGAAGGATGGAAAAAGTCATCTATAGATGTGACTATGGACAATGTTATACCGATTACAGATGATGATTACTTTGAGGATGATATTGTAAATAGATTTGTAGAATTTGTTAAAGTAGCGTTTGGTGAGAAGACATTAGAAAAAAACCTTGATTATATTGCAGAGACTTTAGGAAAGAAAACAAATGAAACTTCAAGACAGACTATAAGAAGATATTTCTTAAAAGATTTTTATAAAGACCATGTAAAAACATATAAGAAAAGACCTATTTATTGGCTATTTGATAGTGGAAAAGAAAATGGATTTAAGGCTCTTATATATATGCATAGATATGATTCTTCAACAGTAGCGAGAGTTAGAACAGATTATCTTCATAAACTTCAAAAGAAATATGAAGCAGAAGTTAAAAGATTAGATATTTTGATTGAATCTGATATATCAACAAAAGAAAAAACTGCTGCTAGAAGAAAAAAAGAGAAAATTAACAAACAAATAATAGAGTGTATGGCTTATGACCAAGTCATTGCTTATATTGCAAATAAAAGGATTGAAATAGATTTAGATGATGGGGTAAAAGTAAATTATGCAAAGTTTCAAGGTATAGAAATACCTCAAGGTGAAGGGAAGAAGCCACTAAAAGCAAATTTATTAGCTAAGATTTAAGATAGAAATTTAAGGCAGGTTATGGGATAAGAAATTTATAGTTGGGCAATAGATATGGCTAATAAATATTAAAATGAGTTTCGAGGTGTTTAAATTATGAATCTAAAAGAAATAAAGAACATATTAGAACAAAATTTTGATCAAGAACCTTCAGATGGCAAAAATAGACATATAATTTTTTGGTATGATTCAGATGGTGAATTTGTAAAAGACATAGATGAATTAGAATTAAAAAATGCAAAAATATTAAAGTTAAGAGATAATAATAGTTTTTATATAAAATATTTATTAGAAAAAGTAGATACAAATTCAAATTATTTAATATATTCTTCTGCTCCAAAACCTTCTGCTAAAGAAAATTATCTTTTAGATATTTTAAAATACAGCAGTGAATTTTCTACTGATAAAGCAACTGTAATAATGAAAGATTTAGGGGTTAAAGATGATAGTTTAAGAAATACATTTAAAAAGTATTTAAAGTTTTTTGGAAATAAGGAAAGATATAAAAGATTTGCATCATATAAAATAGAAAACTTTACTGAAGAAAAAGTGCATATAGCAGTTTTGTCTGCTATATGCAAATTATCAGTGGCAGATTTCGAATTAGCATTGAGAACTATACTAAAAGAAGAAATTAAGGACGAAAATAAATATTTACAGGATATAAAAAGATTTGGAGATATAGATGAATTTTGGAAATTAGTAGAGAAAAAGTATGGATACCATTTAGAAGATAAGAATCTTGAACATCTTATGATTATGTTTACTATTACTCATTTAAGTTATAATCTTGAAGAAAAATTACCTGATACATGGGAAAAGTTTATATCAAATAAGCAGTCTGATGCAATAGTGTTTTTAAGTCATTTTATAAATCATTCAGTTGATAGTGAAATTTACGATATTCTTGCTGATAGAATTGAAAAGAAAATTAATTTAAGAAAATATTTATCAAGGTGGAATATAGAAAATTATATTAATTGTGATACTTTTAGAGCATTTGATGAAGAAATAATATTGAAATTAATAAATAATTTAGTAGAAAAAATTGGTGAGTATGAGAGATATAGAAAAATTATAAATAGTAGAAGGACAAGTCATTGGTTTAACAAATATAAGTATGAGTATGAAGCAATATATTATGCTATGGAGATTTTAAGATTAGAAAATGAACTTCAAAAAACATTAAGAGGTTCGACAGCCTATGAAATGATAGAAAACTATGTGAAAGAATACTATTTATTTGATTATTTTTACAGAAAATTTTACATTTCGTATGATAAAATTCAAAACAAAGATAAATTTAGCAAATTGGTAGAGTTAATAGAAAATACTTATACACATTGGTATTTGAATGAATTATCTATTAAATGGTCTGATATTATAGAAAATGAATTGAAAGAAGATATTAGAATTAATGGTATTACACAACAAATAGATTTTTATGAGAATTATATAGCACCTCATGTAAGAAATAATGAAAGAGTATTTGTAATTGTTTCTGATGCTTTAAGATATGAGGCTGCTAAAGAATTTAGTGATATTCTAAATGTACAAAGAAGGGGTAAGGCTGAAATAACTTTTATGCAAGGGGTTATTCCTTCGTATACTAAACTTGGCATGGCAAGTTTACTTCCGCATAAAGAAATTATTATAAATGACAAGTCAGAAATCATAGTAGATGGAATTAATAGTCAAGGTACAGAAAATAGAAAAAAGATATTGCTCAATTATTCAGATAATGCTATAGCAATACAGTACAACGACATGAAAGATATGAAGAGAAAAGATTATAAGAAAGTCTTTGAAGGCAAAAATTTGATTTATATTTATCATAATGTTATCGATGCTGTAGGAGATAAACCTTTAACAGAAAGAGATGTTTTTGAAAGTGTTGAGAAAACTTTTGACGATTTAAATAATCTTATAAGAAATCTAATAAATAATGTTAGTGCAACTAATATTTATATAACATCAGATCATGGATTTATATATAGAAGGTCAACATTACAAGAATTTGATAAAATACAGAAAACTACTTTAAAATCATTAGATAAAAGTAGAAGATTTATTTTAACAGAAGATAATCCTGAAATAGAAGGAACATTATCAATTTCATTAAATTATATATTTGGGAATAAAACTATTTTAAAAGCAATAGTACCAAAAGGTGTGACAAGGTTTAAAGTACAAGGTGCAGGAGCAAATTATGTTCATGGGGGAGCATCTTTGCAAGAAATAGTTATACCAGTAATTAAATTTAAAAATATACGCAAGAATGAATTTAAATCTAAAAAGGTAGAAGTGAAACTAACCAATATTTCAAGAAAAATTACTAATAGAATCACATATTTGGAGTTTTTCCAAACAGAAAAGGTGGAAGATAAAAAGATACCTATAAGGTTAAAATTATATTTTGTAGATGAAGAAGGGAATAGAATTTCAAATGAGAATATTATTATTGCTGATAGTAGATCATCTAAACCAGAAGATCGTACATTTAGAGAGAAATTTACACTAAAAGACCAGCCTTATGATAAATCTAAGAAATATTATTTAATACTAGAAGATGAGGATGAAACAGTAGATAAAATCTATGAAAAGATACCATTTATTATTGACTTAGCAATTATAAACGATTTTGACTTTTAGTATATTAAAAAAGTAGGTGAAGAACATGGAAAGTTCTGATAAAACATTAAACCTTAATGAAAAATTAAATAGATACTTTGCAGGTAGAGTAGTAAGAAAGGATTTAACTAAAAAGATTAAAGAAGGAGCCAATGTGCCTGTTTATGTACTCGAATACTTGTTAGGAATGTATTGTGCTACTGATGATGAAGATAGCATAAATGAGGGTGTGGAAAGAGTTAAAAAGATTCTTGCTGACAATTTTGTTCGACCTGATGAAGCAGAAAAAGTCAAATCGAAAATTAGAGAATTAGGGCAGTATACGGTAATAGACAAAGTTACAGTAAAACTTAATGAAAAGAAAGATATATATGAAGCAGAGTTTTCTAATTTAGGACTTAAAGGAGTAGAGATAGCACCTCATTATGTGAAAGAGTATGAAAAATTACTATCAGGTGGAATTTGGTGTATTTTAAAAATGAGTTATTATTATGATGAAGAAATAAAAGGAGTAAGTCCTTTTAATATATCAAAACTAACTCCAATTCAAATGCCTAATATGGATATTGAAGAAATATTTAATGGTAGGAGATATTTTACAAAAGATGAATGGATTGATGTATTACTAAGATCTATTGGAATGGAGCCAACACAATTAAAAGAAAATGTCAAATGGCATTTGTTATGTCGTATGATACCTTTAGTTGAAAATAATTATAATCTTTGTGAATTAGGTCCAAGGGGAACAGGAAAATCGCATATTTATAAGGAAATTTCTCCTAATTCTATATTGATATCAGGTGGACAAACTACAGTTGCTAATCTTTTCTATAATATGGCGAGAAGAAAAATAGGACTTGTTGGTTTATGGGACGTAGTAGCATTTGATGAAGTAGCAGGTATAACTTTTAAAGACAAAGATGGAATTCAAATAATGAAAGACTACATGGCTTCAGGCTCATTTGCACGAGGAAAGGAAGAAAAGAATGCTTCTGCATCAATGGTTTTTGTAGGGAATATAAATCAAAGCGTCGATGTATTATTAAAAACATCACATTTATTTGATCCTTTCCCTGAAGCAATGGCATATGATACGGCTTTTTTTGATAGGATGCATTATTATATACCAGGATGGGAGATTCCTAAATTTAGGCCAGAATATTTTACAGATGAGTATGGGTTTATTACAGATTATTTAGCAGAGTTTTTTAGGGAAATGAGAAAAAGATCCTATACAAATGCTTTTGATAAATACTTTAAATTAGGAAATAATTTAAACCAAAGAGATGTTATAGCAGTTAGAAAAACAGTTTCTGGACTTGTAAAACTCATATATCCTAATGGAGAATTTAAAAAAGAAGATATAGAGGAAATTCTAAGATACGCTTTAGTTGGAAGAAGAAGGGTAAAAGAGCAATTGAAGAAAATTGGTGGTATGGAGTTTTATGATGTTCATTTTTCTTATATAGACAAAGAAAGTTTTAATGAAGAATTTGTAACTGTACCAGAGCAAGGTGGAGGTAAATTAATTCCAGAAGGAATAGGCAAACCTGGACATGTATATACAGTTGGACATAGTCATTCTGGTATGATAGGAGTTTATAAAATTGAAACTGAAGTAGTAGCAGGTTCAGGGAAATTTGAGAGAACTGGACTTGGCTCAAATAGAGATGCTAAAGAAAGTATTAATATTGCTTTTAATTATTTTAAAGCAAACAAAAAGAATATTAGTGGAACGATTTCGGTACAAAATAATGATTTTTTAATGCATATTCAAGATTTGCAAGGAATAGGAATAACATCTGAATTATCTTTAGCAGCATTTATTGCATTGTGTTCAGGAGCATTACGAAAACCTGTGCAAAGTCAGATGGTTATATTAGGTTCTATGAGTATTGGTGGAACAATAAATAAAGTTGAAGAACTCGCTAGTACATTACAAGTTTGTTTTGATGCTGGGGCTAAAAAAATATTGCTTCCTATGGCGTCAGCATCAGATATTAGTACTGTACCACCAGAACTTTTTGCTAAATTCCAGATAGCATTTTACCAAAGTCCTGAAGATGCGGTATTTAAAGCCCTTGGAGTAGAATAATGATTTATAGCACAAATAGGCCATCATCATCTTTTTTAAAGATGCATGATGACCTTTTTAGTTTGTTTTATTTAGGTAAAAAATTACTGTAATAAGGCCTTTTATTACTTAAGTAGTATTATTTAAGTTGGTTAGACTTAAATAATAACTATAAAATACTAATTAATTTTACACATGATATATATACTGCAACTTTATCCACCTTCTTCATAATAAAATGGGTCTGGTATATGATTATAAGTTATTTTAAAAGCAAATAAATACCAAACATTACTAAAAGGCAAATTTATGGCAAATGATAATTCTTTTATAATTATTTCGATTATAATTATTTCGATAACTTTTTCAATAAAATTATAAATTCCAATAGAGTCATAAAAAGTACAGTGTTTTTATATCTTGAAAATTTTAATTTTGAAATGCATTTTTGATATGTTATTGCAGTTAATTCATCTCTACATTTGTAGTCAATAAAAGGGTGTAATTCACTCACTGTCCATTTTTCGAAATTAGGAATAATGACTTCTTCAGGTAAAACTATATTAATGAAAACATTTAAATATTGAATTAATAGATTTCTATCATTGAAATCAAATGGAATTGCATTTGTAGCATTCATTACTTTAGATGCAGAAAATTTTACTTCAAGATGATAGTATTGAGGCAAATATCTAAAATATATATTGAATTCAGTTTTGTTGAATTCGACAATTTCACCCTTGCTATCTTTCCATAATTTCCATTTTTTATTATTTACTAAATCATATGTGTTTAAATGCACTTTAGTAAATGCTTTAACGGTATCTAAACTTAGTATATTTTTGTACATAATATAATTACCTCCTTCCATTCAAAAGTAAAATGGTTGGAGGCATTTTAATTATTAAAAAAACAAAAATCAAATTTTTGTATTAAATTTATAAGAAATAATTTCAAACATGAGGTTATTTTTTGTTTATAATAAGTTATAGAATTTATTGGAAAAAAGAAGGAAAATTCAAAATGAGTATAAAATTAATTATATAGAAAAAAATTATGGAATTATATTTATAGGTTGGAGGTAATTTATGAGAAAAATGATTTTTTTAAATATTGGATGGATGAAGAATTATAAAGGAATATTTCAAGATGAAATAAAAGGCGGGGGTGCCTTTGTTGAAAAACATGGATATGGACATGAGATATTTAACTTCTTACCATTTAAAGGTTATGTATATGGCTATGTACAAGCAAAAGATTCTATTAATATTAATAGATTAGGGGCATTAGATAATGATGAATGTATAGAAGATGTTTTAGTTATATGGGTATCAAAACATCCAAGTGGAGGGACCTATATTGTAGGTTGGTATAATAATGCAACAGTTTATAGGTGGTGGCAATCTCCACCTAAAAATTCAAATAGAGTTTATAACGATGAAGAATTTGGTTATTTTGTTAAAGCAAAGGAAGAAGATGCAGTTTTATTAAGTATAGATGAGAGAGTTTTCAAAATTCCAAGAGGGAAAGGTGGAATGGGGCAATCTAATGTGTGGTATGCTGATAAAGATGAACATCAACATTTAAGAAAAGAAGTATTAAATTACATATCTAATAGGCAGATATATAAAAGGAACGAAGATATGCACCAAAACAAAGAATTGACATACCAACCAGATCCATACAAAAGACAGAAAGTAGAAAAAATAGCAGTAGAACATACTGTATCTTACTATAAAAGACTAGGTTATACTGTTGATTCAGTAGAGAGAGATAATGTAGGATGGGATTTAGAAGCCAGAATGGATAATAGGTTTTTGAGGATAGAAGTGAAAGGCTTATCAGGAAGTGCAATATCATTTGAATTAACACCAAATGAGTATGCAAATATGAATAAATATAAAGAAAGTTATAGAATTGCAGTAGTAACAAATTGTTTAACAGAAAAACCTGAATTGAGAATATTTCAATATTCTTGTGAAAGTGGTAAATTTGAAGATAGTAATGGTAGGCAACTAAAAGTAAAAAAAATTATTTCGGCAAGAATGACTTTATAAGAGTTGATGGTTTTGTAAAGGATGAATTTATGAATTATAAAGATTTTATAATTAAATGTATTTATGATTAAAGGAAGTGTAATTGTAAATTTTTGTGTCATATAGAGAGCATTTTGAAACAATTTGCTTACAATGTAGTTTGTATGGAAGTTTATTATTTCAGTTATATTTGGTAACTGTATTTTAAGTAGTTTATAGAAGGGGGAATAGGGAGTGGTTAAGCATATTGATACAGGAGAAAATAATGTTTTAAATTTAGTAGTGAAACAATATCTAGAATCTCACGATTTTAATGGATTACCATATTATTATTTAGAGTATGATGCAAGAGATGAAATATGTAAATTAATTGATGAAGATAAAGTTGAAATATATTCTTCTAAATATGAAATTAATCCTCATATTAAAAGACTAAAGCAATATTTAGGTAAAGATAAACAAAAGGAAGAAGTAATCAATAATCCCCAAAGTATAGTTTTATATCCTACAGAGAATTATTTAAAAACATTAAATTTAATAGAAGAAAGACCATTTACAAAAATGTTAATGGAAGGTAGACCTCAACTAGAAATATTATATTTTAAAGTTGAAGTATTAGAATCATATTATCAAGATCCTAGATATACTGTTTTATCACATGATTATAGAGGCAAGATATATGTTAATGATGATTATCGCGATGAATTAGAGGGTGAATATTTAAAAGATTTTGGTTTAGGATACCATAAGGATAAAGGAAATAATGATAGAGTAATAGGTGCATTTATCGGTGATTTGGCGGATTTATCTTTAAATGCACAGCTGAAATGGAAGATTCATTATATTCCAAATCAAGAGGATTATAAGATAAATTATAGTTTTTATAAAAATACAATATTAGGACAATGGGTTGATGAAGTTTCTATTTATGATGCATTACTTGAGGAAATGATAGTTATAAATAAAATGTGTGAAAATATGGGTATTCCCAAATTGTTTAAAAAAACAATAAAGCCTCATGGATATGATAAGCCAGAGGATTATAGGATTATATTGTTGCCTACATTAAAGAATTATTATTCATTTATCTTAACGTTAGAAAAAATGATAGTACATAACATAAATACAAAAACATTTATTAAAGAAGGTTTTTATGTGAAACCAATTGATAGAAATGATAAAAAAGGAGAACCTAAAGGAAGTTTAGTTATGTTTAGTGAATGGCTAAAAAATAATATTAGAACATCAGAAGATTTGGATGAACTTATAATAAATCCATTAAAAAAGATAAGAAAAATTAGACAAGTTCCAGCACATGAAATGTACTCTAATAAATATGATAAATCCTTATATAGAAAACAGAATGAATTAATAATAGAGACTTATAAAGCAATTAGAGCAATTAGATTATTTTTTATGAATCATCCTTTAAATAAAGATATGGAGATTTCAGAATATTTAATAACAGGTGAAAAAATAGTTGTTTATTAATGAATATTATCAAATATAGTTATACAAATTTTAAAGTAATTTGTTTGGGTAGGGGGATAAGTATGAGTAAAGAAATAATGAAAGAAAGTGGTATATCAATATTGAAAGGTTTAATTGGTGCAATACCAGTGGTTGGTACTGCTCTTAATGAGGCAATATTTGAATGTAGAAGTAGGGTAAAACAAAAAAGAGTAAATAATTTTATTATAGAGTTGAAAAAATATTGAATCAAATAGTGAGAATATTGATTTAGATTACATTAAAAGTGAGCAATTTGGAGATGTTTTAGAATCAATATTTAATAGAGTTTTACGAATAAGTACGCAGGATAAAATTGATAGGTTTAAAAAGATTTTAGTAAAACAGATGAATCCATCTAATTATGTTGAATTTACTGATACATTTTTAGATATAGTATCAAAAGTAAATGAAAAAGAAATAGAGATATTAGATTACTGTAACCAAAATTCTGATAAAAATGAAAAGGTTAACTATACAACGTTTGGAATAGATAAAAATACATATAATTTTTATATTCAGGATTTAATATCAAAATGCTTGTTAATAGATGATAGCATTAACAGATATGACACGAGACCATTAGATATGGTTAAAATAACTGAGTTTGGGAAAGATTTTTTGGACTTTATAAAAGATAATTAGTAGTTAAGCAGTTTATCATTTTAGTCATATACGGTAAGGGTTAGCATATAGCTGATTGGTTATTTTGTTTAATATAAATAGTTAGGAGAATCTATTATGGTTTCCTTATGCGAATTAGTTTCAGAAGATCATTTAGTAAAAATATAAGAAGAAAAATTAGTAGTTTAATTAAATACAAATATTGGTTATAATAAATATAAGGTTGCAGGATTTTTTATTTGAATATACGGTAATAGTAAAAGCAGAAGGACAAGTTAGATATTACTGCATCTAACTTGTCTTTCCGCTTTTTTGAAAAGATAATCTAAATGGATAATTTTAACTTTTAGATTTGCTTCAAAGGAATATACAAAGGATTTAAAATAATTATATAAATGTTTTGTAAAAAATCAAGCATTCTTTTAAACTTTTTATCAGATAAAAATAAATAGTAAATAGTATGTATTTACTTGTTTGTTTTGGTATATTATTGACAGAAAAGAAGAATTTGTATTTCACGGTTGAAAAATCCCCCATTTTTCAATCGAAAATTCCCAAGTAAATAAATAACAAATTTGGAATCCATGATAGTGAATTGACATGGAGCCTCTGCAGGTATGGTATATATGCCTTGCCGGCAAACTAGTAAACAAAAGGCTTAGCCAACTTCAATAGGCTACCATACCTGCTTCTCCATGTAAATTCTACTGGAATTAAAATAATAACACTTTTCCTTGAGGTGGGGGAATTTTC
>NZ_JBFWFX010000008.1:0-105195 GCF_050286925.1 Caloranaerobacter longqiensis
TTATATTTGAATTTATCCACAATTTAAAGTAGTTTATAACGACTCTGGCATGTAAACATGCCAGACAAAGTTTCAATAAAATCAACATTAATTTTTTAAAATATGGGATTTTATTATAATTTCCTATGGATTATAAAAAAGGCAAAATTATTTATGTCCATTATTGGTTAGATTAATTTATTATGGAGGAAGGTTTAATTATGATGAAGCATAAACTTCAATTTGAAATTTTAAATACATTAGCAGATGATGGAGAAAATATTGTACAAATTGAACACCTGCTAGAATATTTTGATATAGAATTTTAGTAGAGAAATGATTAAAAAATGTTTAAATGAATTACTTGATAAGTCATTAATATATATAGCATATCCTAATGATAGGAGTAATGATTACTTTATTAAACTATCTTACGACAATAAAGAAGTTGAGGATTATTGGTTTGAAATGACAGAAAAAGGAACAATAAAACTGTTATTTTGCATCCTTTTGTATCCTCATCAAACATCTATTTTTAATAATTTACAACTTTTAACTGATTATCGTTATTTATTCTTTAAATAATAAAAAACATGCTTAATATTTATAGCAAAAATATAAGCAAATTAAATTTATCACTATTGTTTCCATTGCAGTTGCAATAATACCGGTATATCTAGCACCAACCGTTCAAATAAAGAACCATCTTTCAGAAGTTTTATAAATAAATTCCAAATTTTAGATGGATAACTTGTAAGGAATGTATCTATCCAACCTAGTCTGGCTGAAATTTCCCATAAAACCATACAAACAATTATTATTGCGATTTGGGTAATTCTGTAATGTAGGTAATGTGAATGAAGATATTTTTACTTAGTAATAGCTCTAAACTTAAAAACACTATATTTTCCGGTTTTTACTTAGTTCTACATATGTATTAGCATATACGATATTACTTTGAGAGGAGTATTGACAGAGATGAAGATTATATATAGGGAATTAATGAGAGGGAGCTTTTAATATAAAAAAATTGTTTGAGTAGAAGGAAATGAAAAATGTATGTAGAAATGGTATATTATTATATTTTTAGTCTAATTTATCGTTCACTTTCTGGGAGGTATTAATTTCTAGCTAAATATATTGCAATTCCAGAAAGGAGCTAGAATTACTATCATATAAATTAACAAAATCTAAAATTATGAAAGGAGTTTTAAATGTATGAATAAGGCTGAATATTACAAAATAATAACTATCATTGGCGTAGGTATTACAGTTAGTTCTATGATTAGTGTTTTAAAATTTCCACAAATACTTACTTTTGCAGTAGGAATAGGTTTAATAGCAGGAGGGATATTGGCATATAAAGGTAATATATGAATCTTATTTTAATACAAATTAAATTGTGGGTGATTTTAAATATAATTTCCGTAATGGATATAGGCAAAATGTACCTTATACAATTTATTTAAATTGAAATGCATCTATATGTATATCTTTAACAAGTTGGGTTTGAAAAGCTGCCTGGGACTTTTCACGTCAAATCCATCTTGCTCAAACAATTTTCTATAATTTCCCAAGTTAATTTAAAGGTATATTCAAAACTTTGTTAATCTATTTGCTTATTTTAGGTAAAAACTTGATGAAATATTTATAAAGACAATGTAATAGAGTTCAAAACTATTATAACGGATTGTATGATCAAAAATTATAATTAAACAGTAAAGAATAAATCATATAGGACTAAAGTATTATTTTTAGGACAAATATCAAATTGAATCATAAAATGTATTTTTTTTAAATATATAGTATTAATATAAGAGTAAACAAGTTTAATATGAAATCAATTTTTTAAACGATATACTATATATAGTTTAAATCCCCTAATAAATGCAAATATTTTTAGAAGGGGTTGATTCCAATGTATATTTATATTAATAAATGAATTAAAGAGTATTTTATATATTAAAAGAGAGGAGTTTGAATGAAAGGTATGTTTAGAAATAAAAAAATAGTTTCAATATTATTATTTATTATTATGTTAATTTCAATTACTGGCTATGGATTTGCATTTACTGAAAAAAATAAGGGTGAAAAACCAAAAATAAAAGTACCGCAAAAGGAAATTATTAAAATTTATGACTCAAACAAAGATAAATTATTTGAAAATTTATCTAAAAAAATGGATAAAGTTGCAGATAACGAAGAAATTCCAGTTATAGTTGTATTCAAAGAAAAATTAAATTTTAAGAAAAAAAATAGTATAAAGAAACTAATAGGTAATTATATAACAAAACATGAATATAAAAATATACCTGCAATAGCTATGAAATTGAAAAAAAGCCAAATTGATAGATTATCTAAGTTAGATATAGTTGACCATATTGAATATGATGAACTTGTTAAAACTTCTATGGATACAGCAAATTACTGGTTTGGTGCAGAAAAAGCTAGAAATGATTTTTATGTAAATGGAGATAGAGATGGAAATATATACAACTATACTAAGGATGATGTCGTTGTAGCAGTAATTGATACTGGTATAGATGGAAATCATGTTGATTTAGATGGCGGAAAGATAATAGGGTGGAAAGATTTTGTAAATAATCAGTCATCACCTTATGACGATAATGGACATGGTACTCATGTAGCTGGAATAATTGCCGGCGAAGGAGATGGAAATCCTAACTATACAGGTGTTGCAAAAGGGGCTGCTTTAGTAGGGGTTAAGGTTTTAGACAGACGAGGTAGTGGTTCAATGAGTGATGTAACAGCAGCTATAGATTGGTGTGTTACAAATAAAAATGTTTATGGTATAGATGTAATCAATTTAAGTTTGGGAACTAGTGGAAGTTCTGATGGTACAGATTCAACTTCATTAGCTGTAAATAATGCAGTTAATAATGGTATTGTTGTTGTAGTAGCAGCAGGAAATGAAGGACCTAATAAATATACAATAGGTTCACCAGGTGCAGCTGAAAAAGCTATTACAGTAGCAGCGATGGCAGATGTTGGAGAAAATGGATTTAGTCTAGTTGATTTTTCAAGCAGAGGACCTACTGCTGATGAGAGGATAAAGCCAGATATTGCATCACCTGGATATAACATAACTGCTCCAAAAGCAAATACAACAAATGGTTATGTAACATATAGTGGAACAAGTATGGCAACTCCTTTTACAGCAGGAATAGTAGCTTTGATGTTAGATGCAAATCCTAATTTAACACCTACTCAAGTTAAAGAGATATTAGCTTCTACAGCTCATGATTGGGGTCCATATGGAAAAGATATAGAATATGGAAATGGCAGACTTGATGGATATGAAGCTATAAAACAAGCAGGTGGTTATAGTGGTAATAACATATCTTTGCTAGATTACATGAATGCAACAGGAAGTTTATCAAAAACTGGAGCATCCGATATTTGGGAGTTTACAGTAGATGATACAAACTATCCTATAGCTATAACTTTAATAATGCCTGATTGGACATCCTGGTTATGGGGAGGGACACCTGATTTTGACATTTATTTGTATGATTCTAATGGAAATACTGTAGCTTCTTCAACTGGAGCAAAAAGACAGGAGAATATTAACTTTGTACCTTCAAGCACAGGCACATATAGAATAAAAGTGTATTCATATTCAGGTAGTGGAAAGTATTTCTTTGATTTGAGTGCAAGTGGGCATAACTTAGTATTAAAACAAGATCAGTAAAAAATCAAATTAACCTGTTTTAAACAAACTCCCTCTGATTAAAAATCAGAGGGAGTTTTAATTAAAAATGAAAAAAAGATTGCTTTTTGCACATACTAAGTGTATACTAGTTAAGTTAACTAAATATGGAGTGAGGTAAAATATGATAAAAATAGAATTTAAAGATTTAAAGATATCAAAGGAAATATTAAGAGCAATTGAAGATATGGGTTTTGAAGAGCCATCTCCAATCCAAGCAAAAGCTATTCCTTTATTAATGGAAGGGAAGGATGTGATTGGGCAAGCTCAGACTGGTACAGGTAAAACAGCAGCTTTTGGAATTCCTGTTTTAGAGAAGATAAAACCAGAAAGCAAGAAATTACAAGCTTTAATTTTATGTCCAACAAGAGAGCTAGCTATACAAGTTTCAGAAGAATTAAGAAGACTTTCAAAGTATAAAAATGATATTAAAATATTACCTATTTATGGTGGGCAGCCTATAGAGCGACAAATTAAGGCTTTAAAAAAAGGTGTGCATATTGTAGTAGGTACTCCTGGTCGTATTATGGATCATATGCGTCGTAGTACTTTGAAAATGGATAATATTAAGATTGTAATACTAGATGAAGCAGATGAAATGTTAGATATGGGGTTTAGAGATGATATAGAGACAATACTAAAAGAAGTGCCTAAAGAAAGGCAAACAGTAATGTTTTCGGCTACGATGCCAAAACCTATTCTTGAGCTAACAAAAAAATATCAAAAGAATCCACAATTAGTTAAGGTGGTACATAAACAGCTTACAGTTCCAAATATTGAACAAATATATTTTGAAGTGAAAGAGAAAACAAAATTAGAAGTTTTATCCCGCTTAATTGATATGTATAACCCTAAACTTTCTTTGGTTTTCTGTAATACGAAAAAGCGAGTAGATGAACTAGTTTCACAGCTTCAAGGAAGGGGTTATTTTGCAGACGGTCTTCATGGAGATATGAAGCAATCTCAACGAGATAGAGTAATGTCTAAATTTAGAAATGGTACAATAGAGATTTTGGTGGCAACTGATGTGGCAGCCAGAGGTATTGATGTTGACGATGTTGAAGCTGTATTCAACTATGATTTGCCAAGAGATGAAGAATATTATGTACACAGAATAGGAAGAACCGGGCGTGCTGGTAAATCAGGTCGAGCTTTTAACTTCGTAGTAGGTAAAGAGATTTACAAACTAAAAGAAATACAGAAATATACAAAAACTAAGATTGTACGACATGATATTCCTACTATTAATGATGTAGAAGAAATTAGAACTAATTTGTTCTTAGAAAAAGTAAAAGCTGTTTTGGAAGAAGGACATATGACTAGGTATATCAAATATATTGAAAGATTACTAGAAGAAGACTATACTTCTATAGATATAGCAGCAGCTTTGCTTAAAATGGCTATTGGAGAACAAAGTAAAGAAGAACTTGAACTCAATAATGAGTTTGAGAATACAGGTGCAGAGCCAGGAATGGTAAGGCTATTTATAAATGTAGGTAAAAAGCATAAAGTAAAAGCTAAGGATATTGTAGGTGCAATTGCTGGTGAAACAGGGCTTTCAGGTAAACTGATTGGAATAATCGATGTTTTTGATAGATATACTTTTGTGGAAGTACCAAAGGAATATGCAAAAGAAGTGTTAATGATTATGAAAAATAATAAAATAAAGGGAAAAAGGATTAATATTGAACCTGCTAATTCAAGATAGATAAATCGTGGAATTTAAAAATAAACTACGAAAAGAGCCTAAGGAGGCTCTTTTTGTAATGGAGAATTTATATTAAATATAGTTTGCACATAATACAATGCTTTAGCATCTGTAGTTGCAGCAATTACATAGAATAACTACTAATAGTAGGAAGAAGAATAATAATTCAGTACCTTGACCATCCATTATTTGTGCAAATAAGCTTTTACCTTCAGCCATTTGAAAGACCTCCTTAACTAAAAATATTATGTTGTAAATATTTCCTAATATAAAATATGTTAATTAAATATTTTTGTGAATAAAATAAATTTTGGACATGACATCTTTTTTGTGTTATTATAGCAGTATATTTTAATGCAAAGGAGAGTTTATTAATGAAAGAAAGTAGAGTTTTAGCAACTGTAAATGGGAAACAGATAACAGAAAAAGATGTAGATTTACTTCTTAGAAATTTAGGACCTCAAAGAGCAATGCAATTTTATTCGGAAGAAGGAAGGAAACGGTTATTAGATGAACTTATTAATCAAGAGCTAATCTATTTAGATGCTTTAGAAAGTGGATTGGATAGTGATGAAGAATTTTTAGCAGAATTGGAATATATGAAACAAAATCTATTGAAACAATTTGCAGTTAGAAAATTATTAGAAAACATATCTATTGAAGAAGAAGAGCTAGTTACTTTCTACAGTGATAATAAGGAGAAGTTTAAAAAGCCAGAAACAGTTAGGGCTAGACACATACTTGTAGATACAGAAAGCGAAGCTAATAAAATAATAGAAGAAATAAAAAGTGGTTTAAATTTTGAAGATGCAGCTAAAAGGTATTCTAAGTGTCCTTCAAAGGCAAATGGAGGAGATTTAGGATATTTTACAAGAGGTAAAATGGTTAAAGAATTTGAAAATGCTTCATTTGAACTAGAAAAAGGGCAAATGAGTGAGCCTGTAAAGACTAGTTTTGGCTATCATATAATTGAAATATTAGATAAAAAGGAAGAAGAAATCAGTCCTTTTGAAGCAGTAAAAGATCAAATCAAAAATCAGTTAATTGCAGCTAAACAAAATGAAGTTTATTTCAAAAAAGTTGAAGAATTAAGAAATATATATGAAGTAAAAGTAAATCTTTAAAAAATATCTCTAGCTTTATGCTAGAGATATTTTTTAGTAAGAAGGATAGTTGGAAAGCTGCTCATTGTATTTTTTAGTCGATTATTGTAAAATAGAATTAAGCATATTGTAATTTGAGGATGATTTTGATGAATAAAGTTATAAATTTTATTAACAGAGGAGATATAAAATTATTTTATATTATAAACGATAGGATAAAGTGTAGTTTTCTTGATAAGATTATACCTTTTATAACTAACTTAGGAGGAGCAATTTCAACTATATTAACATGTTTTATTTTAATTTATTTTGGGAATGAGCAAGTAAAAATAGTTGGTTATAAATCAATAACTGCTCTTAGTACTAGTCATATTCTGGTACACTTTTTGAAGAAAGTATTTACTAGAGAAAGACCTTTTGTTAAGCTAAAGGGGATTAATACTTTTAAAAATAAACTTTTTGATTATTCATTTCCTTCTGGACATACAACAGCAATATTTTCAATATGTGTAACTTTAGCATTAAATTTTTCGGTTTTCACAATGTTTTTTATAGCTATAGCGTTTGTCGTAGGTTTATCTAGAGTTTATATTGGAGTACATTATCCATCAGATGTTTTAGTAGGAATGATTATAGGTACAATTTTTGCGATAACTAATAATATATTCTTAGATATGCTTATCTTCTCTTAATTTAAAAAAGTTAAATTTAGCTAAAAGGGAGTAGCTGCGAAATATTCGCAAATAGAATCAACATGCTGGTATTATATACCTGGTTCTATTTACTTTAGAATTATTCTAAAGGAGCGAGACTTTTAGCTTAGTAAAATTTCCTTTTGGAAGTTATACTAAGCTAATAGTTTCGCTTTTTTCTTGGATAAAAAATATTAAATATACAATTAATAAATATAAGAGGAGGTAATGAATATGATAACAGAATTTATAAGAGCTTTGTTTTTAATTTTTATGGCTGAGATGGGTGATAAAACACAGATATTAGCAATGTCATTTGCTACACAGTTTAGTGTTAAAAGTGTGTTATTTGGCGTGTTTATAGGTTCATTTTTAAATCATGGTTTAGCAGTAATATTAGGTACATGTCTATCTAGTATAATACCGGTAAATTTTATTCAAGTTTTAGCAGGGTTTTTATTTATAGGATTTGCATTATGGACTTTATATGATGAAGATGAAGAAAATGAAAGTGGTAGAAAAAGCAGGTTTGGGCCTGTTTTAACTGTGGCTTTAGCGTTTTTTATTGGTGAATTAGGAGACAAGACACAACTTACAGCTATTACTTTATCAATAGATGCAAGATATCCATTTTTTATATTGTTAGGAACAGTAACTGGTATGGTTTTAACTAGTGTATTAGGAATTTATGTTGGTAGCAAATTAGCAGATAAAATTTCAGAATTCACATTAAGAATAGTTTCAGCAGCTATTTTCATGTTTTTTGGAGTATCAAAATTATATTCAACATTACCTAAAAATTTCTTAACTCTGTCCAATGTTTTGATATTTATATTATTAATAGCAACTAGTACATATATGATTTTGAAAAAATCTTTAAGAAAAAGGAAAAATTGAGGGATGTTTTGTCCCTCAATAATATAAAATTTTTTCAAGCCAAATTTTTTATCTTTTATTTAAACATCCAAAACCGCGGAAACAGCAAAAGAAAATGAAAAATATGAAAAAGAAACCTCCTCCAAAGAAAAATTGGCTTTTAGGTTTTGAGCTTTCTACTACAGAAACACCATTATTATCCATATATAAACCTCCCCGTATCGGATATTTACTATCCTTCTCAATACATAATATGAGGAGATTTTGATTATGTTACTATTTTTAATTTAGACTGTTGACAAACTTATATTTTTTTATTTGTGAAAATGAAGGCGAATGCTTGAAAGAATTTAGTTTTTTTTAAAATTCGTCCGCATGAGCGTCATTTTCATAAAATATTTTTTTGTCAATAGTCTGAATTAAAGCTATTGAGCAGGATAAAAAAATAGATTGTCGAATATGAAAAGTGTAATAGTTGTGGAATAAAGTCTTAGATTTAAAAAATATTATAAGGAAGATTCTGCCTAATCACTTATAATTTAATGCGAGATATAATTTTCTATGAATTATAAAAGGGGGAAGGGATTTATGTATAGTTATAATTATTTAAAAAAATTATGCAAATTTCCACATCGTGGTAGCTGCTCTGATAATGAGAGTAAAGCTGGAGAATATATCTATGAAGAAATGAAAAAGCTTGGATTTAAAAATGTTATTTTGCAAAGATTTAAATCACCAAAGGATTGTATGTACATATTTCCTGTACAATTCGGAGTTCTTATAATTTTAGCAGGCATAATGTTATTATTACAAGTTAATCCATTATATTTATCTATATTTTTAATCCTTCCTATACTTATGATTTATTTAGAAGTTACAGGTTCATTAAGAGAAATTAATTTCTTTCCTAAATATGATTCTCAGAATATAATTGTTTTTGATGAGTTCAAGAAAGGAAGGCCGACTATAATTATATCAGGTCATTATGATACACAAAAAGGAAGTTTATTGTTTGCTCCTAGTTTCCAAAGATATATACAAACATATTTTAATTTTTCATATTTAAGCTTTGCACTTATAATAGTTTCGGTTATTGTTAGTAATTTCAGAGTAAGTCCAACTATTTATATCTTAGATACAATAGGGATTGTTCTATCTTTATTATCTATTATTTTTCTCATATATTCAAATGCGACTGGTAAATACATAAATGGAGCAAATGATAACGGGACAGGAACATCCTTAACTATGGCTTTAGCCAAGCATTTTAAAAATGGAGAGTTTAGTGATTATAAAGATGTTAATTTTATATTTTTATTAACTGGTTGTGAAGAAGTCGGTTCAAAGGGTATGAAAGCATTTTTAAGAGAATACAAAGATAAATTAGATAAAGATAATACGTATTTTGTTGTTATTGACAATATAGGTAGTGGGAAGATTACTTATCTAGAAGGGGAAGGGATGATAGTATTTAAAGAATATAATAAGCAGCTAAAGCATATAGCGAATAAGTTAAAAGATTTATATGATATACAGAAATTCAAAAATTTATTATTGCCTACTGATTCGCTTCCTGTACTGAATCAAGGATTTAATACTATTAGTTTCTTAGGAAAAGATAAGTGTGGTAATATGGAAAATTATCATTGGCACACAGATACCATTGATAAAATTGAAAAAGAACATATGGATTATTGTGAAAGGTTTTTTATTGATTATATCAATTTAATACTTAAAGAAATAATAAGGTAAAAAGGGCAAGAATAATCTTGCCCCTTAGTACCAGGTATTTATATATTCTTAAGTACTTCAACTACTTCATCAACAGTAGGAATTTTGCCTTCAATTTTAATTTCGCCATTTATCATTAAAGCAGGTGGGTTAGTAACACCAGCTTTAGCTATTTCAGGCAAGTCGCTTATTAAATCAAAATCATAATTAAGACCTAATTTGTCTAATGCCGCATCAACGATGGGCCCTAATTTACTACCACCTCAACAAACCATTTCAAATATTTTAATATCCATATTCATACCTCCTATAAATATTTTTGAATAAAGTCTTTAATTTCGTTTTTAGATGGTACTCTACCAGATACTATGACTTTTTCGTCTATTACAAGTCCTGGAGTTTTCATAATTCCATAACTTAATATATCTTTAAATTCAGTTACTTTTTTTATTTCTGCTTTTATGCCTAATTCATTTACTACTTCATTAGTTAAATTATATAATTTTTCACAATTTTTGCAGCCAGCCCCTAATATTTTAATAACCATGTCTTCACCCCCGTTTTATAATATTATATTAAACAAATAACCTACTAATATTATAGAAATCCCTGTAATAGCTACAAAAATAGCAATTAATTTAGTTTTTATAACTTTCTTTAATAATATCATTTCTGGTAAAGATAGTGCAACCACAGACATCATAAAGGATAGAGCTGTACCCACTCCAACTCCTTTATTTATAAGTGCTTCAACTATAGGAATAGTACCGACAGCATTTGAATAAAGAGGTATTCCTAAAACTACAGCTACAAATACAGCAAATGGATTATTAGGTCCAGCATATTTTACTAATAGATCAGAAGGTGCATAACCATGTATAGCAGCTCCTATACCAATACCTATTAATATAAAAATCCAAACTCTTTTAACAATGTCTTTTACAGCATTTAATGAGAAAATAATTCTTGATTTAAAATTCATTTCTTCAATTTCAGCTTCACCCATATGAATTTGATAAACATATTCTTCTACTAAATGCTCTAAATGCAATTTTTCAATAATTATACCAGCTATTACACCTATAATCATACCTGCTATAGTATAAATAGCAGCTATTTTAACACCGAAAGAAATAAATAAAAATCCTAGAGCTATTTCATTAACGATAGGTGAAGTTACTAAGAAAGTAAAAGTAACACCTAGTGGAATCCCCGATTCCACAAATCCGATAAAAATCGGAACTGTACTGCAGCTTCAGAATGGAGATAATACACCTAATACAGAAGCTATAATGTGTGCCCAAACACCATTAAATTTTGATAAAACTTTCTTTACTTTTTCTGGTGGAAAAAAACTTCTAATAAAAGATATAACAAATATCATGAAACTTAATAAAATTATAATTTTTAAGCTATCATATATGAAAAAATTTACTGCATCAGCAAAAGAATTACCAGCTTTTAAAGCTATCCCCAATTTGCTTAGTAGCCAGTTGGTAAAATTCACTATATAAGGTGTAATGGCATCGGCTAAAAACTTTAGCAACTATATTCCTCCCTTCTTTAAGTGCTCCTGTGTTTCATTAAGTTGTCTTATTAATATTGCTCTAATTTTATTTATAATATCAAAGACTTCTGTATCTTTGACTTTATACATTATTTTTGAACCATCTCTTCTACTTACTAAAATACCTTGATCTTTTAAAATTCTTAAATGTTGTGAAACATTCGACTGTTCTAAGTCTAAAGCTTCAAAAATTTTACATACGCATAATTCATCTTCTTTTAGAATATCAAGAATTTTTAGTCTTGTAGGATGAGAGAGTGCCTTTAAATAAGAGGCTGTAAGTTTAAATACTATTTCATTCATAGTAGTCACACCTTTCTTAAAACTTTTATCAATAAGCAAATTATAATATTAGAAAATTCTAATATACTTAATTAAATTATATACTTCAATGAATTAAAATGCAATAGTTATTATCTATATTAGGGTAAGTTTTTTCATTGTATGCAGGAAAAGAGGAATCTTTTGGCGAATATATGTTCTATTGTGGAGGTGTTAATTTGAAAATAAGATGCATACATACAGGTGATTTACATATAGGAATGGAATTTAAAAATGCTAGTTTTGATAGAGAATATGCACATAAGAGAAGAATGGAAATATGGGAAACATTTAATAAAATAATAGATAGAGCGAAAGAAACAGAAACAGATATATTGCTAATTGCTGGAGACTTGTTTGAAGAAGATTACTGTAGCCTAGGAGACATTAAGAGAATAAATTTAAGATTTAAGGATATTAAGAATACTAAAGTTGTAATTTCAACAGGGAACCATGATATTTTAGGGAAAAGGTCATTATATAAATTGATTGAATGGTCAGAAAATGTATATATCTTTGATACAGGAAAAATTAATAAAATTGAATTCAAAGGTCTAAATACAGTGGTCTGGGGGCTAAGTTGGGATAGGAAGGAAATAAGAGAAAACCTATTGAAAGATTTCAGTATTGATAATAGAGAGTTAATAAATATTTTACTAATTCATGGCGATGTTCTTAATAAAAACTCTGAATATTTACCTTTGGATAAAGAAGATTTAATAAAGTCAGGATTTGATTATATAGCCTTAGGTCATATACACAAACCGCAGATTATAGATAATGCGATTTATTATTGTGGCAGTCCAGAACCTTTAGATTTTGGTGAAACGGGAGAACATGGAATAATAGAGGGTTTTATTTCAAAAGAAAATGTAGATATGAAGTTTATTCCATTTAGTAAAAGAAATTTTATTATAAAAACTTTAGAAATTAAAGAGACTATGGGCTTGACTGAAATAATAAAAAGAATAGTAGATGTAGATGATAAAGAGAGTAGAAAAAAGAATATGTATAGAGTAATATTAAAAGGTATAAGAGATAGACATATTAATATTGATTTATATGAAATAAAGGAGAATCTAAAGAATGAATTTTTTTATTTAGAAATAATAGATAAAACAAATCCAGATTATGATATTGATAGAATATACAAAGAAAACAAGGATAATATTATTGGGTATTTTATTGAAAGTATGAAAAGAGAAGGATTAGAAAATAAAATAGTTAAAGAGGCACTATATGTAGGACTTGAAGCGTTACTTGATGAGAAGGTGAAGATTTAATGATTATTCGTGAGCTTATACTAAATTCGTTCGGAAAGTTTAAAAATAAAAGTATAACTTTTACTGAAGGTATAAATATAGTATTTGGTAAAAATGAATCTGGTAAGACAACTATCCATAAATTTATTGAAGGTATGTTTTATGGTTTTTTTAAGCCATATACAAAGAGAAAAAATTATACAGAGGATTATAATAAGTATTTCCCTTGGAATGATAGTGAGTTTTCTGGAATTTTAAAATATTCATGTGATGGAGTGTTTTATCGAATAGAAAGGAATTTTTTAAAAGGGAAAGAAGATGTAAAAATTTTTGATGATGAAACAGGTGAGGACTTATCTCATTTATTTGAGTATGATAATGTAAAAAGGCTTTATATTCCTGCATCATTACATATTGGACTTAATAATGTTGTTTACAACAATACTATAAGCATTAATCAAATGCAGAATAAAACAGATAAGCATTTGGCTAAAGAAATAAAAGATTCTCTTATAAACTTAGGTGGGAGTCTTGATGAAGATATTTCAGTTAAAAAAGTAATCGATAAATTAGATAAAAAAATAAATGATATAGGGACTAAAGCAAGAGTAAAAACATCACCTTATGGTAAGCTTGTAGAAGAATTAGATAGATTATATAAAGAAAGAAAAAAGGCAGAAAGTGTTTTAGAAGAAATAAGACAGCATCAAATTCAGTTAAATTCTATTAAAGAAGAGATTGAAAAGCTCATATCAAATAAAGAAGAGCTTGAAAATGATATTGAAAAAGTAAAAACATATAAAGCAAGAGAAAGATACAATGCTGCAGTTAAGCTAATTGAACAAATAAATGAGTTAAATGAAAAAATAGAAAAATTAAAAGACTACAGTATAATAAATCCTGATGATTTTACAGAAGCAGTTAAGCTAAAAAATAGTATAGAGGAAATAAATATTAGTCTAAATAAATTAGATAATAAAAAGAAAAAGCTAATAGAAGTTATCAATGATATAACAGATAAAATTGATAAATTTAGTAATTTTGCCTCTGTAAAAGACATAGATGAAATTGATAATATTTTAAGTGATTTTTTCGTTTTACAAGGCAAACGTGAAAAATTAATAGAGATTAATAATAAAATATTAGACGTTTCAAATATGAAAGAGACAATAAAAGCTACTAATATCGATGAAATGGAAAAAGATTTGTATAGAGTTGAGGAATTAGAAGATGAAAAAAGCAATATTAAATACAATAGTGAATACAGCAAACTTGGTTTTCTTAGATTAAGATTAGAGGAAAAGGAAAAACAATTAAATAAATTAAAAACATACAAAATCCTTTCGATAATAGGCATTCTACTGTCTTTACCATTAGGTTTTTATGTAAAACCAATATTTTTTATAGCGTTGTTAATACCTTTAATATTTTTTATATTTACGTTGATTAAACATAAAGAGCTAAACAGTTATTTAAATAATGTTAAAGCTAACATAGTAGATATAGAAAAGAGGGAGCAAGAGAGAAAAAATCGCATTAATATAATTGATAAAGAAATAGGGGATATATTAAATAAATACAACTTAAGCAATAAAATTGATTTAAAGAAGTTAATATCAAATAAAACAAAGGAATCAGTATCAATTAAGGATAAAGAGAACTTACTTAAAGAACTTAAGTCACAAAAGTTGATTTTAGAATCAGAAATTGAGGAATTAAGGAATATTATAGAAAGATACCTGTCTCAAATTGGTTTTGCTTATGAAATAAATCTTGATAATATCAAAAAGTTGAAAAAAGAGTTTCTAGATTATCTTGAATATAAGAAACATTTCCTTTTAGTTAATGAGGATATAAAGATAGTGAATAAGGAGATAAATGAATTGAAAAATAGAATTAAAGAATTTAGTTTACAGTTAAATGAAAAATTTGAAAAAAACAAAGTTAAAGATATAGAAGAATTTAAGGTTTCATTAGAAAAGAAAGCGGAAATTGAAAAAATTATACAGGAATTAGAAAGTAAAAAGAGTCTATTAAATAGCGTTTTAGGAGATAATAACTTGCAATATTTAAAGAAAAAGGCAGAACTAAATCTAGATTTTGATATTTCAAAAATAGAAAATAAGGATATTAAAAAGCTAGAGGAAAATGTAAAAGTACTCGTGCAGCAAATAGCAGCTAAAAAGGAACTCTCTGCTAGATTAGAAGAAAAAATAAAAGGATTAACATCGTCAGTAAGACCAATGGTCGATATAGATGAAGAGATAGATAGAAAAATGAAGCTTAAAAAATATTATGAAGAAAAACTTGAAGCTCTACAGCTAGCTAGAAATACTATAGAAAGGATATCTAGAGAAATACATAAAGATTTTGCACCTAAATTAAATAAAAAAGTAGGAGAAATAATATCAAATGTAACTCAAGGCAGATATAGAGATGTTAAAGTAACTGAAGAACTCAATATAATGGTAGTTGATCCAATAAGTAAAAGATTAGTCGATATTGAAAGTTTAAGTGGTGGAACTATAGATCAGTTATTTTTTGCTATAAGGTTTGGTATAATAGACATTATTAAAGGAGATAAAAGATTACCTTTAATATTGGATGAGTGTTTTATACAATATGATAATGACAGGCTTAAAAATATTTTAAAATTTTTAGCTAAAGAGAGTTTAAACAGACAGATTATATTGTTCACTTGTCATACAAGAGAAAAGGATATTCTTGACGAATTAAAAGTTGACTATAATTATATTGATATTAATTAATGTTAAGCATTTAAAGTATAACTTTAACTTTTACAAAACTGAGAAATTCAACGTTTATAACTTAAAGTTAAAGTTTAACATTAACTAGTTGAGGTGAATGTCGTGAGTATATATGGAATATCAGACTTGCATTTAGACTTTTCTGGTGAGAAGCCAATGGACATTTTCGGGGATAATTGGCTTGACCATGAAGTGAAAATATTTGAAAACTGGAAGCAAATTGTTAATGAAGAAGATTTGGTACTAGTGCCTGGTGATGTTAGTTGGGCTATGAAACTTGATGATGCATACATAGATTTATTAAAAATTGATCAATTACCTGGTATTAAAGTGATAACTAAGGGGAATCATGACTATTGGTGGGGTACAAAATCTAAATTGAAAGCACTAAAGTTTAATACAATTCATTTCTTACAAAATGATTATTTTTTGTATAAAAACATAGGAATTTGTGGAACTAGGGGATGGATTAGTAAAGATAATGATGAGTTTGGAGAAAAAGATGAAAAGATATTTAATAGGGAGTTAAATCGACTTAAACTTTCATTAGAATCTATCAAAGAAGATGTAAAAGAAATTATTGTAATGCTTCATTACCCACCTTTTAATATTGATGGAAGCCCTAATGAATTTGTTGAAATAATGAATCATTATAATGTATCTACTTGTGTGTATGGACATTTGCATGGAGAAGGGCATAAGTTTGCTGTTGAAGGTGAGATAGATGGTATAAAATTTCACTGCGTCTCTTGTGATTTTATGGATTTTAGGCCAAAGAGGTTATTGTAGTTTTTGAGGGGGACAAGTATGGTTTTGTAAAAAGTATAAGGAAGTTTTAGTAATAGTTTATTGGTAATTTAGGTTAGCTATAATTACTTAGAATATAGGAATTGAAAGGGTTGATTGATATGGCTAAAGAATTGGAAGTAAAGGTACTCGATATAGATAAAGATGAAATTGAAAAAAGGTTAAAGGAAATAGGAGCAGAACTTATAAGCAGAGAATATCAAATTAATACAATTTTTGATACAGAAGATAGAGTTATAAAGAATAAGCAAAATGGATATCTTAGAATCAGAGAAAAAAGAGATTTAGACAAAGGCTCGGTTAGCTATATATTTACGTTAAAGAAAAATATTTCAAAAGATGACGTTAGAGAAAATTTGGAAATAGAGACTAAAGTCGAAAATAAAGAAGCACTTGTAAAGATATTGGAGGCATTAAATTTTAAAATTGTGCATGAAGGAACTAAAGAAAGAATTAAATATAAGTATGAGGATATTACTTTTGATATAGATACTTGGGATAAGGAAACATATCCATATACATATCTTGAGATAGAAGTTAAACAAAAAGAAGATTTACAAAGAGCAATTAAACTACTTAATTTAGATGAAAGCAAAGTTACAATAAAATCTTTAGCTGAGCTTAGAATGGAATTAGGGTTAGGTGATTTGTAGTAAATTTGAAGGTAGATTTTTTTACGTTGAGTTTAATATAGTAATGTAAGAAAATTTGTGCTTAAGTGAAAATAAAAACTCCTTTCTAGTTTTGATTTTATTTGTTAATTCTTGCTGGAAAGGAGTTTTTATTAGAGTACAAATTTTTTTATACTACTGAGAAAACAGCATTATATTGAAGTAATTTCTTCCATAAACTCAGGGGCTTCTACTTCTTGTCCATAGAATTTAATTACACCATAAGCTAATGCTAATCCAACTATTAATGATATAAGAGGATTTATATTAATAATAGCTGTTGGTAAATAACCAGCTATTAACGCTATAATAGCAACTGTTATTGAATATGGTATTTGGGTTTTTACGTGATCAATATGGTCTGATGCTGATGCCATAGAACTCATTATAGTAGTATCAGATATTGGTGAACAATGATCACCAAATACTGCTCCAGTAAATACTGCACCTATTGTTGCAAATAAAATAGTTCCTGTATCTCCACCACTTAATTGATATACAAGTGGAACTGCTATAGGCATTAATATAGCTGTAGTTCCCCATGAAGTTCCTGTTGAAAATGCTATAATACATCCTAGAATAAATACCGCCGCAGGAATTATTCCTGCTGAAATTTTTCCTTCTAATACACTAACTAAATATTTTGCTGTACCTAAATCTTTACATATACTTCCAATACCCCAAGCGAGCACTAACACCATAATTGCTATTATTAAGGATTTAGCACCATCTACCCATGCTTCCATAGCTTCTTTGAAAGTTAGTATTTTTTGACCTAATACTAGTGCAAATGCTACTATCGAACCACAGAATGATGCCCACATCATCGCTACAGCCGCGTTTGAGTTACCAATTACTTGACGTAATACACTAGGAGCGAAAGGAGTTTCTTTTAATGCATTAATTAGTGCTGTATCATTTCCACTAAGTACTGCTGCTCGTCCATTTATATATAATCCTACAATTACCATAATTATAACTGTTAATACTGGAATGATAGCATTATAAGCTCTTAATGGAATATTTTCTTTGATTTCCATATCAGTAAGTTCTTTAGATGCTAATGGTATTGCTCCATCTGCTACGAGTTTACCAGTTTTTCTTGCCCTTCTTTCAGCTTTTAACATAGGTCCATAATCTTTACCAGTGATTGCAATCATTAAAACAAAACCTAACATTATAATACTATAAAATCTAAATGGAATTGACTTTACAAATGCCTCATAAGCGTTCATTTCAAATCCAATATATGCAAATGCATCTTTTAAAAGTCCTAATTCATAAGCTATCCATGTAGATATAAGTGCCATACTAGCAACTGGTGCTGCAGTTGCATCTGTTAAAAAAGATAATTTTTCTCTTGAAATACGACGTTTGTC
Source organism: Caloranaerobacter longqiensis (assembly GCF_050286925.1). NCBI lineage: Bacteria > Bacillati > Bacillota > Tissierellia > Tissierellales > Thermohalobacteraceae > Caloranaerobacter > Caloranaerobacter longqiensis. Next base: position 18,595 of record NZ_JBFWFX010000008.1, read on the forward strand.
AGTTAAAGGTCTCATAGTAGTGCCAACTAATAATGTATTAGAATAATCATCGAAGAAAATTGCAAGCCCCATAGCCCAAGTAGCTACCATGGCACTTTTAGCCGATTTTGCTTTTTTTCCTAGCCATTCGGCTATAGCTTTTGCACCACCAGATTTTGCAATTATACCAATCATACCGCCAAGGCCAATATCAAACACAATAATTCCAGCATTCCATTTACTAGCAATTGATCCAGCAATGTATGTTTCAATAGTTTTTGCAAAGCCTACAAAGATGTTACCTTTGTAGATAATAGTAGCTCCTACAAGAATAGCTGCAAATAATGATGGTAAAACCTGTTTCGTTTTAAAAGCAAGAATAATTGCTATTAAGGGTGGTAGTAATGACCAAATCCCATAATGACTTACTAAATTCTCCATAAAAACCCTCCTATCTGATTAAAATTCTATTTTATCTTTATGTATATATTCGATAAGAAAACCTTTCCTCCTTCAGAATTTTAAAAAAAATCAGAATATACAAAACAATCAAAAACTTAACTTGTTTTACCTGTTTTTTTAGGTATAAGATAGTATTTTTCGAATATGAGTTTAATAAAAGATACCTTTGCTAGACAGTTTTTTGAAAATGTTTACTAGATATCTTAAATCAACGATTAGTAATTATTGCTAATATAGAAAATAATTTTTTGATAAATAAAAATTGGGCAGCTAATGCTACCTTCTTTTTTTATAGTTTTTGGAAAGGTAGTTGTTAAATTATAAACATAAATAGATAAAATTAGAGGAATTTGCTATTAAATGTAGAATATAAAAATACTATATGCAATAGACAAAAATAGTCAAATATGACTTCAAGGAGGAGATTTAATGGAATTAAAAGTATATCCAAAAGAAAAATTTTATCTGTTTTTGATGTTTATAGTAAGTACAATAATTTATGCTGTGTTAATTTTTTCAGTAGTAGGGATTATATATTTATTAATAAGTTCTATTTTTGCATTTTTTGCACATGGGATATTTATTGGGAGTGTAAGAGGCAATAGTGTACGAGTATCTGATAACCAATTTCCAGAAGTCTATAAAATGGCAAAGGAATTATCACAGAAAATTGGGTTTAAAGAAGTACCTTCAATATATATTATGCAGTCTGGAGGTATGCTTAATGCTTTTGCAACAAAGTTTCTAGGAAGAGATTTTGTTATCATTTATTCTGATGTGCTTGAGTTGGCGTATAAAGAAGGTGAATCTGCTGTTGCGTTTATTATAGCTCACGAATTAGCACATATAAAAAGAAAGCATCTTACATGGAGAGGCTTATTATATCCTGCAATGTTAGTTCCGTTTTTAGGTTCAGCATATTCAAGGGCATGTGAATATACAAGTGATTTAATTGCTGCTCAGCTTGTACCAGATGGAGCTATACAGGGACTTACAGTATTAGCAACAGGGAAAAGATTATATCAGAAATTGAATATATTAGAAGTAATAAATCAATCGGAAGAAGAAAGCGGATTTTGGATTTGGTTATCTGAAAAATTTTCAAATCATCCTAATCTGATTAAACGAATAAATAGAGTATATTATGAAACAAAAGTTGTAATAGATTCAAAAGGATATCAGATGCAGTAAAATAATAAGATTGAAATATAGATAAAAAGGTATTGAGAGGAGGGATGAATTTAAATGTTTGATAGTAAAGAGAATATGGAAGAGATATTAGAATATTATAACAGAGGGTCAGAAGTAGATAGGTTGCAGTGTGGAATAGGTAAAATCGAATTTGAAAGAACAAAAGATATAATATTGAGGTACTTATTAAAAGAAAAGTTAGTAATATACGATATAGGTGGAGGTGCTGGTACATATTCAAGATGGTTAGCAAAGCTAGGGCATGAGGTTCATTTATTTGATTTATCTCCGAAACTGATTGAAATAGCAAGAGAAAAATCAAAAAACGAAAATGAAAATAATATTTACAATATAGAATTAGCAGATGCAAGACAAATTAATAGACCAGATGAAAGTGCAGATATGGTTTTATTAATGGGACCTCTATATCATTTGACAGAAAGAAAAGAGAGATTATTGGCTTTGAAAGAAGCAAAAAGAGTACTTAAAGAAGATGGAGTGATGATAGTAGCTGCGATAACTAGATTTGGTTCAACTTTATATGGCTTATCGGTATATGGGGAAAAGAATAATTTAATTGAAGAAGATGAATTTATGGAAATGATTGAAAGAGAATTAACAGATGGGCAACATATAAGACCAGAAAAATATCCTGGATTTATAGCAAGAGCGTATTTTCATTTACCTGATGAATTAGCAAACGAAATTAAGGAAGTAGGATTAGAGCATGAAAAAAATATAGCTGTTGAAGGACCAATATGGATAGTACCAGCATTTGAAGAAAAATGGAGTCTTGAAGATAGTAGGAAAAGGATGCTAAAAATAGCAAGAATGGTGGAGGAAGAAAAAAGCATAATGGGCATGAGTCCTCATTTTATAGCAATTGCAAGAAAAAGATAAAATTAACTGTTACAAGTTCCAGGGGGTAATATGATGTGAAAAGTAAATATCAAAAAATTATATTAGCATGTTTAATTATAGTAATAGCATTTTATGTTTTCTATACTTTTCCTAGGAAATATAATATTGTTTTTCAAGGTATTAAATACAGATTAGGAGATACTTTATATCAAGAAGATATTGAAGTAAGAATTAAAGGGTGGTATACAAAAAAGATATTTTCAGGAAATCAATTTAAAGGTGAAATCTGTTTAGGGGATGAAAAACTTTTGAATGTAAATCTAGAACTTAATAAATACAATAGTGATATTTTAATGGGGTATAAAGAAGAGATTGATGAATTTAGGATGTATGGAAAAATTTATTTGAGCAATACTCTTGATAAAATTACAATATTATTATTTGAACCTGATGATAAAGGTGATTATTCAAAAGGTCATTGGAGTAGTAAAAATGGATTTATGATATCAGCCCCAGCTGAAAGTAGAGAAGAAGCAATTAGTTTATCTAAAGAACTTATAAGGTCTGGAATAATAAAATATGATGATTTATAAAAATAAAAAGACTATTGAGGATGTTATGTGATTTTAGAGGTGATTGTATGAAAAAAAGTTTTATTGTAGTGGGAATTTTAATATTTATAATTATTTTTTCTATAGTATTTATTTTTAATAAAGATAAGAAAGATATTATAAAAATTGAGGAATTAAACTTTGAAAGTTTTGATTTAGGAAAGGTGTTAGCTTTAGTTGAAGGTAAGGACGTTGATAAGTCTAAATATTGGGTTGAGAACTTTACTATGCTTTTATCAAATGATAAAACTATTAGGAGCATGAATATTACTGTATTTAAAGAAACAGTTTTTGGAGACAGAAAACTGATTATGCATTTAAATAGAAGAGATCATGAATTGATTGTATGGGATAAGTTAATAAGAGGTGTAGAAAAAAATAGAGTAAGAGAAAATAGTTATTTTACTTTAGATGAGTTTGTACAATTAATATCTGTAATAAAAAAGCCAATTATAAATGATTTACAGAATAAAGATAGTTCATATTTATATATGATGCCAAGGTCATTTCTTAATATTGATAAAACTCAAAATTGTTATTTAGTAAATATCGTTGATAAAAAAATTATAGATGTGAAGGAAAAAGTTGATGGTAAGAAGATAAAAGTAATAAAATCGAATAGTGAAATAAAAAGGTATAAAATAAATGGTTTAAAATCAATTAGCGTATTTAGTTTGCCAGATGGGCACAAGATTTATTGTTTGGATGAAGTTAAAGGGGGATTTTAAATGTTAATGTTAATTGTTTTAATTATTTTAATCTTTTTCTTACTTAACATAGCTATTCTTTTAAGATTAAATTTATTGCAGGAACATCTGGAAAAGAGTTTGATTATTTCAGATGAAATAATGGGAAAACTTTTAAAGTTGAAAAAGGTAGGAATTTTCACTTCTTATGAATTTGAGGATTTAGTTGATAAAGCTGTTAAACAAATGGGAAATAAAAATTATGAAAAAGATAAAAAAATATTAGAGGATTTAAAAAATATAGGTTTATTATCATTTGAAAAATATGAACAGAAGTTAAAAGTATTAGATTATGTTTATAAAGTTAATTGAATCTAGTAAGTAAAGGATATTATATTAAATTTATTAAGTCTTATATTGTAACTTTTTTAAATTATGAGGGAGTGGTTATAATGCTTAAATATACAGAAGTAAGTAAATCATTTGGGAAACTTGTAGCTGTTAATAAACTAAATCTAAATGTTGAAGCGGGAACGATATTAGGTTTTTTAGGTCCAAATGGGGCAGGTAAAACTACAACTATTAAAATGAGTTGCGGATTAGTGAAGCCAACTTATGGAGATATAGAGGCTTTTGGAATATCTATAAGTAAAAGTAGAAAGAAGTACATAAAAAATATTGGTGCAGTATTAGAAGGAAACAGGAATATTTATTGGAGACTAACACCAATTGAAAATATGGAATATTTTGCGGGATTAAGGGGTATAAGCCGTAAAAAAATTAGAGAGAAAATGGATGAATACTTAGAAATATTTAATTTAAAAGAAAAGCGAAATGTTGAGTGTGGTAAGCTCTCAAGAGGTATGCAGCAAAAGGTAGCAATATGTTGTGCGATGATTCATGAACCTAGGATTTTATTTTTAGATGAACCTACATTAGGATTAGATGTAGAATCGGTAGATTCTATGGAAAATATTATCAAAAAGATTATTTCAAAAGATCGGATTATTATTATAACTTCTCATGATTTAAAGTTTGTAAGCGATTTATGTAACCGAATAACTATTATACATAAAGGGGTTCTTGTGTTAGATAAAGATATAAGTTTTCTTGAAAGTTATTCGGATAATATTACATATATAATAGAGACTCAGGTTCTGCAGCAAGAGATTAAAAATGATATACATAAAAATTTTTCAGTTTATATTGAAGAGAACAATAATAAAACTCAAATAAGGATTACTTTAAAAGAAGATAATGAAATATTGGAGATTTTGAATTATTTAAAAGACATTTCTATAAAATTATTTAATATTAGAAAGGTTAATTTTGAACTTAAAGATGTATTTATGGATATTATAAAGGGGGACGATGGGGAATATGCAAGAAGCAATTTTGATATTTAAAAGCGAATTAAAAAAAATGCTTATACTTAAAAAAAGATATATATTAAGTTTTATTACCGATATAGTAGTATATTATATTTTGTTTATGGGGCTTTATTTCTTTGTAGTAAATAATATGGGTAAAATGCCTAAAGAGGAAATAGATAAGATAGTATCAATGCAAATAGTTGGCTATATGTCATGGTTTTTCTTTTCATTTACCATAAGTTTTATGAGTAATGGTATTTATAATGAACTAGTAGAAGGTACTTTCGAACAATTATGTCTTACTCATAACAGTATAACAAAAATTTACTTCATCAAATTACTTGTATATTCTTTGATAAATACTTTAATAATCTTTCCATTGGGATTATTATTAGTTTTATCTACTGGAGTGTCTTTGATGATAAATAAAGACTTAATAATCGTTTTCTTGATTATGTTGATTGGGACAATTGGATTTTCGTATCTATTAGGAGGTATAACAATTCGATATAAGCGAACAGGACAACTTGCATTCATTATAAGTATATTTTTCTTAGGAACTAGTATCATTGACTTTTCGAATGTTCCAGAGGGTTTAAGGAATGTTTTTTATGCACTACCTTTTACAAAGGGAACAGATTTAATGAAGAGTACGATTATTAATGGAAATTGTGTTGGATTAAAAGATATAGTATTTTTATCGATAAATTCTTTAGTTTATTTAATTATAGGTATAATTATATTTAAATTAGCTTTTATTAAAGCAACTTCAGAGGGGACAACATCAAGATTTTGATTTTTAATTATAGAACAAGGCTAATAAGTAGCAACAAAGGGTACGACTCCATTATATTTATGTTAATTGATACGGAATATTGTATGTTAAAATTAACTCGAAAGAGATTAATAATATGTGAGAGGAAGATGCTAATGACTAAAAAAGATTATGCAATATCGTGTTTTAATAAAGGGTTTAATTGTTCACAGGCAGTACTTTCAATGTTCAGCGAAGAATTAGGATTAAGTTCTGAAATAGCATTAAAGATTTCATGTGGTTTTGGTGGAGGAATGAGACAAGGCGAAACATGTGGAGCGGTAACTGGAGCCTTAATGGTAATAGGGCTTAAATATGGGCCGAAAAATTCAGAAGATAAATTAGCAAAAGAAAAGACATACACACTTATAGAAGAATTCTTAAATAAATTTAGATTACGTAATGGTAGTGTTATATGTAAGGAACTATTAGAGTGTGATATAAGCACTGAAGAGGGAAGGAGAATAGCAGAAGAGAAAGAACTTTTTGTAACGCAGTGTCCAAAGTTTGTTGTTGATGCAATTGAAATTATTGAAGAGATATGCAATTTATGATAGCAGTAGATAATGATACAGTTTTCCTAGTATTATAAACATTATCGGGAACTTGGCACTTATACAAGACTAATGATGGTGGATATACATGGTCAGAAATTGAAATTAAAAAGTAGTTTTTTCAAGATAGATAAAGAGGTGTAGAAATGAAAAAAATTTTAATTCTCGGTTCAGCAGGATCAGGGAAATCGACTTTAGCGAAAAGATTAGGAGAAATAACAGGTATAGATGTTTTGCATTTAGACACAATCCATTGGAAACCAGGATGGATAGAAGCACCAAGAGAAGAGTTTTTAAGTAAGTTAAAAGCGTTTTTAGAAAAAGATTCATGGATAATAGATGGTAATTATAGAAGTACATTAGATATGAGACTGGAGTTAGCTGATACAGTTATTTTTATTGATATGTCAAGGTTATTTTGTATATATAGAGCAATAAAAAGAAGATTCATGTATAAAGGGAAATCAAGGCCTGATATAACTCAAGGATGTGATGAAAAAATTGATTGGGAATTTTTAAAGTGGATATGGCAATATCCAATTAAAAATAAGCCAGAAATATTAGCTAAGCTAGAAAACTGCTTAACAGAAAAAGAAATATATATTTTGAAAAGTAAAAAAGAGATAGAATGCTTTATTGAAAATGTAAAAAATATACATGCTACTGATTGATATCTTTTTTCACCTTTATTTTATATTTGCATAAAATATATTAGAAATGACTAGACATGCTAAAAAGAATAGAGGTGAAATCTGAGTATGTATAATAAACTACTTAATAATGAGAGCCAAAATTCTAAGAGCCCATTCGGTTCGATTGGAATGATAATTCCTTTATTTCTTTTATTTAGAGCTAAAAATTTAAATATTAAATTAGGCAATATTAATGTTGAAGATAGAATTGAGATGATGAAGAATATTAAGCCTTATTTTTATGAAAAAGATCAGAAAATTTTAAGTAAAGTACAAGATGTATTAGAGATAATTTATAAGATCAATAGACTTACAGATGGCGATTATTCCGAAGAAGTGGTAAATACATTATCAGATATGGATAGAATACAGAGAAAAGAAAGAATATTAAAAGAAATATCAAAATATTTGGATGAGAAAGAAAAAAAAATAATTAGTATGGCTGTAAATTCAAAAGAGAGAATATATGAAACAAAAGCTAATATATCAGGATACAAAAATAAGGCTATCCAATCTAATGCAAATAAGGTTGAGTCTATGGTAAATTTTATAAAATGTTTTAAACCTGTTTTAGATGAGAAAACCAATAAGCAAATTAAGAAAATAGAAAAAATAATGGAAATAATTAAGTCTGATGATATATATTAGTTAAGTTTTGTAACCAAAAACTCCCTTCTAGAATACTATGTATTAGGTGAAACCTATAACATATTTGGGGAGGGAGTTTGAGTGGTTGAAGGATTGTTCTATAATGATCAGAGTTTATTATTTTTCTTTTTATTATTAGTTTTATTCTTTAATAAGTGTGATTGGTGCGGAGATGGTGACGACAGCCTATTATTCTTCTTCTTATTGTTAGTAATACTATTTGGCTGCTATTGCTAATACAATACCTATTTTGGGCAGAGGTGCTGTACCTCTGTCATAGTTTTTTGTGTGTATAAGTTTATTGTTGACAAAAGTTGGATTTAATGATAGTTTTTTATTAACAATAAAATTTAAGTGATTTAATATAGGGGGACAAGGAGGGAATAAAAAATGTTAAGTAAATCGGTAATTGAAGATGTTTTGTTAGCAGCTTTATCTACAGGTGGAGATTTTGCAGAAATATTTGTTGAAGATAAGTTTAACAATAACCTTTTGATGGTAGGCGGAAAACTTGAGAAAGCAGTATCAGGTCGGGATTTTGGGGTAGGAATAAGGATATTTAATAAAATGAATAGTGTATATGCCTACACGAATGATTTTTCGAGGGAAAATCTTTTAAAAGTAGCAAAAGAAGCAGCTTTGGCTTTAAATGGAGTAAAAGGCGATATTACTCTAAATTTAATGAAAAGTGATGTGAAAAGCATACATAACATAGTGCTATTACCAAGTACCATAGAGAAATCTAAAAAAATTGAATTGATGAAAAGAGCATATTTTGCAGCAAAAAATTATGATGAGGTTATAACACAAGTTACTGTCAGATATTCAGATGAAGAACAAAATGTTTTAATTGCTAATACTGAAGGGCTTTATGTAGAGGATAAAAGAGTAAGAACGAGAACAGCTATTCAAACTATAGCTTCAAGAAATGGAGAGATGCAGTCAGGATTTTATGCTCCTGGAGCTCATATGGGATTTGAATTTTATGATAAGATAAATATTGAAGATTATGCGAAAGAAGCAGCAAGAATTGCTAAAACTATGATATATGCAGATTATTGTCCAAGTGGCAAAATGCCAGTAATTATAGATAATGAATTTGGTGGCGTAATATTCCATGAGGCTTGTGGGCATGGACTTGAAGCTACTTCTGTAGCAAAGGGAACGTCAGTATTTGCAGGAAAAATAGGAGAAAAAGTAGCATCAGAACTTGTTACTGCGATAGATGACGGTACAATACCAAATGCATGGGGGTCACAAAATATAGATGATGAAGGAACTCCTACTCAGAAAAATATACTTATTGAAAATGGTATATTAAAAGGTTATATGGTTGATAAGTTAAACGGTAGAAGAATGGGAGTAAAATCAACAGGTTCTGGAAGAAGGCAGTCTTACAAATATGCTCCGACTTCAAGGATGACAAATACTTATATTGCTAATGGTAAGTCTACGAAGGAAGAAATAATAGCCAATACAGAATATGGTTTATATGCAAGATATATGGGTGGGGGTTCAGTAGATACATCAACTGGTGATTTTAATTTTGCTGTTATGGAAGGTTACTTGATTAAAAACGGAAAAATAGAAAAGCCTGTTAGAGGGGCTACATTAATCGGCAACGGATTGGAAGTTCTGAAAAAAATAGATATGGTAGGAAATAATTTAGAGTTTGGTCAAGGTATGTGTGGTTCAGTAAGCGGAAGTATCCCAGCTAATGTTGGGCAACCTACTATTAGAGTCCAATCTATGACAGTAGGCGGGAGAAAGGGGGAATAAAAGTGGATAGAAAAACTTTAATAAATCGAATATTTGAAGAAGGTAAAAAGAAAGGTTTAGAAGATATGGAAGTTTATATACAAGGAAGTAATAGATTAAATTTAAGAGTATTTAAAGGGGAAATAGATGAATTTAGCATTTCAAAAGAAGAAGGTCTTTCATTCAGATGTTTGTATAATGGTAAAATGGGATATTCTTATACAGAAAGGCTAGATGAAACTTCTATAAATATGCTGATTAATGAGGCGATAGAAAATGCAAATGTAATAGATAGTGAGGATGTTGAGGAAATATTTGCAGGTTCAAAAACTTATAGAGAAGTTAATAGTTTTAATGACGAATTAGAAAATGTAAGTGCTAAAGATGAAATAGAGTTTGTAAAGTTATTGGAAAAAGAAGCTTTAGAGCTTGATAGTAGGGTTGTATCTGTACCTCATTGCATTTTTAGTAAGCGGTCTATATATGCAATTCTTGTCAATACAAAAGGGCTGAATTTAGAGAATAAGTCTAATATTGCTTATGCATATGTGAATGTAATGGCAAAAGAAAATGGCGATGTTAAGACTAGCAGTAAATATATAATTTCAAATGATTTCTCTGAATTTGATTATAAAGTTTTAGCTAAGCAGGCTGTAGATGAAGCAATTTCAATGTTAGGTGCTGAAAGTATTAAATCTGATACTTACCCTATAATATTGAGAAATGATGTTGCAGCAGATATTTTGCAAGCTTTTTCACCTATTTTTTCAGCTGAAAATGTTCAAAAAGATTTATCTTTACTTAAAGGTAAATTAAATAAAAAGATAGCAAATGAAATTATAACAATAGTAGACGACCCATTTATGAAAGGGGGAATTGCTTCTTGCAGTTTTGATAGCGAAGGAGTGGCTACTAAATATAAAAAGGTTGTAGATAGAGGTGTACTTACGACATATTTGCATAATACAAAGACTGCTAAAAAAGATGGAGTGCAGTCGACAGGGAATGGATTTAAATCTTCATTTAAATCACCTGTTTCTATATCGCCGACTAATATGTATATTGAAAACGGAGATAAAAGTCTTGATGAAATGATAAAAAATACTAAAAAAGGTATACTTATAACCAATGTAGAGGGGCTGCATTCGGGATTAAATGCTGTTTCTGGAGACTTTTCACTCGCAGCGTCAGGTTATGAAATAGTAGATGGAAGAATAAACAGACCTGTAAATCAGATAACAATAGCTGGTAATTTCTATGATTTATTAAATAATGTATTGGAAATAGGCAATGATTTGAAGTTTGCATTGCCTATGGCTAATGGTTTTATTGGTTCACCATCTCTAAAGATAAAGGAGCTTTCTGTTTCTGGCATATAAGCTAAGCAGGAGGATAACACGATGGATAAAAAAAGAAAGATTATTAGGCAATACTATTTTACACTTGTTACAATGTTAATAGCTTATTTTCTAATATTTTTAGCTCTTAAGTATTTTAATATTTTTAACATAGGAGCAAATAAAATATTCTTTATAGTAGTTACTTTTATCTATTATGTTGTTGTAAAAAATGCTTTATCAAGTTATTTTAGGAAAAAAATATTTGAAATTGATCCTGAATTAAAACAAAAAGAACAAAAAGAGAACGATAAAGTTAAACAGGTAAAACAAGTGCTTTTTAATTTTGAGACTAAGTGGTATAAAAATGTTAGTTTAATATATATATTGGCTATGGTAGTTATTGTTTTATTGTTTACAATATTTAGTAAGTAAAATTAATATATTATATTTTAAAATCCAGCCTTATTGGTTGGATTTTTTGTATATAGGGTATAATTATAAAATAAAGGTAGGAGGGGTATTATGGAGAAAACATTAGTTATTATAAAACCAGATGGTGTTAAGAGAGGTTTGATGGGCGAGATAATAAGTAGGTATGAAAAAAAAGGTTTTAAAATTTTAGATGCAAAGCTAATAAAAGCTGATAGAAAGACTTTAGAGGAGCATTATGCAGAGCATAAGGGTAAAGATTATTTTGAAAAACTAGTTGCTTATATGATGGAAGGCCCTGTAATGGTAATGATTATAGAAGGCGAAAATGTAGTAGAAGTGATAAGAAATATGAATGGACATAAAGACCCTAAGAAGGCATTGCCTGGAACTATTAGGGGAGATTATGCAAATAGTGTAACTAAAAATATAGTACATGCATCTGACAGTATAAAAGCTGCTGAGAGAGAGATAAATATATGGTTTAAAGAAAAGTTTAAATAAGTTTAAGTAATAGAATGGGGAGTGAGTAAATTGGAAAAATTTAAATTAGGGTTGTGTCAGTTATTAGTTAGTGAAGATAAGAAAGAAAATATAAAAAATGCAAAAGAAATGATTAATAAGGCAGCAGATATGGGGGCTGAACTTGTTGTGCTGCCGGAGATGTTTAATTGTCCTTATAATAATAGTTATTTTCCTAAATATGCAGAAAATTATCAAAATGGAGAAACTATTAAAATGTTATCAGAAGTTTCTAAAGAAAGAGGTATTTACTTAATAGGAGGCTCTATACCAGAGAAAGATGATAAAGGTAATGTATATAATACGAGCTTTGTTTTTGATAAAAAAGGTAACATTATCGGTAAACATAGAAAGATGCATCTGTTTGATATAGATGTTGAGGGAGGAATTAGCTTTAGAGAATCAGATGTATTGAGTAGAGGGGACAGTTTAACTATCGTAGATACAGAATATGGGAAAATAGGTGTGGCAATCTGTTATGATATTAGATTTCCTGAGTTGTTCAGATTGATGGCTTTAAAAGGTGTTAAAGTTATAATTGTGCCAGCTGCGTTTAATATGACAACTGGACCTGCTCATTGGGAATTATTGTTTAGAGTTAGGGCATTAGATAATCAAGTTTATATGGCAGCTGCAGCACCAGCTAGAGATGAAGGTTCATCATATGTTTCATATGGGAATTCTATTATAACCGATCCTTGGGGAAGTATAGTAGGAAAATTAGATGAAAAAGAAGGAATTTTAATTAAGGAAATAGATTTAAAAAGAGTAGATAAGATTAGAGAACAATTACCTATATTGAAACATTTAAGGAAGGATTTATATCAGATAAGTTTACAAAAATAAGGAGCGAAATGCTCCTTTTTTTTCTATAATTGATAGGAAATTATATACACTTTTAATACATACAAAATCAAAAATAAGTTAAAAAAGTATAACACATTTAACAAAATATGATATAATATATATAGAATTAATATATATAGAATTATTATTAAGGAGGAGCTTTTAATGGGGGTATACAAATATATAAAATGGTTTAGAGAAGTAGACAAGAAGGATTTATCTATAGTTGGGGGTAAGGGGGCAAACCTTGGAGAATTAACCAGAAATGGAATTAATGTTCCGCCAGGTTTTTGTATTACTTCAGATGCATACAGTTATTTTATTGAATATTATAATCTAAAACCCAAAATAGAAGATTTAATAAGAGATTTAGACATAGAAGATTCTTCTGAATTATATAAAAGGAGTTCTAAAATAAGAGGATATATTGAAAATTATGATATACCTGAAAATATTAAGATTGAAATAATAGATGCATATAATGAGATTATTGATAAGCTTAAGATAAAAGATTTGTATGTTGCTATTAGGAGTTCTGCTACTGCTGAAGACTTGCCTGAAGCTTCATTTGCAGGCCAACAGGATACTTATTTAGAAATAAAGTCAGTAGAAGAAGTATTAAAGCACATTAAGAAATGTTGGGCTTCACTTTGGACTGCACGTGCTATTTATTATAGAGAAAAGCAAGGATTTAATCATTTTGAGGTTTCATTAAGTGTAGTCGTACAAAAAATGGTTAACAGTATAAAATCTGGAGTTTTATTTACTGCAAATCCTGTAACTAATGATATTAATGAAATAATGATAAATGCAAGCTGGGGGCTTGGTGAGGCAGTAGTTTCTGGAATAGTTACACCAGATGAATATATTATTGATAAAAATACATTACAGATTAAAGATAAGAATATTGCAGAGAAAAATGTTATGATAGTTAGAAAAGATAGTGGGGTTGGTACAGTAGAAATTGGTGTCAAAGACATTTTAGGTTATGACAAAGTTATCTCACAATGTTTAAGTGATGATGAGATAAAATTATTAAGTGAAAAAGGAATTTTGATTGAAAAGTTATATAATTCACCACAAGATATAGAATGGGCTATTGATAATGACACCAAAGAATTGTATATTTTACAGGCTAGACCAATTACAACTTTAAAGGGGAGTAAAGATATGACTGAGATTAAGACTAATTTAAATGTTTTAGTTAGAGGGTTATCTGCATCACCAGGTATAAATAGTGGGAAAGTCATAAAGATAAATGATATTAATGAGATTTCAAGAGTTAGAGAAGGGGATATATTAGTAACTGTAATGACTAATCCGGATATGGTACCGGCAATGAGAAAAGCTGCAGCTGTTGTTACAGATGAAGGTGGGAGAACTTGTCATGCTGCAATTGTATCAAGAGAATTAGGAATCCCATGTATTGTTGGAGCAAAAAAGGCAACAAAAGTATTGAAAGAAGGTATGATAGTTACTGTAGATGCTACAAGGGGCGTTGTTTACGAAGGCGAAGTATTGTGTTCAGAGAATGAGAATAAAAATAAGAAAACGGAGGGCATCAGTTTAAGTGAAGAAATACTATATAAATTAGCACCTATTACAGGTACTAAAATATATATGAATTTAGGCGAACCATCAATCATAAGTAAATATAGAAACTTACCCTTTGATGGAATTGGGCTTATGAGAACAGAATTTATTTTTACAAATTTAGTGGGTGCTCATCCTATGTATTTACTGAAAAAAGGGATGGAAAGTCATTTTATTGAGAAAATGGCTGAGGGAATAACTTTAGTAGCTCAAGAAGTATATCCAAAACCTATAGTAGTAAGGCTGAGTGATTTTAGAACTAACGAATTTCGTGGGTTAAAAGGTGGAGAAGAAGTAGAACCAATTGAAAATAATCCTATGATTGGTTGGAGAGGTGTTTCAAGATATATATCTCCTGAATATGAGAAAGGTTTTAGACTAGAATGTAAGGCATTAAGAAAAGTCAGAGAAGAATATGGATTAATAAATGTATGGGCTATGCTTCCTTTTGTAAGAACAACATGGGAATTGGAAAAAGTAATGGAAATAATGGCATCAGAAGGTTTGGAAAGGACAAATAATTTTAAAATCTGGATAATGGCAGAAGTTCCTTCTGTAATATTTCAAGCTGAAGAATTCGCTAAACTAGTCGATGGATTTAGTATAGGAAGTAATGATTTGACACAACTTATATTAGGTGCAGATAGAGATTCAGGAATTTTGAACAGTATGGGATATTTTGATGAAAGAAATCCAGCAGTTAAGAAAGCAATAAGGATATTGATAGAAGCAGCACATAAATATGGCAAGACTGTATCTATATGTGGGCAAGCTCCTTCATTATATCCTGAATTTGCTGAATTTCTAGTGAATGAGGGAATTGATAGTATAAGTGTCAATCCAGATGTAGTTGATTATACAAGAAGATTAGTTGCACATGTTGAACAGAAAATTATTTTAAATAAAATAAGAAAGCTGTAAAAGTGGGTAAAGTAGGCTTATCGTCTATGATAAGCCTACAGATTCCTGTTCTTTGATCAAACAATTGCCGCTAATAGCAGTAGTTCTTCATTATCGGCATATATTTTATCAAATTGAGATATCGGGAGTGGATTTTTTCCTTTTCCGACTTCTATTGTATATCCTGGTCTACGATATTCTTTTATAAACCAATCTTTATATCCTGCATAGCTAGCAATGCCGTAAGCTTCAGCTAATGAATAGCCGCTTACTTCAGATAATTTTTTACCTATTTTCAATGCTTCGGCTGGGGCAAGATTTTTATAATTCCAATAAATTATTTCACCTTGACTATGATATGCTAAAACGAGTCTAAAGTTATGTTTTCTAGTGAAATCTGCAACTGATTTAGATTCTGGTTCGGATTCTGGATAAGGGCCAGAGTATCTTGTAGGACCAGGGCCGTAGATTCCGTATAGAGGTTCAGCTTTTTTAGATTCTTCCCATGAAGCATCATAATTATGATTTAAGTCTACACCATGTATATTAGCTTGCCATGTTTTGGAAAAATCGATACTGCCTTTATTCCATTTTATCAAATCATCATAATATGGATTATTGTTATCCAATCCATTCAATACTAAATCTATTCCATCAGGATTTACCATAGGAACTATATAGATACTGCTTTTTTCAAATATTTTTCTAATGTTGTAACCTTTAATAGATTTATTTTCGCTATAAGCTTTGCAAAAATTTTCGATAAATTTCATTAGTAGTGGAGTAGTTATCCATTCTAATGAGTGGTGAGCAGCATTATAAAACACTTCATTACTACCTCTGCCTAGTTTTAAATAATAAAGTTTTCTGCCAAGTACGCTTCTACCGATATTACCCGATTGTAAGAAAGGATATCTAGCTAAAAGTCCTTTTATATCATCAGATAAAATATCATAAGTGTAATTTATATTAGTATCAACGACATCGATACTATAAGGGACTATTATTTTTTCACCGATAGTTAAATTATAAGGTACTAAGCTTGGATTAGCTGTAATGATTTTATTAATAGTCGTATCGTATTTTTCAGCAATATCAAATAGTGTATCTCCTTTTTGTATAATATAATAATCATAACCTAAAATTAATCTTTTAATTTGGTAATAAGTAGCTTTATCAATCTCTCCTGTCATCGGGAGACTTCTGTCTTTTTGGAAATTCTTTATTGCTAATTTAGTATTAATATTAAAAATACCATTTATAGGACCAGTATAGTATCCAACTTTCTTTAAAACTGCTTGTATCTTCATTATTTCAGTTCCAGTTGAGCCAAACCTTATTATCTTCATAATTACACCTCTTTTTAAATTAGAATTGGGATAAAAAAATGATAGACAAATAAGCGCTCTTGTTATTAAATTATTGCTAGAAAGTAGATTTAGTTACTAAAGTTTATTTTGAAGATATTTATAAGATGACATTATCGTAAAATAATCAAAATTTAAAGAAAATTTAATTGACAAAAAAATCTAATTTGAATATAATGTAATTGATTGATACAATTCCATAGATTTCAAGGTGTTCCTTTACGGAACTTAAAAGGGAAAGAGGTGAAAATCCTCTGCAGCCCCCGCTACTGTGAGTAGGGATGAAATCTTCCATAGACCACTGGGTAACCGGGAAGGGGAAGAGAGTAAGATGAACTACGAGCCAGGAGACCTGCCTTGAAAGCCGTAGACTTATACTTCGGAGGGAAGTATGTAGTTTTTTCATAGACACATAGTTACCTCTATGTGTTTTTTTATTTCTTTTATCAACTACATTTTACCTTGATTGACTATATATGTAAGAAATTGATTAGAATAATTGAAAAGTATATTGACTTAAAATAGTATAAAGGAAATTATGGAGTTGAAATGATGGGAATATATATTTTAATAATAGCAGTTATTTTGGACTATATTATCGGAGATCCGTACAATTGGCCACATCCTATAAAGTATATAGGCAAATTAATAGCAAAATATGAAAAGTTCGTTAGAAAGAGCAATATATTATCTGGGAAAAAAGGCGGATTTATTTTAACCTTTGCAACTTTAACGACAGTTCTAGTTATAATTCATTATTTAGTAAAATTTGCATATATTATACATTTTGAATTAGGTTTTATATTTTCAGTTTATTTAATATATACTTCCATAGCGGCCAGATGCCTTGAGAAAGAAACAATGAAAGTTTATTATGCATTGGAAGAAGATAATATTGATAAAGCTAGGAAATTACTTTCTTATTTAGTTGGAAGAGAAACTAGTCAGCTTCAAAAGAAGGAAATAATTAGAGCAACAGTCGAAACAATTGCTGAGAATACAATAGATGGAGTAATTGCACCATTAATGTTTATAGGATTTGGACTAGCATTAGGTATACCAGTAGAAATGGCCTATTTTTACAAAACTGTTAACACACTAGATTCAATGGTAGGTTATATTCACGAACCATATAGAGAAATAGGTTACGCTTCTGCAAAATTAGATGATATAGTGAATTACATACCTGCTAGAATAGGCAGTTTACTTATGCTTATTTCTGGACTTTTACTTAGATACGATTTTAAAAATGGATATATGATTTTGAAACGGGATAAAAGAAACCATAAGAGCCCTAATAGTGGATATTCTGAAGCTGTAGTCGCAGGGCTATTAAATGTCCAGTTAGGTGGAACAAATATTTATTTTGGGCAGAAAGTGTATAAGCCTACCATAGGGGATAAAAATAGAGAGTTAAGTATTATCAATATAAAAGATGCAATAAAAATTATGTATGCAGCAGAGGTTTTATTAATAGCAATTATTGTTGCGATCTTTAATTTACTATAACTGTAGTTTACTGAATGGAAGGAGTATTATATGAATAAGCACGGTGGTTATTATGGAGAAAATCAGGAAAAAGTTTTAGATTTTAGCGTTAATATAAATCCCCTAGGTATAACTGAAAAAGTAAAAGAAAAGCTTATTGAGAGCATAAATACAATAAATAGATATCCAGAAATAGATGGAGAAAGTGTAAAAAAAGTATTAGCCGATAGATTAAATATTGAACCTTCTGAGGTTATAATCGGTAATGGGGCAACTGAATTGATTTATTTATTTGCAAGAGCTTTTAGTCCTAATAAAGTAGTAATTATACAACCGACTTTTAATGAGTATTTTAGAGCATTTAGATTGGCAGGAAGCAGCATTTGCAATTATGAATTAACATATTCTAATGATTTTAATTTAGAAGTAAATGATTTATTAGATTATCTTAAAGAGACAAATCCTAATATATTAGTAATTTGTAATCCTAATAATCCAACTGGTTATTTTATTAAACACAAGGACTTATTGCCTGTTATTAGTTATATTAAAGAGATTGGCTCATATTTATTGCTTGATGAATCTTTTATTGATTTTACTGACGAGGAATCGTATGTAAATTTTATTAAAGAATTCCCAATATTTATTCTTAGGTCAATGACAAAATTTTATTCTGTTCCGGGATTAAGACTTGGATACGGTATAGCTAATAGTGGTATTATTAAGAAATTAAATGAATATAAGGAGCCTTGGACAATAAATAGTTTTGCCTTATCGATAGTTCCAACAATTTTAGATGATGAAGCTTTTTATAATGAGTCTAAAAAATGGCTGCAAGTCGAAAAAAGCTATTTATATAAAGAGCTAAAAAAAATCAAAGGTATTGATTTTTTAAATAGTCAAGCGAATTTCATTTTATGTAGAGTTAAAAAAGGCAATGCATATGAAATAAGAGAAAAATTAATGCAATATAATATCTATATTAGAGTATGTGATGATTTTATCGGGTTAGATAATACCTATTTTAGAATTGCTATTAAAAGTCATAAAGATAACATGAAGCTAATTAATGCTATAAAAGAAGTTTTATAATAACATAATTAAATTTAAGGAGGGGTATCATGGGGAAAATTTCAAGAATTACAGTTTTATCACTTATTTTAGTTTTAATATTATCAAGTTTGGCATTAGCTGCAGATGTAAAGGTAACTGTTGATGGTTTGGATAAAAATCTTAATATTGAAATTATTAATGCCAG
The DNA here is from genome assembly GCF_050286925.1 of Caloranaerobacter longqiensis. Taxonomy (NCBI): domain Bacteria; kingdom Bacillati; phylum Bacillota; class Tissierellia; order Tissierellales; family Thermohalobacteraceae; genus Caloranaerobacter; species Caloranaerobacter longqiensis. The sequence goes on from NZ_JBFWFX010000008.1 coordinate 37,967, forward strand.
ATCCTATGTTGCGTCAGAAAGTTTAAAAGACTTTGGATTAACTACAACTGAAAAAGGAAATGTAATAATTGTTAAGAATGATGATGTAGTTTTTGAGTTTACTCTAGGAAGTAATCAAGTTAAGGTCAATGATTTGAGTTTAACATTAGATGCTAAACCATATAAAAATGATAAGGATATATACTTACCATTGAGATTTATACTTGAAACTTTAAATTATAAGATAGGTTGGGATGCTGAGGCTAAAAAGATTAAAGTTGAAAAACTTCAGGAGCTAACATTTCCTATTACAATCGTAGATGGTGATAATACGTATGTTGTTGAAAAAGAAGCTAAAACTATAGTATCTATGGCACCAGGAGTAACAGAAAAACTGTTTGCATTAGGTGTTGGGGACAGAATAAAGGGTAGAACTCAATATTGTAATTATCCTGAAGAGGTTAAAAATATTCCAAGTATTGGTACTTTATATGAGCCAAATTTAGAAACAATATTAGATATAAATCCTGATTTGGTTATTGGCGAAACTCATTTCAAAGATGAAATCATAGCTAAACTTAATGAAGCTGGTATAAAAGTTGTAGCTAAATCGACAGCTAAGGATATAGAAGGTGTATATGACTATATGCTTAAATTAGGTGCTATAGTTAATAAAAACTATGAGGCGAGAGCATTAGTATCAAGTTTAAGGGCGAAGGTTGATAGAGTTAAATATGTGTTAAAAGATTTAAAGGAAAGCGATAAGCCGAAAGTGTATTATGTAGTAGGAACAGGACAATGGGGAGAGTATACAGCAGGTAAAGATACTTTTATATCAGAGCTTATTTCACTAGCAGGCGGTAAGAATGTTGCTGATGATGTAACAGGTTGGAAATACAGTCTTGAAAAACTTATTGACCATGACCCAGATATTATCATAGGTAGTCAATTTAACATTGATACAATGGTTAATGGTGAGAATTATCAAGTATTATCAGCTATTAAAAATAAAAAATATAAGGTAGTAAATGAAGATATATTTGTTAGAGCAGCTCCAAGAGCTATTAATGAAGGGCTCAAAATATTGATAGAAACTTTCCATAAAGATAAGATTAAAGATTTAGGTTTTTAGTTTGGTGGTTTAGATGACGTACTTAAAGCAAAAGAAATATTACAAAATTTACATGCTTATACTATTGTTAATATTTATATTTATTTCTATAATGGCAACAACTTTAGGAACAGTAAAAATACCAGCAAGAGATGTTGTCAAAATCATTTTAAGTAAGATAAGTTTTTTAAGTAAAAAGATTGATATTAGTAATATAAAGAAATCAGATATTTTTATAGTTCTTAATATCAGATTACCTAGAATAATACTAGCTAGTTTAGTTGGGGCAGTACTTTCAATTGTAGGGACATGCTATCAAGCCATTTTTAGAAATCCAATGGCTGACCCCTATGTTATGGGTGCTTCTTCTGGGGCAGCCTTTGGAGCTACTTTTGGCATAATTTTGGGACTTAATAATACAATTTTAGGGTTTGGATTAACTTCTTTATTTGCTTTTGCAGGAGCATTATTAACTACATTGATAGTCTATAATCTAGCTAAAGTTGGAAATAAAATATCTACAACTTCTGTTTTATTAGCAGGGATTGTTGTAAGTTCTTTACTATCGTCTGTAATTTCAATAATGATGGTGCTTAATCACAATGAATTAGCAAAAATAGTAACTTGGACAATGGGGAGCTTTAATGGAGCGAATTGGAAACAGATAATTATTGTTACTATCCCTATATTTTTAGGAATAATAATTTTATCTTCAATGACTAAGGAAATGAATGCAGTAGTGATAGGGGAAGAAAGTGCACAAAATTTAGGTGTAAATATTGAATTAGTAAAGAAAATAATTTTAATATTATCATCTTTTTTAGCTGCTTGTGCAGTTTCGGTAAGTGGAATTATTGGATTTGTGGGTTTAATTGTACCCCATTTGTTTAGATTAATATTTGGTTCAGATCATAGAATACTTATACCAATTTCAGTTATAGGAGGAGCAATCTTTTTATTAATTTGCGATACTTTAGCCAGAACTGCTTTAAACGGAATTGAAATACCAGTTGGCATCATTACTTCTATATTTGGTGGGCCTTTCTTTCTTTATCTTCTTAGAAAATCTAAGCGTAACAAATTTATATAAGGGAGCATCTTTATGTCTAATGCAGTAGAACTTAAGAATATATGTTTTAGCTATAGTTATGAGGAAGTACTAAAAAATATTAATTTGAGCGTTCAAGAAGGAGCATTTATTAGCATATTAGGTCCTAATGGTTCAGGTAAGACAACTTTACTGAAGAATATATGCAAATTACTTAAACCATTAGAGGGGAAAATATTGGTTGACGATAAAGATTTAAATAAAATAGCATTTAAAGAATTAGCGAAAATAATGGCTGTTGCACATCAGGATAGTAATGTAAATTTTGAGTTTACAGTTTATGACATTGTCATGATGGGTAGATATCCATATCAAAAGAGATTTAGGTCGGAATCTGAAAATGATATCAAAATTGTAAAAAGAGCCATGGAGAATACTGAGACATGGGCTTTGAGAGAAAAAAGTATTCATGAAATAAGTGGAGGAGAAAGACAAAGAGTTATAATTGCTAGAGCTTTAGCACAAGAGCCAAAAATACTTTTATTAGATGAACCGATTTCACAGCTAGATATAAAACATCAGATAAATATATTAAATTTATGCAAAAGACTTAATAGAGAAGAAAAAATAACTATAATTACAACATTGCACGATATAAATTTGGCTGCTAGGTATAGTGATTATATCTTACTTATGAATAAAGGAAAAATAAAGGCATTTGGTTTACCTGAGAACGTATTGACGAAAGAGAATATTCAAGATGTTTATGGTATTGAAGTGAAACTAGTAAAACTTAATGAATATAAAGTACCGTATATAGTCCCATTAAGTTTTCAGTCATTAGAGTCTTAGCAAAAGAAGGTGAAATATTGAAAAATTTTATATTAATAACTGGTGGTGCAAGAAGCGGTAAAAGTACATTAGCAGAAAAATTAGCCAAAGAGTTAGGAAAAAATGTAGTTTATATAGCTACTGCAATACCTTTTGATGAAGGTATGATTGATAGAATAGAAAAGCACAGAAATTCTAGACCTAAAGAATGGGTAACTATTGAGAAATATAGAGATTTTAACGAACTTGTATATAATAAAGATTTTATTGAAGCAGATACTATATTACTTGATTGTATAACGCTTATGATAACAAATTTATTATTAGAGAGTGGATTAGATTTTGACAGATGTTCAATGGCCGATGTTGAAAAGGTTGAAAAAAGCATTATTGATGAAATTGAAAAATTATTATTTATAATCGAAAAGTATAATAAAAGATTAATTGCAGTTACAAATGAAGTTGGTATGGGAGTCGTACCAACATTTAGATTAGGAAATATATTTAGAGATATAGCTGGTAGAACAAATCAATATTTAGCAAGATATGCACAAGATGTTTATTTAACAGTTTTAGGAATACCAATTAAAATTAAGTGAGGTCGTTATGAAGAGTTTTCTATTGATGATAACATTTTTAACTAGATTGCCAATTAAAGTTAATTTTGAATTTACAGAAGAAGATTTTATTAAAGGCATCAAATATTTGCCAATTGTTGGTTTTGTAATTGGTGTGCTGTTATGGGCTGTAAGTAAGACTAGCTATTTAATAGATAGAGCTGTAACAGTTTTATTTGTTTGGATGTTTTACATTTGGATTACTGGGGGATTACATCTTGACGGTTTAGCCGATTCTTTTGATGGAGTTTTTAGTAATCGCAATAAAGAGAAAATACTAGACATAATGAAAGATAGCAGAATAGGTACTTTTGGTGTTATAGGAATTATTTTTGTTATATTACTTAATATCGTATTAAGTTATTTTGTAGATTTTAAAGTCCTAATAATTATACCTGTTTTAGGTAGAAGTTGTGGAGTACTTTCTTGTACTATTAATACTTATGCTAGAAAAGATAAGGGGATGGGAAAGAGTTTTGTTGAATATTCGGATTTCAAAGATGCTATATTCGTTATATTCATTACAATTGTAATATCTATTATATTTTTCGATTACACCTTAGCTTTTAGTGAAATATTTATATTTTTGTATGCTCTATTACTAGGCGTATATTTTAAAAAGAAAATAGGTGGAATGACAGGAGATACTATAGGAGCAGTTATCGAATTATCTCAGACTTTTTCACTATTATTATTTTACTTGTTAAGGGGACTGATATTTTGAAATTAATTTTGGTAAGGCATGGAGAAACACAGGCGAATATAGATAAGTTGTATAGTGGTTGGACGGATTTTCCATTGACAGATAGAGGAAAAGAACAAGTTAAAAATCTATTGGAGATTTTAAGTAAAGAGAATATTGATACTATATATTCGAGTCCATTATCTAGAGCTTTAGTTACAGCTGAGATTATATCAAAACATATAGGTAAAAAAATTTATGTTAGTGAGAAATTAAAGGAAATGAATTTTGGTATTTTTGAAGGAAAATCTTATAAAGAAATATCAGAAACCTATCATTTGGAATGGGAGAAATGGATAAACGATAATATCAAATATAGGATACCTAATGGTGAGAGTTTAATAGATATGTATAATAGAGTTACTCAGTTTATAGATAAATTAAAAGATAAAGACGGAACTTTTCTTTTGGTTACTCATGCAGGCGTAATTAGAATTGTTATTACTTATCTTTTGAATTTAAACATTGATGAAATGTGGCATTTTAAGATATTACCTGGGGGTTTAGTTGAGATATTGTATGAAAATGATTTTGGAGTATTAACGAAGTTGATTTAATATAATTTTAATTAGGCAGGTGAAAAAAATGAATGAAATTAAATCAGCTAAGCAAAATAGTAGAACTATAAAAATAGTATACTGTGGGATGCTTATTGCACTTTCAGCAGTAGGGGCGTTGATTAAAATACAGGGGAGTATAGCATTTGATTCAATGCCTGGATTTTTTGCTGCACTATTTTTAGGACCAAGCTATGGTGCTTTAGTAGCAGGGTTAGGGCATATACTTACAGCTGTTACTAGTGGATTTCCTTTAACACTTCCAATGCATATTATAATAGCTTTACAAATGGCATTATTCGGTTATTTATTTGGAGTATTTTATAGAAAATTTAATTATGTAATAGCTATAATATTAGCAATTATTTTAAATGGCCCTGTTGGAGCACTTGCTGCAGCATTTGCTTCAGTATTACTCGGATTACCTTTTAGCGGTAAGACATTATTTTATGCTGTAATTACGCCTCTTACATTAGCGTCAGCTGCAAATATTATATTAGCTTATTTGATTTTTAGATTAATAAACAAGAATAAGTTGAGGGTGTAAAATGGGAGCAAGAAAATTTAGAGATTTAACATTTGTAGAGATTAATGAGGAGCAATTATTAGTTATAGCTTGTGATTCAAGTGGAGCTATAGGAAGTAAGGAAAATGATATTGTAAAAGTTTCTCCTGATATTTTAGGGTATTTTACTACAAATGTTGCTTTATGTGAAATTTTATCTGTTGGCGGAGAGCCTCTTGTTATAGTTAATACATTATCTGTAGAGATGAATGATACAGGAAGTAAGATAATAGAAGGAATAAAAAGGGCTATCGAGCCTATATCAGTTGATAAAGATATTATAATTACAGGTAGCACAGAGGAAAATTTTCCTGTTATTCAAACAGGAATGGGGATTACAGTTATTGGCATTATAAATACTAAAAATTGGACTATGCCTATGACAAAAAAAGGAGCTATTGCTGTAGTAGTTGGTTTACCTAAAATAGGGGAGGAAGTTATAGCCGATAATGGGAAAGAAATTTTTTCATTGAAGATTCTTTTAGAATTAAAGAAATATCCTTTTATACAAGAAATACTTCCTGTTGGTTCTAAAGGTATTTTATTTGAGTTAAAAGAAATGGCTAGAACAAACGGTTTAAATTTATCTATATTTAATGATATAAAAGTGGATTTGTATAAATCAGCAGGTCCTGCTACTTGTGCTATTGTTTCAATAGAAGAGAAATATTTTGACCTACTTAAAGATAAATGCCCAATACCTATAAATAAGGTGGCTAAATTTTGCTAAAAAATCGAAAATTAAACTTAAAATGAAGGTGTCAACAAGACACCTTATTTTTTTTGTTATAGATTAGTATGCACCAAAATATGCATTCAGTACATATTTTAAAGTATAGGTAGTACTGGAGGAGGATATTATGGTAAAAATAGAAAATGTTAAAGAATCTGAATTAGAGGATTTATCGCTGCTATATGAAGAGTTAACATGTAAGAAAAGTGATATGAATAATATATATAAAGTTTTTTCTACTATTAAAGATAATCCCAATTATTTTTTACTAGGTGTAAAATATTATAATAAATTAATTGGAAGCGCTATGGCTGTAATTTGTAATGACCTTACAGGTGAATGTAGGCCATTTATGGTTGTTGAAAATGTTATAATTAAAAAAGAATTTCGTCAAAAGGGCTTTGGAAAAAAATTATTTGAATATATTGAAAATATTGCAAAAAGTTATAATTGTCATTTTATAATGTTTGTATCTAACATAAAAAGAGTAAGTTCGCACAAATTTTATGAAAAACTTGGATATAACAGTAAAAATAATTTAGCTTTTAAAAAATATTTATAGAATAGGGACTCGATAAGAGCCCTTGTTTTTATTTACGAAGTATTAAGAAAATTTAATGAGATATAATTATTATAGGAATTGAAAAGAATACATAGTTGTTATATAATGTAGAGAAATTTATTGAAAAGTGAGGGGTGCTATGGAAGTACTTAGAAGATTTAATAATTACCGAGGCTTACCAAGAAGTATATATATAATATTTTTAGCTCGAGTAATAAATAGTATGGGGGCTTTTGTTTATCCTTTTCTAACTTATTTTTTTGTTGAAAAATTAGGTCTTGGAGAGTATACAGCAGGAAAATATATTTTATTAGCATCAATTGCTTTTGCACCTGGTTCATTAATAGGAGGGAAATTAGCAGACCATTTTGGCAGGAAGAAAATTTTGCTTTTATTTCAAGGCTTGGCAGCTTTAACATTAATTCCATGTGCTTTTTTAGGAAATTCTATGATGCTACCATGGCTTTTAATTTTATCGAGTTTTTTTGGTGGAGCCGCAAATCCTTCGAGTGGAGCAATGGTTACAGATTTAACTAACCCAAATAATAGACAGGAAGCTTTTTCTTTGCTATATCTTGGTACTAATTTAGGGATAGCTGTTGGTCCATTGATAGCTGGGTTTCTATACCAAAATTACATAGAATGGATTTTTTTAGGTGATGCTATAACTACATTTATTTCTTTGCTTTTAGTTTTGATTTATGTTGAAGAGACTATTCCTTCTGAGGATGAAGTTAAAGACTCATTTAATAAGAAAGATGATGAAAAAGCTGAAGAAGGAAATTTAATTTTAGTTTTATTAAGAAGGCCAGCTTTATTGGCATTTTCAGCAGTAACAACTATTTATTCATTTGTGTATTCACAGCATTCATTTAGTATACCTCTTCAAGTTGGAGAAATTTTTGGTAGCAATAGTAAAAAAATTTTTGGATTAGTTATGACAACAAATGCTTTATCAGTAATATTTTTGACTGTACCGATTACTAAGTTTACAAGAAATAATAAGTCAACAACTAATATAGCTGTAGCTGGAGTTTTTTATGCTATAGGTTTTGGTATGCTTTACTATATTAATAGTTTTTATTTAGTTATTTTATCAACAATAATTTGGACAATAGGTGAAATACTTACTGTTACGAATACAAGTGTTTACATTGCTAATCATACACCAATTTCACATAGAGGTAGATTTAATGCTGTATTACCGATTATATCTGGGGTTGGATATGCTGTAGGACCTGTAATTATGGGGCGATATATAGAAGCATACAGTGTAAGAATGGTTTGGCCAATATTATTTGTATTATCATTAGGTGCTGCTTCTTTGATGTATTTGCTTTCTTTAACGGAAAGAACTGAAGTGTGACTTATTAAAGATGATTAATGTGATTTTTGCATAATAATAGGAGCAGAAAGTTCTACTCCTTATTTATGTATAGTATACCTACAGTATTAGGACCGCAATGACTTGAAATTACACAACCTGCATCTGTAATAATAACTTCTTTAACATCTAAATTATTTTCAAGTTCATTTTTTAAATATAAAGCATCTTCATATCCCATAGAATGAGTTACTATAATGCGGTCTAAATCTATATTACAACTTTCTTTAATTGTATTTTCTAGCATTTTATTAATTATTTTTCTTCTTTTCCCTATGGCTTTTTGTCCTAATATCATTGTACCGTCTACTACTTTAACTATTGGTTTAATTCTTAGCATACTTCCTACAAAATTTTGTAGAGCAGAACATCTTCCACCCTTGTATAAGTAATCAAGAGTATCTATTACAAAAGATGTTTTTACTAAAGGTACTTTATTTCTTAATCTATCACCGATTTCTTTGATTCCCATACCTTCCTTTACATAATCAACAGCTTTTAAGACTAACAGACCAATGCCTGTCGAAAGATTTAAAGAGTCTATTATTTCAATTCTGTTATTTGGGAATTTATTAGCGGCAATTTTTGCATTTTGTAAAGTTGAAGATAGTTTTGAAGACAATCCAATATATATTATATCTTTTCCTTCATCAATGTATGGTTTAAAAGCTTCATAGAAATCAGTTGGTGAAGGTGCTGAAGTTTTAGGTAGTATTCCATATTTATCAACTAAGTCATATAATTTTTTTGTATTTATATCTATCCCATCTTTATATGTTTCATTACCAAAGTTTACATAAAGAGGTACTACAGAAATATCGTATTTTTCAAGGATTTCAATCGAAAGATCACAAGTGCTATCAGTAAATATTTTTACGTTATTCATTTGGCAACCTCCTTTTTTATAATCCATAGGAAATTATAATAAAATCCCATATTTTAAAAAATTAATGTTGATTTTATTGAAACTTTGTCTGACATGTTTACATGCCAGAGTCGTTATAAACTACTTTAAATTGTGGATAAATTCAAATATAATTTCCGTTTGTGGATATGGGCAAAATCTTCCTTAACTTATTTGAATCGAAGATTTTGTTCCTTTTAAATAACTATTTATATTAATTATATTATAAAAGTTCAAGGGAATATTAAAGTTTAAATAAAATTAAGTAGGGTAGAATATAAAGAAAAATAAAAGGAAAGTGAATAATATTTTTTTAAAATATTTTAAGATCTGAATTGTAACATTATACTAAATAGTATAATATAGATATGAGTATATAAATTGAAAGGGGAATTTGATGAATATTAAGGTTATTACTGATAGTGGTTGCGATTTGAATGATAAGTTAAAGAAAGAGAGGAAAATTGATATTGTTCCTTTATCAATACAAATTGATGATAAGCATTATAAAGATGATGAACAATTAGATACAGAAGGTTTATTGGATCAGATGAAAAATAGTGATAATATTCCTAAAACGGCAAGTCCTTCACCTATGGAATTTATAAAACGATTTAAGGAAGCAGAAAGTATTTTTGTAGTTACATTGTCATCTTCATTAAGCAGTACTTATAATAATGCGTTAATGGCTAAAGAAATGTATAAAGAACAGTTTCAAGATAAATTTATACACGTTTTTGATTCATTGAGTGCTTCAGTTGCAGAGACATTGATAAGCTTAAAAATATTAGAACTTGCTAAGAAAAATTATAAAAATTTAGAAATTGTTGAAAAGGTCAATGAATATATTAGTGAAATGAAAACTTTGTTTATATTAGATTCGTTAGAAAACCTCATAAAATCAGGCAGAATGAGTAAATTAAAAGGTAGAATAGCAACAGCTTTAAATATAAAACCGATTTTAGGTGGGAATAAAGAAGGCAAAATTGAATTGGTAGATAAGGTAAGAGGTTCAAAAAAAGCATTTAAAAGGTTAATCGACTTGATAGGTGAAAAAGGTGAAAAACTAGAAGAAAAGATTTTAGGAATAGCTCATTGTAATTGTTTAGAGAAAGCAGAAAAATTTAAAGAAGAAGTTATGAAAAGATATAACTTTAAAGATATTATTATTGTAGATGCTGGTGGTATAAGTACAGTTTATGCAAATGATGGAGGCATAATAATAGCGTTTTAATATAGTCAACCTGCGATTTAAAAATCGCAGGTTTGAGTTTATTGACGATGTTTTGTCTTGCAGGACGTCAGAGTTTAACATCCTGTTTTTTTAAATCAAATTCTTTCAAGTATTCGTTTTTATTTTCATAGATTTTTAATAAAGGAAAATTTGTCCATAACTTGACCCTTTGTTTTTCACTTGCTTTAAGTGATTATTTTTTGATATGTTTATATAAAAAATAAATATATACTTAAGAAAATATGGATATATTCTTCTGAATGATGATATAATTTAAAAAGATTAACTAATATTATGAAGGGTGGTGAATATATGGGCGATATTATTGATTACAAAATTTATGGAGATGACATGCAGATTGTTGAGATTGAATTAGATCCTAATGAGGGAGTAAGAGCAGAAGCAGGTGCTATGATGTATATGGAAGACGGTATAGTTATGCAAACTTCTACTGGTGGAGGACTGTTTAAAGGTTTCAAGAGGATGATTACAGGAGAGAGCTTTTTTATTACAACATTTATGTATCAGGGTAGAGGAAAAGGACGTGTTGCGTTTGGAGCACCTTATCCTGGGAAAATAATACCTATTCAATTAGAAAAATATGGTGGAAGATTTTATTGTCAGAAAGATGCTTTTTTATGTGCGGCTAGAGGTATTGATATAGATATAGCTTTTACAAGAAGATTAGGGGCAGGCTTTTTTGGCGGAGAAGGTTTTATACTTCAAAAATTAGAAGGTAGTGGTATGGCTTTTATTCATGCAGGTGGTACAATTATAAAAAAAGAGTTAGCCCATAATGAAACTATACGTGTAGATACAGGATGTATTGTTGGTTTTGCACCGACTGTTGATTATGATATTCAATTTGTTGGAGGATTCAAAAACGCATTGTTTGGCGGGGAGGGTCTTTTCTTAGCTCAGTTAAGAGGACCTGGAGAGGTTTATTTGCAAAGTCTACCTTTATCACGTTTAGCTGATAGAATATATGCAGCAGCACGTTTTCATCAAGTTGGTGAAAAAAGAGGAATAGGAGGAATTGGAGCTAGTATTTTAGGAGAAATATTTGATGGTGATTAGATTGATATTTTTATATTGAATATATTAAGCTATATGGTATAATAGAAAAAAATAGAACAAAAATAGAACAAAAAGCTATGACTAAGAGTAGTAGGCATATACCTAACTAAAGCGATTCGAGGATGGTGGGAGCTCGAAGTTAAGGGTATGCTGAATGGGCTTAGGAGTGTGGATTCGAATTTTAAGTAGAATCCAACGTATGCCTGCGTTATGGGCTAAAGTGGACACAGAGTCAAGTAGAGTGGTACCGCGGAAGCTGACCTTTCGTCTCTATAAATATAGAGAAGAAAGGTTTTTTTCATAGATTAGAAAGAAAAAGGAAGGTGAGAAAATGAGCGATAAAAAAGTAATTTTAAGTGGAATTAAACCTTCAGGAGAATTGACACTTGGTAATTATTTGGGAGCAATAAAAAATTGGATAGAGCTTCAAGATGAATATGAATGTTATTATTGTATTGTTGATTTACATGCTATTACTGTACCTCAAGTACCAAAAGATTTAAGGAGAAATACTTTGGAGATTTTAGCACAGTATATCGCTAGTGGAATAGACCCAGAGAAAAACACTATTTTTATTCAGTCCCATGTTAGTGAACATGCAGAACTAGCTTGGGTTTTAAATTGTTTAACTTATATGGGTGAATTAAATAGAATGACACAATTTAAAGAAAAATCCAGAAAAAATGAAGCTAATCTAAATGCAGGGTTATTTACTTATCCTGTATTAATGGCTGCGGATATATTACTATATCAAGCTGATTTAGTTCCTGTTGGTGAAGACCAAAAGCAGCATCTAGAACTAGCTAGAGATATAGCTAAAAGATTTAATAATAGATATAGTGAAACGTTCAAAATTCCAGAAGCTTATATATCTAAAGTAGGAGCTAGAATAATGAGCTTACAAGATCCTACAAGTAAAATGTCTAAATCAGATAGCAATGAAAATGGATATATTTTGCTTAAAGATAGCCCAGATGTTATAAGGAGAAAGATAAAGAGAGCTGTTACAGATTCGTTAAATAGGGTTAAATATTGTGATGAACAGCCTGGAATTAAAAATTTGATTACTATCTATTCTAAACTTTCAGGTGACAGTATTGAAGAAATTGAAAAGAGATATGAAGGGCAGGGATATGCAAAATTTAAGGCTGATTTAGCTGAAGTAGTGGTTGAAGGATTAAGACCTTTAAGGGAAAGATTTGAAGATTTAATGAAAAATAAAGATTATTTGGAGAAGGTTTATATTGAGGGAGCGAATAGAGCACAGAGAGTAGCAAGAAAGACCCTAAGCAAAGTTTATAGAAAAGTTGGATTTGTACAGAGAAAATATTAAGGAATCCTATTTAAAGGATTCCTTAATATTTTCAACGGCTTTTTTGGCAAATTTAGTTGTTACGATTTTATCATAAGGAGCTCTTTTATCAAGTTCTCCGGCTAATTCCATTATATGCATTAGATGCTCTAGGCCTTCTTTTGTTAATACAGGATCAGGTTTCCAAGTAGCTTGCTCTTTATATCTATTTATAACAGTAATTAGAAGTTCCTTGTCTGCATCTGGAAAATGAGGTTGTATAGCTTCTGCAACTTCTTCAGAAGAATGATTTTGTACCCAAAGCATACCTTTATAGATTGCGTTTGTGAAGCCTTGAATTATATCTGGATTTTTTTCAATATAGCTTTTTTTAGCACAGTATACTGTATATGGAATATAACCTCCTTCTTTACCTATTGAAGCGACTATATAACCTTTACCCTCTTTTTCCATCATTGAAGCAGTTGGTTCAAAAAGTGTTGTATAATCACCTTCTCCACTTGTAAACGCTCCTGCCATCATTGAAAATTGTATATCAGTACGTACATTTACATCTTTTCCAGGTTCAAGACCGTGTTTTTTAAGCACATATTCTAAAGTCATTTCAGGGACTCCGCCTTTTCTTCCGCCAAGTATAGTTTTTCCTTTCAATTTTTCAAATGAAAAATCAGGATCTTTCTCTCTGCCTACTAGGAAAGAACCATCTTTTTGAGTCAATTGAGCAAAATTAATGGCATAATCTTTTTTACTTTGATTATATACATAGATAGAAGCTTCTGGGCCCATAAAACCTATATCGGCTTGATTGCTTAGCAGTGCAGCCATTGATTTATCTGCACCTTTACCATTTGTTAATTCTATTTTAATACCTTCTTCTTCAAAGAAACCTTTTGTTAAAGCTACATATTGTGGAGCATAGAAAACAGAATGTGTAACTTCAACTAATCTTACAGTTTTAAGATTTTCTTTTTGACAACCTATTAATAAATTAGATATTATAAGTATGACTATTAAAAATAGAGAAAATTTTTTTTGCATTTCATGTTGAACCTCCTTAAGTGTTCAGTTTTAAAATTATTATATTCAGTTGTAAATTCAACTGTTACATATAGTTAAAAAATACATTTTAACAAAATATTCAGACTGTTGACGAACTTATATTTTACTTTGTCAACAAGCTTTATATTTTAACAAAATATTAGATTATGCAGGAATTTTTAATGTAAAGTGTAATAAATTATATAAAAGATAAAACAAATGGATGATATAATTCTTGTGTATATAGGCATAATTATTTATAATATTAAGTATAGGCTTTTTGGTATTCATTGGAAATGATAGCATTATTATATTCTAACAGAAGAGGTGTATTATGAACGTACCTAATATACTTACAACAATTAGGTTTTTATTTATACCAATTTTTATAGGTATTTTCTATTCATCAATAGAAAATAATATACTATATGCTACATATATTTTTATATTGGCTGGAATTACTGATGTTTTAGATGGATATATTGCCAGAAAGTATAATATGGTGACTAAATGGGGAACTGTACTTGATCCTTTAGCAGATAAGCTCATGCAGATTACTGTTTTAGTTTGTTTTACAGATAAAAAATATTTGCCATTATGGGTTATTACAGTTATAGGCATAAAAGAAATTTTAATGATATTAGGAGGATTATTTTTATATTATTTCGTTGACAAAACTGTTATTCCAGCTAATAAGTATGGTAAGATAGCAACAGTATCATTTTATATTGCTATTTTATCTATCGTTTTCAAAATAAATAAGCTGATAAGTTATTTACTTGTTTTAGCAGCTGTTATACTTACGCTTATAGCGTTTATTAATTATCTGATTGGATTTAGAAAAATAAATCGCATGAATAAGGAAAAAAGCATTGACAAATAAGATAATTATTATATAATATATTAAAAATTAGGTATTAGGTACTTGGTATTAGTTAAAATAATGGATAAAAGCGTTGAAGGAGAGGAGTAGGTAAACAACCTTCAAGAGAGCAAAACCCATTGGCTGGAAGGTTTTGCAAGGCAATGTTTACTGAAGGTAGCTCTGGAGCTTCTAGGCTGAACTTAAGTAAGTCTAGACGGTTTTACCGTTATTTAAATGAGAGCCAGATATGTTTTAAATATCTGGAAATAAGGTGGTACCGCGAAAATGCCCTTCGTCCTTATGTTTGGATGAAGGGCTTTTTTAATCGGAAGGATTTTACATTTTAAAGGAAGTGGTTTAATGTTTGAATTAGGAGGAGTTTTGTTTATAATAAGTGGATTAATTGTGTTTGGTTCTGATTTATATTTTAAAAAGGGCAAAATAAAAACTCTGAAAGGTTTATTAAAAATAAAAATACTTGGACTAATATTATCAATTTTAGGAGCATTTTTAATGTTTTACGGCAAATAGATAATTAGATTGAGGAGGGGAAAATATGGAGAAGAATTTAGCAAAAAAGTATAATCCAAAGGATTTTGAAGAAAGAATTTATAACTATTGGAATGAAAATAATTATTTTAGAGCTGAAGTTAATGAAGAAAAAAAACCATTTACTATTATGATGCCACCACCTAATGTTACTGGTAGTTTGCATATGGGGCATGCTTTAAACAATACTTTACAAGATATTTTAATAAGATGGAAGCGAATGGAAGGTTATGAAGCTTTATGGCTACCAGGGACTGATCATGCGAGTATTTCAACTGAGGCTAAAGTTGTAGCTAAAATACATTCTGAAGGCAAGACAAAAGAGCAAATAGGTAGAGAAAAGTTTTTAGAAGAAGCATGGGATTGGACAGAAAAGTATGGTGGTAATATAAGAAAACAATTAAAAAAACTTGGAGTTTCTTGTGATTGGTCAAGAGAAAGATTTACTTTAGATGAGGGATTAAGCAAAGCAGTTGAAGAAGTTTTTATAAAATTATATGAAAAAGGTTTAATTTATAGAGGAAATAGAATTATAAATTGGTGTCCAAGTTGTAAGACAGCTATTTCAGATGCTGAAGTAGAGCATGAAGAAAAACAAGGCAAGCTATGGCATATTAAGTATCCTGTTAAAGATAGTGATGAGTATATTGTTATTGCAACTACTAGACCTGAAACTATGCTTGGTGACGTGGCAGTTGCTGTAAATCCAGAAGATGAGAGATATAAGCATTTAATTGGAAAGAAATTAATTTTACCTCTAGTTAATAGAGAAATACCTGTTATAGCAGATGAATATGTAGAAATGGAGTTTGGTACTGGAGCTGTTAAAATAACTCCAGCACATGATCCAAATGACTTTGAGGTTGGATTAAGACATAATTTAGAGCAAATAAAGATTATGAATGATGATGCAAGTATTAATGAATTAGGCGGCAAATATCAGGGAATGGATAGATATGAAGCGAGAAAAGCAATAGTTAAGGACTTGGAAGATAGAGGTTATCTTGTAAAAATTGAAGATCATACTCATAATGTAGGTCATTGTGAAAGATGTAAAACTGTTATTGAGCCTATTGTATCAAAACAGTGGTTTGTAAAAATGGAGCCTTTAGCTAAACCAGCGTTAAAAGCATATAGAGAAGGAAAATTTAGATTTATACCAGAAAGATTCGGTAAAATATATGTTCATTGGTTAGAAAATATTAGAGATTGGTGCATTTCAAGACAGCTTTGGTGGGGACATAGATTACCTGTATATTACTGTCAAGACTGTGAAGAAGTTATAGTCTCAAGACAAGAACCTGAAAGCTGCCCTAAATGTGGAAGTACAGATATTAAACAAGACCCAGATACTTTAGATACATGGTTTTCATCTGCTTTATGGCCGTTTTCAACTTTAGGATGGCCTGAAGATACGCCAGAACTTAAATACTTCTATCCAACAGATGTGTTGGTAACAGGATACGATATTATTTTCTTCTGGGTAGTTAGAATGGTATTTTCAGGATTAGAGCATATGGGAGATATTCCATTTAAGAATGTTTTAATTAACGGTTTAGTTAGAGATTCATTAGGAAGAAAGATGAGTAAATCATTAGGCAATGGTATTGATCCACTTGAAATAATAGATAAGTATGGTGCTGATGCTTTAAGATTTACTTTAGTTACTGGAAATACACCAGGAAACGATATGAGATTCCATATGGAAAGAGTTGAAGCAAGTAGAAATTTTGCAAATAAGTTATGGAATGCGTCAAGATTTGTTTTAATGAATCTAGGTGAAGAGTTAATAGAGCATGATTTAGCGTTTAATTCACTAAAAGAAGAAGATAAATGGATAATATCTAGAGTTAATAAGGTAGCAAAGGAAGTTACAGAGAATTTAACAAAATTTGAATTGGGAATTGCAGCTCAAAAGCTATATGATTTTATCTGGAGTGAATATTGCGATTGGTATATTGAAATGGTAAAACCTCGTTTGTATGGTAATGATGAACCAAGCAAGAATACTGCAAGATATGTGCTATTATACGTATTAAAAGACCTTCTAAAATTACTACATCCATTTATGCCATTTATTACAGAGGAGATTTGGCAGCACTTACCAAATACAGAAAGTAGTTTAATAATAGCAAAATGGCCTGCATATAAAGAAGAATATAATTTTGAAGAATCTGAAAAAAGAATTGGTTTCATAATGGAAGCCGTAAAAAATATTAGAAATATAAGAGCAGAAATGAATGTAGTTCCTTCTAAAAAAGCTAAAGTAATATTTGTAACTAATAACAATGATATTAAGAATATATTATCCGAAGGAGAGATTTATTTTACTACTCTTGCAGGAGCTTCAAGTATAGAAATTAGGGATAATAAAGATGGTATAGGTGAAGATGCAATGTCAGCCGTAGTAGAAGATTGTGAAATATATTTACCTTTAGAAGAACTAGTTGATATTGGAAAAGAAATAGAAAGATTAGAAAAAGAAAAAGAGAGATTAGAAGGGGAATTAAAAAGGGTAAGAAGCAAGCTGTCTAATGAAGGCTTTATAAGTAAGGCGCCTAAACATATAGTTGATAAAGAAAGAGAAAAAGAAGCTAAGTATCAAAATATGATGGAAAAAGTGCTTGAAAGATTGGAAAGTTTAAAGAGAAAATAGAGAAAAGCTAAGACTCCTTGATGGAGTCTTAGCTTGTTGACAAAGTTATATTATTTAATGAATTGAAAAAATAACGTTCATAGACAAATCTTCAGAGAAAACATAGACTTATAATTTCGAAAAATCCTAACGCACCTAATCAAGACGTCCTGTCTTGTAGGATGCTGGCTTAGCGTCCTGCTAAGCCTACGGATTTTTCTGAAATTATTCATCAAGTTTTCTTGGCTGAAGCTTTGTAATTATTCACTTTTATTTTTTCAATCATTATATTTATTTAGTTTGTATCCTAAGCTTTTTTTAATGAGTTCTATTTTCTCGATAATATTGAGGAGTGAGATGATGAACTATAAAGAGGCATTAGAGTATATTCATGGTACAAGAAAATTTGGAAGCAAATTAGGACTTGAAAATATAAGGATTTTACTTGATTTATTGGGTAATCCTCATAAAGGTTTAAAAATAATACATGTAGCTGGAACTAATGGTAAAGGTTCAACTTCATCTTATATTTCGACTATATTAACTGAATCTGGCTATAAAGTAGGATTATTTACTTCACCATATTTAGAGAGATTTACAGAAAGAATTAGAATAAATGGTAAAGAGATTGAACATGAAAGGTTAGCTCAAGTTACTTCAAAAGTTAAAGAGAAAGTTGAAGAAATGGTAAAAAAAGGTTATAACCATCCTACTGAATTTGAAATAGTGACTGCAATAGCTTTTGTTTATTATAAAGAAGAAAAAGTTGATTTTGTAGTGCTTGAAGTTGGATTAGGTGGAAGATATGATTCTACTAATATTATTGAAAATCCATTGGTTTCGGTTTTAACTCCAATTTCATTAGATCACAAAGATATACTTGGAGATACTATAGAAAAAATTGCCTGGGAAAAGGCAGGGATAATAAAAGAAAATGGACTCGTTGTAAGTCATCCTCAAGTAGATGAAGCACAAAAAGTTATTGAGAATGTTGTTAAGGATAAGAATGGCAAGCTTATAATAGCACCTGTTGAAGATGTAGAAGTGATTGAATGTACAGGATTAGGTAGCAAATTCAATTTTAAATTTAATGGAAAGACTTTTGAAAATCTTAAGATTAATCTTATAGGAGAGCATCAAATAAATAATGCTTGTGTAGCTTTAACAGTTATACTTACTTTATTGGAAAATAAATATATAGATATTGATGAAGATTGTATCAGGAGAGGATTATTGAAAACTGAGTGGAAAGGCAGATTAGAAATATTAAGACGTAATCCGACATTTATTATAGACGGTGCTCATAATTTAGCAGGAGCAAATTCTTTAAAAAAGTCTATAAAGGAACTTTTTAAATATAATAAATTAATTCTAGGTATTGGAATACTTAGTGATAAAGAGGTTAATAGTATATTGGATGAACTAGTTCATCTAGCAGATGAAATTATTATTACAGAGGCAAATAATCCAAGAAAACTTGAGGCCGAAAAATTAGCAGACATTATTAAAAAGTTTAACAAGAAATATTTAATTGAAAAAGATATAGAGAAAGCTGTAAATAAAGCTTTAGATATGGCAGAAGAAGATGATTTAATATTATTTTCAGGTTCTTTATATTTAATTGGTGATGTCAGAAAAATTATTATGAATGATTAGTTATTATTTTTCTCCCATTGAATAAAATATATATATATATTCAAATGGGAGGTCGGTTATGTCTGAAATAGGGTACAAACCATATAAAGATTTAGAAGATTATGTTTTACTGGAAGAAGCTTATTCGAGAATGGAAAAACTGAGGCTTTTATCATCATTAAATGATGAAGAAAAATACTGGGAAGAAGCTAATGAGTTTAACGAACTAATTATTGAGATAAAAAGAAGGAATATAACAATTGATAAAGAAGTATGGATTAAAAAAATAATAATTGATATATAGCTATAATTTAATTAATCACCTCTATTCACCCTTATTATTAAATGTGCATAAACTGATATAAGGGCGAGCAAGACAGAGGTGATTATTTTTATGAAGAAGAAACTTATTGTAGCTAATGCTGAGAATGATACATTGACCTTGGTAGATTTAGAAAATAAATATGAAATAGAAAACATATTTCTCAATAATATTTGTAGAAGTAAGGAACGAGTTAATATTTCAAGTATAAACAGACCATATATAGGACCTCATCATATTATTAGAGGTAGCAATGATTCAATAATATATACTGCTAATTCATATGATAATAGTATTTTTAAGGTAGATATAAACAAAAAAACAGTTATAGATACTGTTTATGTGGGAAGCTGTCCAAAACATTTGGAATTGTTAAATGGATGTATATTTGTTACAAATACAGATTCAAATTCAATATCGGTAATAGATGAAAAGGACTTTATATTATTAGAAAATATACCTGTAGGTGAGAAACCTCATGATATTAAAATAAATAATAGTAAAAATCGAATTTATGTAGCTAATAGTAGTGGTTATAGTTTAAGTGTAATCTACTTAGATAGTAATAAAATAGATAAAATTAGACTTAGGTTTAATCCTTTCCATATTATGATAAATAAGAATAAAATATATATATTATGTCCACAGTCAAATGGAATGTATCAAAGCATAATACAAATATTAGATATAAAAGATAATGTATTACTTACAGAATTAGAAGTAGAAGGCGTAATTTTAGATATGGTTGTTATAGAGAATACAGATATATTATATACTACTAATGCCCTTGATGGTTTTCTCTATAAAATTAATATTGAGAAGAAAAATGTACTTGAAAAATATTATTTAGGAGGAATGCCTAATTGTATGCTTTACAATGGTGATAATTTATTATTTATTTCAGATGCTTTAAAAAATTGTGTTACTGTATTCGACTATAAAAAAGGTAAAATAATAAGAAATATATCAGTAGGGTTAGAGCCTAATGGATTGATTTTAATATGATAGAAAGAAAATAGACAGGAACTTAATCCTGCCTATTTATTTAAATCGAAGATTTTGTTTCTATTAATAAATCTAATATTTTTTTATAGATTTCTTGAGGATTTTCTTTCCAGTTATTACAAATGAGTTTTGCTTGTTTATTTGAAACTACATTCAGAGACATATTAAATAGAGTAATGTCTTTTTCTATGACTTTTAGATTAACAATATACTCTGAATCATTCTTTTTATAGTAGTTACCAATAATCTGAGTTTTTTTAATCATTTCCTCTTTTTTATTTTTATAATTATTATCAATTTCAAGTTTTATTTTTTCTGGTATTCTATCTATGAAGTAATTAAGAGTATTTTTACCTTGCTCTGTGATATGGTAGTATTCACTGCCATCTTTTGTAGTTATTTCAATAAATTTTGAAGATACTAGCTCGCTTAAAAATTGTTGCACCATAAAATAATTGACCATATAATTGTTTTCAAGAACAAATTGAGTAATTTCAGAATTTGTCATTGGAAATTCTACAATATCTAATATGTATAGAAGCAAAAGCTTGTGTTGTGCTAATTCTTTAGTATTTTCGACAAACATAATGCCACCTCTTTTTTCTAGATATGTGATTATTAATTTTGTTTATTGATTTCACACATCTTTAAATAAATTATATTAAAATTATAACATATAAAAAGGAGAAGTGGCAAAGATACCACTTCTCCTTTTTATGATTTATTTTCCAGACATTTGTCTTTCAGCTTGCTCAATTAGCCTTTTAACCATATATCCACCAACATAACCATTTTGTCTAGAAGTTAAATTTCCTTTATCTATACTATTATAATTAGATAAACCTAATTCATTAGCTATTTCTACTTTCATTTGCTCAAGGGCTTGTTTAGCTTCTGGAACAACAACTCTGTTTCCTCTAGCCAATTTTTTTCCCTCCCAAATAGATTTATTACCAACATCTTATTTGATGTTGTATTATTAATATAACCTTTTTTTTATTTTTATATCCATGAAAATATTAAAAATTGGTATATTTTATTCAATTTATTCATATAATTAATACTTTAGGAAAAAAATAATTTAATGGTTGATAGTTAATAGACTAATAACTATTGACTAATAGTTGTTGGTTGTTATAATAAATTTAGCGTTGAAAAAGAGAGGAGAATTATATGAATTTAACTTTTAGAGAAAAGATAATAGAAAAAGCGATTAGTATGGGTGCTTCTAAAGTTGGATTTGCTAAATTAGAAAATTTTTTACCCGATAATTTTTCTCATTTAAAATCAGGTATTTCTATTATTGTTAGATTATCGGATCAGATAATGAATGATGTAGTAGATAAACCTACTCATACTTATTTTCATCATTATAGAACAGTAAATTTTTTAATAGACCAAATTACTTTAGCTATAACAAATATGATTCAAAATGAAGGATATCTTGCTATGGCAATACCAGCTTCTCAGACTGTTAAAACAGAAACAGATGCATATACGGGCATTTTTCAACATAAAACTGTTGCAACTTTAGCAGGTTTAGGATGGATAGGTAAAAATGCTTGTTTAGTAACAGAAGAATTTGGACCAAGAATAAGATTGGGAACTGTATTAACAAATATGGTTTTTCCATATGATGAGCCGATTAAAAACTCAAAATGTGGAGATTGTAATATTTGTGTAACGAAATGTCCTGCTCTGGCTTTGAAAGGAAATAATTGGCATCAAGGTGTCGATAGAGAGGCTTTAGTTGATGCATTTGCATGTAGTACTTATATGAGTGAACAATACAAAGATATAGGTAGAGGCTCGGTATGTGGTTTATGTATTTCAAGTTGTCCAAGAGGAACAAAAGTTATTAGGACATAATTAACGGCCTTTAATAGGCCGTATTTTAAGTTAGTTTTCTTTTTATAGGAGTCTTTACATCTTTCCTAGTACCATGCTGATGTTTACTTTCAAGTTGAGCTTTTTGCGATTCAGCTTCTCTATAGAAATGCCTTTCGTCATTTGTTATTGTTATAGCAGAGTATTCTGTTTGTTTCCCTTTAATATTAGTAAAAGTACTTTTTCTTATAGACAATAAAAATACCTCCTTTTTATAACCCATAGGAAATTATATACATTATTAATTTGCCGATAATTAAAATATAATTTCCGTAATGGATTTCATCAAAATCTTCATTAGTTTATTTAAATAGAGGATTTTGATTTAATCTTTAAAAAATTTTGTAATTAGTCAAAAAGAAATTTAATTGAGAACTAATTAGATTATAGTTTCAGTTAATAGGATATGTTATAATTAAATAAAATCTATATTTATATTTTAACCATGTGAGAAAACATAATACTTCAAATTTTTTCTGTTTAAAGTTTTAAAATGTTTTAGACATATTTGTAAATTGGAAAGATATGTAGGAGGAGATATATTGAAAAAATTAATAAATATAACAGGAATGGTAGTGATTGTACTTTTGCTTTTGATTGGATGTAATAAAACAGAAGAGATAGCTAATAGTGAAATATCAGTTGTTGATGAAGGTGCTAATAAGGTAGAAGAAACAGATGATATTATGGATAAAAAAGATAATAAAAAAGATAATAAAGAAGATAATAAAGAAGATAATAAAGAAGATAATAAGCCAGAGAATCCTTTTGAAAAAATAGATTTGTCGAAAAAGCCAAATGAAGCAGGACAAATAATGATACTTATGTATCATAATATTGGTAAAAAGGAAAGTGAATGGGTTAGAACGGTTGAGAATTTTAAAAGGGATTTAAAGGTATTATATGAAAAAGGATATAGACCTATAAGTCTTAAAGATTTTGTAAACAATAATATAGATATTGAGGCTGGTTATACACCTGTAGTCATTACTTTTGATGATGGTAATAAAAACAATTTTAATATAATTTTAAAAGATGGTGAAAAAATAATTGATCCTAATTGTGCAGTAGGTATTTTGGAAGAGTTTCATGAAAAGCATCCTGATTTTCCTTTAAAGGCAACATTTTTTACATTTGGGGAAAATCCTTTTAGGCAAAAAGAATTTGTAGAGTATAAGCTTAAATATCTGATTGAAAAGGGGTTAGATATAGGCAATCATACAATTGGGCATAATAACTTTACTAATTTAAATTCTAGCAGTATACAAAGGGTGATTGCTGAAAATGTTAAGTTTTTAAATAGCATTTTAAAAGATTATGAAGTGAATACTTTAGCTCTTCCATACGGAAGTAGGCCTAAAAATAAAGAAAATGAAGTTTATTTAAGAAAAGGTGAGTATAATGGAACTAGCTATAATAATATAGCTATATTAAATGTAGGATGGAAACCTTCATATTCACCAATAGATAAGAGATTTAATCCTTATTCATTACCAAGAGTTAGGGCAAGTGAAATTAAAGTTGATAATGTAGGCCTTTATAATTGGCTAGAATATTTTGATAAATTTCCTGAAAAAAGATTTATTAGTGATGGTAATCCAGATATTATCACTGTGCCTAAAAAATTTGAGGATATTGTAGATAAAGATAAATTGAATGGTAAGTTGCTTTATATTTATGAAGAAAATGAAGAAAAGGAGTAAAATTTACTCCTTTTTTTTCATGCTTTTAAACCATTCTAAACAGATTCAGCTTTTAATTTACTTTCTCTATTATTATCATCTTTTAGATATTCCATCTTTGATATAGAAACTTCATATGCAACTTTATTTAATACTTCACCATCTGGAAGTTTCTTTTGGTATTCTCTACTTTGAATTCTTCCCCATAATCTGATATGATCACCAACTCTTAATTTTTCAGAAAACCTTGCATTTCTCCCCCAAGCAATACAAGGTATGTAATCCGATTTGTTATAAGGTCTATTTACTGCAATAAGCAAATCAGTGATTTCTCTACCAAATGGTGTAGTTCTATATACAGGTTGTTTGCAAATATAGCCATCTAAGAAGATTTCATTTGGTTTACGTTTAAGTTCTGAAAGCTTTTCATCATCATTAGGTAAGTAAACATCTCTTGCAAAAACTGTCAATAGAAGTCTATTGTTTCCGTCTGAATACCTATTATAAGATCTTAATTGACCTTCAATTACAAGTTCTACACCTGGTTTCAATTCTATTCCAACAAAAAGTCTTTCAGAAATAGTAACTGGCAATACATCTGAATTTTCACTTAGTCTAGGAACTTTAATATAGAATGTATAAAAACCTTCTCCGTACATTTGATGACTGAATTCAAGTTCAGTAACTATTTTTCCAACTATTGTTACAAAATTAGTTTGAATAACCTTATCAACCATTTGCTTCCCACTCCCCTTTATATCTTACGTTTTTTGGACTAATCTACAACTATAATATTCACTATAAATTAATAATATGAATACTTTTGTTTCTACTGGTACGATATTTTTTCTTAAGTAATTGAAAATAAGGTTAAAATTATGAATTCAAAATTCCTTATATTATATTTGACAAATAATAAAAAAATCCTTCAAAATTCCCAAAAAATATATATTATTCTTTCAAATAGCATGTCAAACTTTTGACAAGCTCGTGGTTGTTAGCTATCAGCCTGCTCTTTATAGATGTAATATTTGAGCTTTTAGTTTTTTCTAAATTCTTTTGCATGAACGTTATTCTCATAAATATTTTATTTTGTCTACAGCCTGATTTTATTATTTATAATCTATAAAAAAATATATACCTTATTAAAGCATGGATAATTTAATAAGGTATATATTTTCCGTTTATGGATATAGGAAAATCATACTTATAATTTATTTAAATCGAAGATTTAGTTCTAATTTTATTTTATGCCATTAAACAAAACAAGCGATTTTTTTATAATCTCAACATTTATATTCAAACATAAAGCTACTGCTATTGATGCTAAAGCATTATAAATATTATGTTCTCCTAAAAGTTTTAAAGTAATAGGAAATTCTAATGTATCTATGTCTATTCCTTGAATTGTAGTAAGGCTTCTTTGCAGACAAACGACAAGATTAATATGCTCCTTTATCGAAATACTTGAGGCAGTTAAACTTGCTTTATTATTCAAACCATATGTAACAACCAAAGCTTTACTATTGCCCTCTATTAATTTCAAAGCATTACTGTCATCTATATTAATTATAGCTATTTTACCTTTATCAAGTTCATGAAATAGTTTTTTTTGCATTTTCAAAAAATCTTTACTATTTCTATAACAATCTAAATACTCATTTTCAATACTTGTATGCACTGCAATATCAAATTTAAAATCATGTATTTTATTAAAATCTAATATATAAGAAGAAACTTCCATAATAACTATCTGAACTCTATTTTTTATCATCTTGTCCAAAATATATCGAATCTTTTCAACTTTTAAATCATTAGTAGTATGTATCAATTCATTGCAAAACTTTATATAATTTGAACTAATTATCCCTGTTTTTAACCCTGCATGTTTTAAAACATGTTCAATTAGGCTAATAGTTGTTTTACTTTTCATTCCTGTAACTCCTATAAAAAATACATTTTCATGAATAAAATTATAGTAATCTTCCTTAGTTTCTTTTAAATTACTTATTATATTTTTTGCATTTATATTATTTGCCATAAGTTACTCTCCTTTAAAAAATTAAATATATATTCTATGTTTTACTTTAATTAATCTTTTTATGTATTACAGCTTCTACGTTCATTTGTATTAATAATGAACAAAATCTTCTATTTGAATAAATTAGGTAGATTTTGACATTTTCATTACGGAAATTATATTCAAAATTATCAACAGTTTAATATGAAATATAATTTCCTATGAATTATAAAAAAATTTCTGGATAAAATAATGTTGAGGTGATATATATGAAAAACAATAAAATCTCTGAAAATGCAAGAAAAGCTTTTGAAAATTTTAAAGAAGAAATTGCAAAAGAAATGGGAATTGATACTACTAAAGCAGGTAAAAATGTAGTAAAAAAAATTAAAGAAAACTTTGAAAAAAGCTTCTCTGACTTAGGAAGATCATAAAGATGTATTTTGAAAATGATATTCATAAAAAAATTTAGAAAAACTAAATATGGTGGCATAAATGCCACCATAAATTAATTTTTTCTTTTCATTTGTCTTCCAGTATTATCTATATAATAATTCTCTTTATAGATTAATTCTGAAATCGGTACTATTTTGTATCCTTTAGCTTGAAGTTTTTCTATTATAATTGGCAAATACTTAGTAACATACTTAGCATTATTATGAAACAATACTATAGAACCTTTTTTTACATTTCTCAAAACACGATCTACTACTGGTTCAACACCTAATTCTTTCCAATCTAAAGAATCAACATCCCATTGAATTACATAATACCCATTATCCCTGCAAGTTTTAATGAGTCTATCATTATAATCACCAAATGGTGGCCTAAAAAGGATGGTTCTTTGTCCTGTAATTTTTTTTATTTTATCTTCTGTTTTCTTCAATTCTTCAATAATCTGAGTTTGACTAAGTTTAGTCATATGAGGATGATTTGTAGAATGATTGCCTATCTCATGTCCTCTTCTAGCTATTTCCTTAACCATATCAGGATATCTGTCAACCCAAAATCCTACAAGGAAAAATGTTGTTTTTACATTATATTTATCTAAAATATCTAGAATTTGCTTTGAATACTGATCGCCCCATGCAGCATCAAAACTTATTGCTATTTTCATTTCATTAGTATCAACAGAATAAATAGGTAGTTCTTTTTTTACTGAAAATACACTAATAATTTCATCTTTATTAATACTTGTATAAACTAATGAACTTGTAACTAAAAATATAACAAGAACTATTTTTATTATTCTATTTTTATCCAGTAAAAATATTTTCAAACTATTCCCTCCTTAAATCTTTAATAATTTATACTTTAACCTATCTAATATTACATATATATTAACTGTAATAATATTTTAGTAATCTAATTGGAGGGAATAAATGAAATTATTAAAAGAAATACATTATATAATAATTTTATTAAGTATTTCTGGAGGTATATTATTATTTCTTTTAGGTATAAAAATAATTTCTACTTCATTTGAAAAAATAGTTTCAGAAAAGCTTAAGGTTAAGCTATATAAATTGACAAATAACAAGATGATAGGTGTATTGCTAGGAGTAGTAGTAACTGGATTGCTTCAAAGCAGTAGTGCTACAACTTTGTTAGTTATTAGTCTTGTTCACAGTAATTTGATAAACATTTATAATGCTGTACCTATAATTATGGGAGCAAATATTGGTACAACTATAACAGCACAAATCGTTGCAATAGAAATTAAAAACTATGCAGTGTATCTTTTATTAGCTGGAATTATTATTATGCCTTTTTTAAAAAAAGAATCAACTAAAATAATACCTAAACTATTAATAGGTATTTCTTTAATATTTCTAGGTATAGATATTATTTCAAACAGTATAGCTTCAACAAACAGTACAAAAAAACTTTCTTTATTAGTAGAAAATATTGGTACAAATGATATTTTAGGTATATTTTCAGGATTTCTTATAACAGCAATTATTCACAGTAGCAGTACTGGAATTGCTATCCTTCAGATTATGGCATCATCTCATATTATATCAGTTAGAACTTCTATTCCTATTATATTAGGACAAAATATAGGTACCTGTATAGATACTTTAATAGGAAGTTTAGCGACTAATCGTACTGGCAAACAAGCTGCTTTTGTCCATATAATATTCAATATTAGCGGAGTCATTATCTTCTATTTTTTTATAAATTATCTCTATAATTTTGTCAGTCTAATTTCACCAGGTAATCCATCCAGACAAATTGCAAATGCTCATACACTTTTTAACGTAATAACTACATTACTACTCTTACCCTTTTCATCAATTCTTGTCAATATATCAAGAAAAATAATAAAAGAGTAAATATTACTCTTTTAAGATTGTAGGCAAAGTAAGGGAGAATTCTTTTAAATTCAAAAAGGATTCTTCGTTTTTATGTAGAATATATATAGTAAGAAAAATAGAAATGCAGGAGGGGAAATTTGTGGCATATTGGTGAATACATAGATGAATCAAAAGCTTTATCATTAGAGATATTTATAACAGAGAGGACAATAAAGCTACACTTAATCTGATATGAAAAATTGATCCAAATTCAATATACTCTCAATAAAATACTGTTAGAATTAAGGGAAATAAAAGAAATACTTACTAAATTCGATTTTGAAAGATAGTAGTGAGGGATAAAAATATGAAAAAATTAATTAAAATACTAGAAAAAATGCTGGATTTTTATAATGGAGAAATAAATGAAGATTTGTTAGAAGATATGATTTTGAACTCATTAATATTGCTCATTCTAGAAGAGTTAAATGCTGCAAAACTATTTTTAAAAGAGTCAGAAATTAAAAATATAAAGAATCATGATATATATAAAATGTTGAAAAGAGATATGACAAAGGAAATTATTAAAAGTGATTATGTGATTCCGATAGCTTATGAGTATATCATAAGTAGAAAAGAGAAAAAAGAGAAGTATAGTATTTATTATACTCCTGAATGGCTTGTTAATTATATGGTTGATAGAGTTATTACACAATATATAAAGCAAAGAAATAATATAGATAACTTAAAAATTCTTGAGCCAGCATGTGGAAGTGGAATGTTCCTTTTATATATTTTTGATGTATTTTATAAGTGGTATAAGGAAAAAACTAATTTGTCGAGTTTAGAGATTGTTAAAAGAGTTGTAGAAAATATTTTATATGGAATTGATATTGATGGAAAAGGTATATACTTATGTAAAATTAGTTTACAAATTAAAGTTTATAAGTTAATAAGGGAGAAAATAGACTTAAAATTTAATTTGTATAATGTAGATTTTCTCAAAAGTAATTATATTGATAATTATAAATTTAGTTGTGTTATAGGTAATCCACCTTATTTAGAAAATAGAAGAATAAATAAATACTATAATAAAGATTATTTAAAAAACAATTTTTTAACAGCAGTCGGACGATTTGACATATATTCGCTTTTTATAGAAAAGGCTATAAAAATGCTTTGTGATGATGGATATTTAGCTTTCATAACCCCAGGTAATATATTGTCTAATAACAATTTTACACCCATAAGAAAAATAATACTTGATAAAACTGAAATTAAAGAAATTGTCAATCTTGGAAGTAATATTTTTGATAAAGTAGATATGAATATGGCCATTATTTTCGCTAAAAAAAGTCAGAATAATTTGAAAAGAAACAAAATTCTTTGCAAAAATCTAAAAGATAGTTTTAATATAAAAAAAGATATATTTAAAAATAATTATAAAATAATAGACCAAGCGTATTATTATAATAATCTTAATTATGTTTTTGATATTGAATCATCTAAAGAAACATTTGAATTAAGACAAAGAATTTATAGCACAAACCCTTATAAGATAAATGATTTGTGTGAAATTGTTGCAGGAATTGCTACTGGTAATATAAGAAATAAGCTATTAACTTATGATGGAAATAAAAAAGGTGCTAGAAAAGTTTTAACAGGAAGAGATATTAAGCCATATTATTATAACTGGTCTGGACTTTATGTAATAACAGATAAATCAATAATTAATAAAGAATTGGGAGAATATGCTACATTTATGAGAGAAGAATTTGTGTTTAATCCTAAAATACTTATAAGGCAAACAGCAGATAGATTTATATGTGCATACGATGAACAAAAATACTATATTTTAAATACATTATATTCATTAATAGTAAGGAAACAATATAGAAAAGATGTGTTTATAAAGTTTATATTAGCTTTGTTAAATTCAAAATTATATAGTTTTCTCTATAGGTCGTTAATAATGGAAGAAGGCAAGTTATTTCCGCAATTAAAGATATTTCATGTTCAGCAAAGTCCTTTTAAATTAATTTCATTATCTAAACAAGAAGAGTATGTTTTATTGATAGATAATATAATTTCATTAAAAAAACAGCTATTCGAAAATACGTATAACGAATATGACAGATATATAAAACAGATAGAAATTGAATATTTAGTTTATAAACTAGATAGATTAGTATATAATCTATTTAACTTATCAAATTATGAAATTGAAGAAATAGAGAGAAAAATGGGAAAATCTCCGTTAATTTACAGCAAAAATGATTTAACTGATATAAATAATGCATTAAAAGAATTAAATAAATGTAATGACGTAATAAAAATATCAAAAAAATACAAAATACATCCTTCAGTTTTACTTAACAGAAATTTTTTTTAAGAAATCTTTTTTGTATTTAGTATGTCTAATATATTCTTCTTCAGTAATTACTCCATTAGTTTTCATTTTATCGAATATATTAATAAAGTCAATACAAAGTTCTGCAAGTTGTTTTTCAATGTCTTTAGATTCACTTATATATTTCATGACATAGCCTCCATAATCAATTTAATTTGTTATTCATTATATTCAATGACTTTATCAGTTATCACTTGGGTCAAGAAAATAATAATGTGAATAATCTTATAAAATAACTCACCTACAACATTCTATCTTATTCTACAAAAAGTATCAAAATCCTTCTTGAAAATAAATTTTTCGCAAATTTAAACGACAATTTTTGAATAAAATAAAAATTTTATATTATATTAGTTTAAAATATTGACAAAATTCAACATATAAATTAGAATAAGTCTTATTAAAACAGAAAAGGGGTTGAGTTTCTTGGAAAAGAAATGGAAAGTTCTAATTTCTGAAGAAGAGATTAAAGCTAAAATTAAAGAACTAGGAAAGAAAATTAGTGATGATTATAAAGACAAGAAACTTTTAGTAATATCCTTGTTAAAAGGAAGTTTTATATTTACTGCTGATCTAGTTAGATGTATTGAAGTTCCTACTCGTATTGAATTTATGACTACATCTAGTTATGGTCATGGGAAAGAAAGTTCAGGTAAAGTAGATATACTTAGTGATTTGAATATAAGTTTAGAGGGATACGATGTATTAATAGTTGATGATATAATGGATTCAGGACTTACAATGAAAGTCATTAAAGAATATTTACAGTCAAAGAATCCTAATTCTGTGAAGTCATGTGTTTTATTAGACAAACCTGAAAGAAGAAAAGTAGATATTACACCAGATTATATTGGTTTTACAATACCTGATGTTTTTGTTGTCGGATATGGTTTAAATTATGGTGATTATTATAGAAATGTGCCTCATGTATTTACTTTTGATGACTAAAGAGCAGTCGTTAGACTGCCCTTTTTTTTATCCTCTCAAATCTTCAAGTATTTTTACTTTATCAATAGTTTTTTCATCTTTTTCTTTAATAACTCTTGCAGGTATACCTGCTACTACTGTATTAGGAGGAACATCTTTTGTTACAACTGAACCGGCTGCTACTACTGCTCCCTTTCCTATTTTAACTCCTTCTAAAATTACAGCATTAGCACCTATTAAGACATCATCTTCAACAATTACTGGTGTTTTACTAGGCGGTTCAAGTACACCAGCTATTACAGCTCCTGCACCTACATGTACATTTTTGCCTATTATACCTCTTGCCCCTACAACAGCATTCATATCAATCATGGAATTTTCACCGATTTCGGCACCAATATTGATTACTGCTCCCATCATAATTACAGCGTTTTTCCCTATGTATACTTTATCTCTGATTATAGCTCCTGGTTCAATCCTTGCTTGAAGGTTTTTAGTATCTAAAAGAGGAATTGCAGAATTACGTCTATCTGATTCAATGTGGTAATCTTGAATATATTCTTTGTATTTTTCTAAAATAGGTAATATCTCTTCATAATCACAGAATACAATTCTAAAATTATCATCTCCAAAGTTTTTTAAGTTACTAAAATCAATTTTATTCATATCACCTTTTAAAAAAGCTTTTACAGGTGTAACTTTTTTTGCTTCTTTAATGAACTTAGCTATTTCATAAGGATTTGTTAAATTGAATTTTGATGTTTTTTCATTTGCATTACTCATTAGTTTCCAATCCTTTCTATATATTTTTTCTATATATTTTTAAGTTATTACTAAGTCATCCATAGAATAAAGGCCTTTGTCTTTATTTACTATAAATTTTGCTGCTTTAATAGCTCCTATAGCAAAAATATTTTTTGACATTGCTGTGTGTTTTATTTCTATTATTTCATCTAAACCGGCAAAAATTACAGAATGTTCTCCTACGATAGTACCTCCTCTTATTGCATGAATTCCGATTTCATTTTTACTTCTCTTTTCTTTTTTTGTATATCTTCCAAATACATATTCTTTAGAATTATTTAACTCTTCATTAATTTTGTTAGCTATCATATAAGCTGTTCCGCTTGGAGCATCTATTTTATTATTATGATGTTTTTCTATAATTTCTATGTCAAATGATTCTGCTAATATTCTAGCTGCTTCTCTAACAAGTTTAATTAGAACATTTATCCCTAAAGACATATTGGCAGAATAGAATATAGGTATTTTTTTAGATGATTTTTCTATATCTTTATAATCTTTATTAGAAAAACCGGTTGTTGCAATAACAATTGGCAGATTTTTTTCCATGCAATAGTCTAACAAGCCAGGAAGATAGTAAGGATTTGAAAAATCAATTACTACATCAGCTTCTCCTTTGAATTCAAAAATATCTTTATAAACAGGATATTTGTTTTTATATTTATTTGGAGTTCTGTCAATACCAGCCACTATTTCTAAATCAGGGTCATTTTCAATTTGTTTTGTAAGAACCTGACCCATTTTACCATTACATCCATTAATAATTATTTTCATAAAAATTACCCCCTTGGAGATAGACCGTAGTTTTCCATTTCTTTGATTAGTTTTTGCAGATTATCTTCAGACATAGTAGTAAGTGGCAATCTTAATTCACCTACATCCATTCCTAGAAGATTCATTGCAGTTTTGACTGGTATTGGATTTGTTTCTATAAATAATGCATCTATTAATCCTTTCATTTTTAGTTGAAGTTTTCTTGCATTATCGATATCTCCATTAAGGTAATACATAACCATATCATGAGTATCTTTAGGTAAGATGTTAGCTACTACAGAAATTACTCCTTTTCCCCCAAGGGATAATAAAGGTACTACCATATCATCATTTCCCGAATAAATATAGAAATCTTCAGGACATAATCTAGCGATTTCTGCAACTTGACTTATGTTGCCACTAGCTTCTTTTACAGCTTTAATATTTGGATGTTCTGAAAGCTTAGCTAATGTATTAGGTTTAATGTTTAAGCCGGTTCTTCCCGGAACATTATATACTATAATAGGAATATTTACTTCATTAGCAATAGCTAAATAATGCTCGATTAAACCTTTTTGTGTAGTTTTATTATAGTATGGAGTAACAATTAAAAGTCCATCTACTCCGACATTTTCAGCGTAAACGCTAAGTTCAATTGCATGTTTAGTGTTATTGCTGCCTGTACCAGCTATAACAGGTATTCTTTTATTAACTTTTTCAACTGTAAATTTTATTGTCTGTTTTTGTTCTTCATCAGTCATAGTTGAAGCTTCTCCTGTAGTACCACATATAATTATTGCATCTGTATTATTATCAATGTGCCATTCTATCAATTCTTCAAGTTTGTCAAAATCAATCTGACCATTTTTATAAGGTGTAACTAAAGCAACACCAGAGCCTGTGAATAAAGTCATAAAATCCCCCCTAAATATTAATTTTAATTTACTAACATTAAAGTTGATTGATAAGTAATTCTGCGATTTGTACTGTGTTTGTAGCTGCTCCCTTTCTAATATTGTCAGCAACTACCCATAAGTTAATACCATTTTCAACACTAAAGTCCCTTCTTATTCTACCTACATATACTTCATCTGTTCCTTCAGCATTTATAGGCATAGGATAAATATTATTACTTACATCATCTTGTATAATTACTCCTTTTGCACTTTTGAGTATTTCATAAATTTCATCTAAATCAAATGAGTTTTCGAATTCTAAGTTAACTGATACACTATGTCCATATCTTACTGGTATTCTGACAGTAGTAGCTGTAATTTTTAAGTTATAATCATTCAATATTTTCTTGGTTTCTTCTATCATTTTCATTTCTTCCTTAGTATAACCATTTTCTAGAAATACATCAATGTGTGGTAAGCAGTTAAATGCGATAGGATGAGGATATTTTTTAGGTTCTTTGCCTTCAAGCCCCATATCTAAATCTTTAATTCCGCCTAAACCAGAGCCTGAAACTGCTTGATAAGTAGAATACACAATTCTCTTTATTTTAAAAGCATCATGTAGTGGCTTTAGTGGTACTACACATTGTATAGTTGAACAATTTGGATTGGCAATAATTCCTTGATGCCAACTTATGTCATCTGGATTTACTTCAGGGACTATTAGAGGAACTTCTTTGTGCATTCTCCAAGCGCTACTATTATCTACTACGATAACACCTTTTTCCTTAGCTATAGGTGCGAATTTTTTACTAACTTCACTACCTGCAGAAAATAATGCTATATCTATATCCTCATTGAAAGAATCTTCTGTTAGTTCTTGAACAGTGTATTCTTTACCTTTAAATTTAAGTTTAGTACCTTTAGATTTAGATGAAGCAAATAAGTAAAGATTTTTTACTGGGAAATTTCTTTCTTCTAATATTTTAATAAAAGTTCTTCCAACCATGCCTGTTGCGCCTACTATGGCAATGTTAAATTTTTTCATAAATAATCACCTCTAAAAATAGATTTACAAAATAATAATGTAAAATGCGAAAAGAAAGAGTGTTATTATTATAATATTATTTTATAATATATTAAGTGCTTAATAAATAGAACTATTTGAATTGAATGAATAAAAAATATAAAATGGTTATAAAAAGATATAGTATATGGAGGGATAACATGTCAAATAAATTAAGCACAATTGGTGAAGAAATGAAGACAATAAGGAGGGATTTGCACAAAATACCAGAAGTTGGGCTCAATGAGCATAAGACTTCTAAATATATAATAGAAAAACTTAAAAAATATGGATATACCATTGAGAGAGTTGCTGGAACTGGTGTAGTAGCTTATAAAAAAGGGAGAACTTTAAAAAAAGCAATAGCATTTAGAGCAGATATGGATGGACTTAGAGTTAATGAACAAACAGGTGTGAGTTATTCTTCAAAAGAAAATGGAATGATGCATGCCTGTGGTCATGATGGTCATATGGCAATTTTATTAGGGTTAGCAAGTTATTTATCGGATTTTGAGCTTGATAGAGATATAGTACTTTTGTTTCAACCAGCTGAAGAGGGGCCAGGAGGAGCTGAGATAATTGTAAAAGAAGGTATTTTAAAGAAATACAATGTAGAATACATTTTTGGACTTCATATATTACCTGATTTAGAGCAAGGTAAAATAGGGATAACACCAGGGCCAATGATGGCACAAACTGGAGAGTTTGATATTAAAATTACATCTAAGGGTGGGCATGGAGCAATGCCACATACGGCTATAGACAGCATATATATTGCATCTCAATTGATAAATAGTTATCAAAGTATAATTAGTAGGAATATTGAACCTATTGAGGGATGTGTGTTAACGATAGGTAAAATTGAAGGTGGAAGAGCGAGAAATATTATTGCTGATAATGTTAGATTAGAAGGTACAATAAGAGCATTTAGTACAGAAGTATATAATAAAATCAAACAGAGAATGGTAGAAATCAATTTTGGATTAGAAAAAATGTTTGATGTCAATATTAATATGGAAATAAAGGATATGTATCCACCAGTCGTAAATGACTATAAACTGTTCGAGATTTTTAAGGATATGTTTAAAGATACTATTGAAATAATTAAACCTATGATGATTTCTGAGGATTTTTCATATTATCAAAGGGAAATACCAGGGCTTTTCTTTATGTTGGGTTCAAGAAATGAAAAAAAAGGATACATACATCCTTTACACAGTTGTTATTTTAATTTTGATGAGGAGATTTTAAAAATAGGATTAGATACTTATTTAAAAATATGTAAATATTTTGGTGTTATAAGTGATTATTAATATTAAGGGGGTTAATTAATGGATAATGAATTGAATGTTGAATCAAAACTGACTATTTTAGGAATTAATTTATTCTATTTGTCAATAGGTATAATTTTACTTGTAATAGGTTCATTAGTACAGAGTTGGGATATTTATAAAGGATTGATAATTACAGAATATATTATTATTTTACTGCCTGTATTGATATATTTAAAGGTTAAAAGACAATCGTTAAAGGAAATACTTAGACTTAATAAACTTTCTTTAAAACAGATATTGTTAATACCTATAATAGTAATTTTGTCATATCCGATTGGTGCATTTTTGAATTCGATTGTTATGATTTTTTTAAGTTTTTTTGGAGAAGTTAAACCTATACCTATACCAATTCCAAATAATGAAATAGAACTATTAAAAGGTTTTTTTGTTGTAGCATTATCAGCTGGTATTTGCGAAGAAGTAATGTTTAGAGGATTAATAATGAAAGGATATGAAAATTTAGGAAAGTGGAAAGCTATTATTTTTTCTGCTGTTTTATTTGGATTTTTTCATTTTAATATACAGAATTTATTAGGGCCGATTTTTTTAGGTTTATTATTCGGATATATAGTTTATAAAACGGATTCACTTTTTGCATCTATGTTGGCTCATTTTACAAATAATGCTTTTGCTTTATTTCTAGCTTTTATTGTAAATAGATTTGATACAAGTAGTAATATACAGAACAATGTATCCTTAAACATATCATATACTAAAATTTTAATTTACGGGGCAATTTTTCTTGGAGCTATTTCGTTAGTTACTGGAATTATAGCTGTTATGCTTCTTAAAGAACTGCCAGGATCAGATAAATATACGAGTCTTTCTATAAAAGAAAAAAATAAAGATGTGTTAACTTTGAGTGAAAGTGTACCTTTAGTTGTGTTTTTGATAGTATATATTGTAATTAACATTTTGAAATTCAAGGGCTACTAAAAATGAATACAAAAAAGATTTAAGGACCTACTTGGGGGGAGTAGGTCCTTATTTAATAAAAATTTATATAAAAGGGGGAGTGGGAAAGTAGTACTTTTTCCGACAACGACAAGTTTAACATTTTTATAAATATAAATCAAGAGGAAATATTAAAGTTTTAATTTTCAAAAAATTATTTGGAATACATTTAGAATATTATTCAAAGATATCTACATAATAGATATTGAGGAGGGTTTGTGATGAGTAAAACGAAAAAGAAGAAAGAAGTAGAAACTTTAGAGGATAAATTAAAATATGAAATAGCTAAAGAATTGGGATTATTAGAGAAAATAAAGAAAGTTGGTTGGGCTGGTTTAACAGCAAAGGAAACAGGTAGAATAGGAGGGATGATTACAGTAAAAAAGAAATTAATGAAATGTAAGCTAGAAAAGCAGAAAGAATTGTAATACAATATATCTATGGTTGAAAGGGGGATATATATGCATAGTTATAAAGATTTTGCATATTTATATGATAAGTTGATGGAAGATGTTGATTACAAGGAATGGTTTGAGTATATATTGAAAATATTAAAAAGACTAGAAATTGTTCCTAAAAAGGTTCTTGAACTTGCTTGTGGGACAGGGAACTTTACTAGATATTTATGTGATAATGGTTATGATGTTACTTGTTTTGACTTATCAGAAGATATGCTTTCTGTAGCATATGACAAGCTTAATATGTATGGAAATGTAACAATTTTAAAACAAGATATGCGTTTGTTTGATTTCAATAAGAAATTTAATATGGTTATTAGTGTTTGTGATGGGATTAATTATATTACTGTATATGAAGATTTAGTAAATGTTTTTAAAAGAGTTAATTTACATCTTGAAGAGAAAGGTGTTTTTATTTTTGATATAAGTTCTTATTATAAGCTTCATGAAATAATAGGTAATAATACCTTTGTTGAAGAAAAAGATGATATTTTTTATGTATGGGAAAATTATTTTGATGAACATAATAATATATGTGAGTTATATCTTACTTTTTTTGTGAAGCAAGGTAGTAAGTACATTAGATTTGATGAAAGTCATATACAGAAAGCATATTCGGTGGATGAAATAGTAAATGCATTAAGAGAAGCTGGGTTTAAAAATGTCGATTATTATGAGAGTTTTACATTTAATAAGCCTAGTGATAAGAGCGAGAGGATACATTTTATTGTAAGAAAATGATTTTTTGGTGAAATTTATCAAAATAAAACCTATTTTATTTGACAATATGATATTTTTGTGTTAGAATTAATATGATGTTATTATACATATAACATCTGTAATTTATTTTGTATTGGAGGAATGTTTTTAATGGAAAAAGGTACAGTTAAATGGTTCAATTCAACTAAGGGTTATGGATTCATCACAAGAGATAATGGGGGAGATGTATTCGTACATTACTCAGCTATCAATACTGATGGGTTCAAAACTCTTGAAGAAGGACAAAAAGTTGAATTTGAGGTAGTGCAAGGAGAAAAAGGACCTCAAGCTACTAATGTTACTAAACTATAATAAATAGTTTCTTAACATTGTAGCAAGTAAGCCCCTGATTAGGGGCTTTTTTGATTTTTGATATTTCAAATAACGAAGATGTATTTTTTGGTTGACATTTGCTAATTATTAAAATTAATATATAGAATGAATTGGTATTTAATAATATATTTTAAATGGTGTTAGAAAGGGATGAAGTTTTATGAAAGATTATATTGTAAGAGCGATTGATAAAAAAAGGAGCATAAGAGTTTTCATTGCAACAACTACTAATATGGTTGAAAAAGCAAGGCAAATACATAAAACCACACCTACAGCTACAGCAGCTTTAGGTAGGGTTTTGACTGCCGCTTCAATAATGGGTATTATGCTTAAAGGAGATAAAGATAAAGTATCACTTCATATAAAAGGAAATGGACCTATAAAATCTATTTTAGCAGTAGCAAATAGTAAAGGAGAAGTTAAAGGATATATCAGCAATCCTAATGTGGATATGCCGTTAAGAGAGGATGGCAAACTTAATGTGGGTATGGCTGTTGGTAGAGAAGGAAAGATTATAGTGATTAAAGACTTAGGATTAAGAGAACCTTATATAGGTCAGTCTAGCCTTGTAACTGGTGAAATTGCAGAAGATTTAACACATTATTTTGCATATTCAGAGCAGCAGCCTTCTGCAGTAGCATTAGGTGTACTTGTTGATAGAGATTTAAGTGTAAAATCTTCTGGAGGGTTTATTTTACAAGTATTACCTGATGCATCTGATGAAATTATTACAAAGTTAGAACATAAATTAAACAATATTGAACCGATATCAGCATTAATAGATAGAGGTTATACACCGGAAGATATTTTAGATCATATTTTTGGTGAATTTGAAATGGAAATTTTAGAAAAAAAAGATATTGACTTTGTTTGCGACTGTTCAAGAGAAAGATTAGAAGAAGCTCTTGTTAGTGTTGGAAAAGAGGAATTAGAAAAGATAATTGAAGAAGATGGTAAAGCAGAGTTAGTTTGTCATTTCTGCAATACGAAGTACCATTTTGACAAGCAAGATTTAGAGAGATTATTAAAGGAAGCACAAAAAAGTGAAATTTAATTTAATAATAAAAATTATAAAAAACTATTGACTTTAGAAAAGAAATGTTGTATACTAACTCATGTCGCTAAGGTAATACCCACTAGCATGGTTTGTAGCTTGGTATTCTCAGGATGCCCAGATAGCTCAGTCGGTAGAGCAGGGGACTGAAAATCCCCGTGTCGGTGGTTCGATTCCGCCTCTGGGCACCAAAAATTAAATAAGCGGAAGTGGCTCAGTGGTAGAGCATCGCCTTGCCAAGGCGAGGGTCGCGGGTTCGAGTCCCGTCTTCCGCTCCATATGTGGCGGCATAGCCAAGTGGTAAGGCAGAGGACTGCAAATCCTTTATTCCCCAGTTCGAATCTGGGTGCCGCCTCCAGAAGAAGACTCCCGTTTTTGGGAGTCTATTTTTTTAGTCAATAGAAAAATAGTTTTTCAGAAATCTATAAATATTTTAGATAAAATGATATTCTAAATAAAATGGTTAAAATTAATAGTTAATAGATAATAGTCAGTAGTTATTTGATTAACAACTATTAAATAAAAATAACTGGAGGTATATGATGACAAAAAATCCATTTATACCCGTCAGAAAAGCGAAAGCAGTTATTGTAGATGGAAGAGTGCATGAAGATATAATAAATGCGTTGACAAAACTTAATATTCGTGTAATTAAAACTATTAAATGTGAAGAACTATATGATGCTGTATCATATCATCCTGATATTGTAATACATCCAATAGATTATCAAACTTTTATTGTAGCTCCAAATGTTTACGATTATTACAAAGATATGTTTAAAAACACGCCTCTTAAATTGATTAAAGGTGAGAGAAAACTTAAGAGAAACTATCCTGAAAACATTGCATATAATGTAGCAAGAGTTTCTCATTATGCTATACACAATTTCAAATATACAGATGAAAAACTTAAATATTATTTAGAAAAAATGGGTATAGAATTTATAAATGTAAAACAGGGATATTCTAAGTGTTCAATTTGTATAGTATCAGATAATGCAATAATAACTTCTGATCCTTCAATCTATAAAGAGTGTAAGAAATACTTTATTGATACATTGTTTATAAATAGTGGATATATCGATTTGCCTGGTTTAGATTATGGATTTATAGGTGGTGCAACAGGATTTATCAGTGATATACAGTTAGCTTTTACAGGAGAATATCAGCATCATCCAAATTTTTTAGACATTAATGCTTTTTTAAAAAAATACGGAAAGAAACCAGTTATACTCAGTAACAAAAAAATAATAGATATAGGTTCAATTATTCCTTTAGTATACAATTAATGTAATTATGAAAAATGCATATAGCAATATTAAAAACATATACTACTAGTACATCAGAAAGGAGTGACATTTTTGAATTTGCTAATTATAGGATTTAAAGAGAATTTAGAGAAAATAATTGAAATATTAAATAAGCAATTATATTTTTTTGAAAGGGAAAAAATTCATATAGATAAAAAAATAGAAAAAATAGGTGATATAAATTTTATAACATATTTTATTAAAAATGGTAAAGATATCAAATATAAAAATATAAAAAATATTTTCAACTATTATATTGCGGAGGCAATAACAGACATAGTAATTAATATTTATCAAGAAAAGATAATAGATAGGTTGATATATGAGAAATATTACTATTTAAGTTTAGAAGATAAAAAAATAATAAAATCTAGAGTTGGCGATTACCTTAACAGAAATGAGTATGTGCTTCAAGAAGGTATAATGCCTCAAATAAGTAAAAAGGCAAAAATATTGAAAATTGTAATGGATTTTTTAGATGAAAATGATAAGTTAATAATAGATGGCTTGATAAATTTTAGACTTAAATTTTTTACAGAATTAGTTGATGAAGCATTAGAGAAAAATGTAGAGGATTTCTTTGTTGAAAAGGAATATAGAGAGTTTATTCGAGTGTTACAATATTTCGTTGAACTACAAGAGTCTAAAGTTGACCTAGTTAATATAATATTTAAGAGTGATGGAACTTATCAATTATTTGATAAAAAAATGAATTTAATTGATAATGATATTTTTCAGGAGCTTGCAGAAGAAATTTCAGAAAGTGAAATGAATTATGATGATTTACTTATTAGTTCATTAATAACTATTGCGCCAAAGAAGATAATAATTCATATAGAAAAAAGTATTCAAGATAGAGAAATAATAAAAGTAATAAAGAATGTTTTTCAGAATAAGGTATCGGTTTGCCCAGGGTGTAGATTATGTTTGAAAGAAAAAGATAATAAAATAAAAATCGAGAAGGAAAAATAATACTTCCAAGGAAACTTGCTTGGGAGTTTTTTGTTTTTTGATTTATTGAAAAGTTTAAAAATTTACAGTATAATGTTATGTAAAAAAAGGAAATAAATACAGAGGTGAATCAATTTGTTAAAATTAGATAATGTATCTAAATCATATAATAAAGGTGAAATTAAAGCTGTAGACAAAGTAAATCTTCATGTAAAGCCCGGGGAAATATTTGGATTTTTAGGTCCTAATGGAGCTGGTAAGACTACTACAATAAAAATGATAGTAGGATTATTAAAACCAGATGAAGGTAAAGTTTATATTAAAGATATTGATAATCAAAAAGAGCCTTTAAAGGCAAAAAAATTAATTAGCTATGTACCTGACAATCCTAAAGTTTATGACAGATTAACAGGAATAGAATACTTAAACTTTATGGCAGATATGTATGGAGTTCCAAAAGAAATAAGAAGTAAAAGAATAAAAAAATATTTAGAAATATTTGAACTGGAGAATGTTGTTAATGACCTTATTAAAAGTTATTCTCATGGTATGAAACAAAAAATTGTTCTAATAGGAGCATTACTAAATGATCCTGAATTATTTATTTTAGATGAACCTATGGTAGGACTTGACCCTAAATCATCCTTTAATTTAAAGGAAATAATGCGAAAAAGGTGTAGTGAAGGTAAATCTGTGTTTTTTCAACCCATGTATTAGAAGTTGCAGAGAAATTGTGTGATAGAATTGCAATAATAAATAAAGGCAAAATAATTGCACAAGGAACCATGGATGAATTAAGAGAACAGTTTGCAATCGAAGAATCTTTAGAAAATATTTTCTTGGAGTTGACAGAAAAATGAGAGAATTAATGTCATTAATAAAGGTAAATTTAAATATCAACTTTGGGATTTCTTCTATGAAATATAAATATTTAAAGCAGAAAAAAGATATATGGAAATTAGTTTTATTTGTTGTAGCCATTCTTTCATTAATACCTGTATATCTTCTTTATATTGGTCTGATAAATGGAGTGTATTTAGGTCTTAGTATGATTAATCAACAAGGTTTGTTATTGCTGCTAGGCTTTTTAACATCGCAGATAGTGATATTCTTATTTGGAATAGTGTATGTAATGTCAAAATTTTATTTTTCAGATGATTTAAATATATTAATTCCACTACCTATTAAACCTAGCAATATTATTACAGCGAAATTTATAACATTAGTAGTTAATGAATATTTAATTATACTTCCTATAATGCTGCCGATAATTATTATATTTGGCATACGAAGTCAAACCGATTTATTATATTGGATATATAGCATAGGAATTCTTTTATTGTTACCAATTATTCCATTAGGATTAGCATCAATAATTGTAATGATATTTATGAAATATACTAATATTAAAGGAAAAAGAGATTTATTAAGAGTAATAGGAATGACATTGTTAATTATAGTAATTTTGATAATACAATTAGGTATTCAATTTACAATGAAAGATGTTCCATATGGCAGTGAAGAACAGTATATTGCTGAAATGGTAAAGGAGAATAATTCATTTATTAAAAGTTTCAAAAATGTTTTTCCACCAAGTCGTTGGGCAGCAATAGCTCTTGCCAATTCTCAAAAGCTGCAAGGATTTACTTCTTTTGTATTGTTTGTAATATCATCGATACTAGTGTTTTATATGATGATAATATTCGGAGAAAATATATTTTATAAAGGAGTTATAGGAGGAGAAGAAGTACTTACTAAAAGAAAGTTATCAAAAAAAGAATTAGAAAAAGATATTTTTAAATCAAGGCATCCAATTATTGCTATATTTTATAGAGAAATAAAAATATTATTAAGGACTCCAGTTTTTTTTGTAAATTCAATAGTACCGATATTCATTATACCTGTGATAATTATATTTCCTGCTATAGCCAATAATGGATTTATAGATGCTATTCAAGGGTTTTGTGTAGAAGAAAATATTTCTTTGTTCAATTTAATTCTGATTGGATTTGTTATTTTTATTGCAGCAACGAATTCAATAGCATCTACTTCGTTTTCTAGAGAAGGAAAACAATTCTGGATATCGAGGATAGTGCCAATAAGAGTAGGATATCAACTTATCGGTAAGATACTTTTATCAATTTTATTGCAGTTATTGACAATAGTTGTAATATTAGTTGCAGTTTCAATATTTATTAGATTAAAATTGTCTACCGTAATAATAGTATTAATCCTGGGCTTATTAGGAAGTATTCCAGTATTTGAAATTGGACTTTTTATTGATATAACTAGACCTTTATTAGACTGGGATAATCCACAAAAAGCA
The DNA here is from genome assembly GCF_050286925.1 of Caloranaerobacter longqiensis. NCBI lineage: Bacteria > Bacillati > Bacillota > Tissierellia > Tissierellales > Thermohalobacteraceae > Caloranaerobacter > Caloranaerobacter longqiensis. Next base: position 82,893 of record NZ_JBFWFX010000008.1, read on the forward strand.
ATGAAACAGAATTTGAACGTACTATTTTCTATGTTACTTGGGATGGTATATTTATTACTTTATGCAGGGTTAGTATTTGTTTTCTATAGAGTTGAGTTGAATTCTTTAATAGTATATTTTGTTTTTAGTGTAATGTTTTTAGTTATTTCTTTTTTCCTATTTATTTCTCTTATTGATATTACTGTTAGAAGATATAGAGAAATTGAATAATTATTAGCAAAATAAAATAGCCTTTTAACTCTGAATAGAGGAGTTAGAAGGCTATTTTATTCTGGCTTAATTCTGAATTATATCTTTTTGTAATTTTTTTATAGCGTTTAAGTATTTACCTTTAAGCAATATAATTATATTTTCTTTATTGTATATCTTGTAATAAATTTTGTTATTTTTAAGTTGTATGTAATGCAAATTAATAGAAGATACATCTAAATTTTTACTGCATTTTAAGAATCCAGATTTAGAATTAACTAAAGTATCAAATATATTTTTAGCATCTAAACATCTTACAATAAAACGGGAGAGGAAAATTATACTATAATTTTGATGCGAAATATCTGGATTTTAGGTCAATACTATTTTAAGAAAACAAAAATTATGTTATAATCAAATATTAGTTGATATTATATTGCTATTAACTACTAATTACTCAACATACGGGGTGATAATATGGTAATTATTAAGGTACTGACTTTAGCAGCAATTGGAGCTATGATAGGTTGGATAACTAATATAATAGCTATTAAATTAATATTTAGACCACTAAAACCTGTTACAATACCTATTATAAATGTAAAAATACAGGGATTGATTCCGAAAAGAAGGCAAGAGATGGCTAAAAGTATTGGTCAAGTGGTAGAAGATGAACTTGTTTCAATTAATGAAATTATTGATAGAGTGGTTGAACAGGAAAATCTTTCAAATATTATATTTATTATTAAGAGAAAAATTAATGGAGTTATTGATGAGAAATTGCCTTCAATAATACCGAGCACTTTTAAAAATATGATTTTTAATTATGTGAATGAAATGGTTGATTCTGAAGGAGAAAGAATATTAAAAGATTTAATTGAAAAAATGGTTCATAAGGCAACAAATGAAGTTAAGCTTTCAGAAATGATAGAGGAAAAAATTAACTCTTTTGAATTAGAAAAGATAGAGAGCATAATCATTTCTATTGCTAAACGAGAGCTTAAGCATATAGAAATTTTGGGAGGTATTTTGGGATTTTTAATAGGAATTATACAAGGTATATTGATTATATTATTTTAAAAACATGTCATTTTTTGTAGGAAAATGACATGTTTTTTTTCTTTATTTATAAAGTTAAAAGGAGTATAATAAATACAAAATAAAAATAAAATTGAAATAAAGCAATATTTTACATTAAATGATGAATATTGTATACAGTTTTGAAAGGTTTGAAAGGAGGTGAAATAGATATGAGCAAGTAAAAATCTAAGTGGTTTTAAATCATTGCTAAAAAATTAAAAGGGGAGGGGAAAAAGTGAATTCATTATTACTAGTAGTATTGACTTATTTTGGTTTCATTATTGCCTATAAGACTTATGGTAAGTTTTTAGGCAGAAAATTATTTGAGTTAAGTAATAAAAATAGAACACCAGCACATATTATTAATGATGGTGTAGACTATGTACCAACCAGAAAAAGCATTCTATTTGGGCATCACTTTACATCTATAGCGGGTACTGGTCCGATAGTAGGTCCAGCGATTGGTGTAATTTGGGGTTGGGTACCTGCAGTATTGTGGGTATTTATAGGTTCAATCTTTATGGGGGCAGTACATGATTTTGGAGCACTAGTTATATCATCAAGAAAGAAAGGTAAATCTTTGGGGGATGTAACTAAGGATATTGTTAGTCCGACTTCAAGAGTTCTATTCTTGTTAGTAATATTCTTTTTACTACTAATTGTAATAGCTATTTTTGCTATGATTATAGGTAAGTTATTTATAATGTATCCAGCTTCTGTATTTCCAGTTTGGATGGAAATACCGATTGCATTGCTTATGGGCTATTTAGTTTATAAGAAAAATATGAATGTAAAGTGGCTATCAATTATTGCAATAATTTTAATGTACTTTACAATCTGGGTAGGAGCAGTTTATATAAATGATTTTCATATTCCTGAGATTTTTGGATTACAAGAAATTTTAGTTTGGGTTTTCATACTACTTATCTATGCGTTTATTGCATCAATATTACCAGTACAAACTTTACTACAACCAAGAGATTATATCAACTCCCATGAGTTATTAGTAGCTATGGCACTACTAATAATAGGATTAGTATTTGCACATCCTACAATATCGGCTCCAGCTATAAATACTGCTGTTAAAGGTGCACCTCCTATATTACCATTCTTGTTTATTACTATAGCATGTGGTGCCATTTCAGGATTCCATAGTTTAGTATCTTCTGGTACTTCTTCAAAACAGTTAAACGAAGAAGAAGATTCTTTGACAATAGGATATGGCGGTATGCTATTAGAAGGAGCACTTGCAATGTTAGTTATTGTAGCTTGTACAGCAGGATTAGGAGATGCAGCAGCATGGACACAGAGATATGCTGATTGGGCTAGTGCAAGTGGTTTAGGAGCTAAGTTGGGAGCTTTTGTTGATGGTGGTGCTAGCTTTATTTCACACATAGGTATTGGTGGCGAATTTGCTAAAACTATATTAGCTGTATTTATTGTAAGTTTTGCTGCAACTACATTAGATACAGCTACGAGAATACAGAGATATGTTGTTAGCGAGTTAGCAGAAGGTTGGAACATCAAGCCAATCGCAAACAAAACAGGAGCTACACTATTTGCGGTAATTACAGCTTTGTTATTGGCATTGGCAAAACCTGGCGGAGCAGGTGCGATGATATTATGGCCATTGTTTGGTGCTACAAATCAATTATTGGCAGGATTGGCGCTATTGGTTATAACAGTATATCTAGCTAAGAAAAAGAAACCGATTGTATATACTCTAATTCCAATGATTTTCATGATACTTATGACAGGTTGGGGCATGGTATACAATATTATAAAATATGCAGGTAATTCAGATTGGTTGTTGTTTGTGATAGGAATTATAATAATGATACTTGAGATTTGGATGATTATAGAGGCATTTAAGGCTATTAAAAACTCTAAAAAAATAGAGGGAACAATAGAATCTTAGAAAATAGAAGGGCTTGGCTGAGAAGTCAGCCAAGCCCTTTGAAAAAGATGAAAATCTATTACAGTTGGAATTATGAAAGGATTAGATAAAAATATGTTGATAGCGAGGAGGAATATAACGGTGAAATATAATCAGAAAGGTAATTTAAAAAGGATATTGGAATATACAAAACCTTATAGATATTTGCAAGTTATTTCAATAGTCTTTACTTTAATATTGACTATTATTTCGATTAAAAACAATTGGTTGCTAAAAGATTTAATAGATAGTGCTCTTATTCCTAAAGATTTTTCGAAATTATTAAAACTTTGTATATTTTTTGTTTTATTATCAATTTTATATGTACTTATCAGTTTACTAATAGAATATGTTTTAGCGAAAATGGGACAAGGTATTGTTGCTGATATTAGACAAGTTCTTTTCAAGCATATAATCGATTTGCCTTATAATTTTTATTTAAAAACAAATGGAGGAGAAATTATTTCTAGACTTATTTATGATGTAGAAAATATTCAAACAACTGCTTCTAGAGCTTTTGTTGAAATTATAAATTCATTTATACTTATAGCTTGTGCGTTGACTTATCTTTTTATGATAAATTGGCAGCTTACATTAGTTATGATTCCTATTATACCAATATTTATGTTAATATTTTCATCAGTAAGAAAAAAGGTTAGTGTAGCTAGTAGGAATGTACAATATCAGTTAGAAGATACAACTAGAACTATTAATGAGAATATTGCAGGTATAATTGAGATAAAATCGTTTACTATGGAAGAAGGAGTAATTAATAGATTTTCAGAAAAAGTTAAAAAATTAGCTAAATTGACTATAAAAAAGATTTTATGTATTCATGTGACAAATGTTATATGGAGGGGAGTATTATTTCCTTATCAAGCAGTTATTATTGGTGTAGGAGGATATTGGTACATAACTAAAGGAAGTCCTTCGATAGGAACTTTGTTTGCTTATATAAACTTTTTGAATATTTTGGTTGAACCTTCTATAAGGTTAATGAATTCGATAGCCCAGTATTTTCAATCGAATGCAAGTTTCGAAAGGATTTCTGAATATTTGTCTTTAGAAAAAGAGACTAGTGGAGATATAAAGCTTGATGATATTGATGGAAAGGTATCTTACAAGAATGTAAGTTTACGTATAGACAATAAAGAAATCCTTAAGAATGTAAATCTGAATATTGAACCTGGGACAGTAAATCTTATTGTTGGTAAAACAGGAGCTGGCAAGACAAGTCTTATAAAACTTTTATTGAGGATATATGAAGCTTCAGATGGGAAAATTGAGATAGATAATGTTGATATAAGAGACATAGATTTAAAATCTTTAAGGACAAATATTAGTTTTATTTCTCAAGATGCATTTTTATTTAATACAACTATCAAGGAGAATTTATTATTATCTAAGCCAAATGCTACTATGGAAGAAATTATTGAAAGTTGTAAAAAAGCACAAATCCATGATTTTATAACTGGGTTAGAAAAAGGTTATGATACAGTTGTAGGAGAGAGAGGTAGTAAGCTTTCAGGAGGAGAAAGACAAAGAATTTTAATAGCTAGAGCATTACTTAAAAATTCAAAAATATTAATTATGGACGAACCTACTTCGAATTTAGATGTAAATACTGAAGATAAGTTCTGGGAAATGGTTAGTAAAGTTTTTGATAATAAAACAGTTTTAATAATATCTCATAGACTGCCTAAAAAGTTAAAGATTGATAAGATTATAAGAATAAATAAAGGAGAAGTTTTAGAAGAAAATTGTATAGCAGAGAGTGAGGGTTAAATGAAGAATTAAACATTATTGTGTCGTCGACCTCCAGTAGTGCAAAAATCCCTAGAGATCGACGACTTTTTGTTTTTTGTAAAAAACGTGTAAAATTCAATACATAGAAGGGTGAAACTCTAGTATATTAGTAGGAATTAACACAAAAAATCAGTTAATTGACTGATATGCAAAAATGTGGTATTATCAATATGTGCAATGGGTTACTAGAGTACCTATAAGGAATTGAAACAAATATAAACTTTTGCCTTTACCCTGCCAAACTGTAATGTTACTAGAGTACCTATAAGGAATTGAAACTCTAGAAAGGATATCTAACTTAAGTAAGCTGAAAAAGAGTTACTAGAGTACCTATAAGGAATTGAAACAGAATCTGAAATTTAACATTTATAAACCACTCCTTTTGTTACTAGAGTACCTATAAGGAATTGAAATACAATTGACCAAACTATTATAGACATAATGAGGATAATTAATGAAAGTATCAAAAATTGAGTTATATTATCATACTATATAGATGGAGAAAGAGTAGAAAGAATAGAAAAATACAAATATTTTAAAACATTGGGATATAATATTGATTAAATATACAGGATATACAGGTGTATGTGATATAACATATAGGATAGAGTAAATCAGTTGCAGATAGCAGAAAAAGCGGGTCCCGCAAAGCGGGACCCTTTTTTTATAATCCATAGGAAATTATAATAAAATCCCATATTAAAAAAATTAATGTTGATTTTATTGAAACTTTGTCTGGCATGTTTACATGCCAGAGGCGTTATAAACTACCTTAAATTGTGGATAAATTCAAATATAATTTCCGTTTATGGATTTCAATAAAATCTTCATTAATTTATTTAAATTGAAGATTTTGTTCTTTAAATGAAGATTTTATTCTATTTGAGTAACTTAGTTACTGTTTTATGCATAATATGTAAGTATGGGAAATAATAGCGATGAACGAAAATAAAATTAATTTTAGTCAGGGGGGGATATTATAATGACAACAATTAATATTGGTAAAGTTACAAAAATTTTCACTCATTATTATAAAATAGCTGGTTTACATGATTCAAAAATAATAACATATAAAATTAAGCCTTCAAACTTATTTGCTGAAATTTTGTCTAAGGAAAAGATTATAGTTTATGGGGACTATGACATTTTGCTTTGCTTTACAAATAATTCTTCAGGAAAACAAAAATATTCAGCTAAATCTTTGAGAAAAACTTTTTGCGAAATTGTTAATTATGAATTAACTGACACTAATAAAATAGTTAATATGAAAGACATAGAAGCTGTAGCTGTTTTTCTTACACAACCAACTTGTTTTTTAAATATTACCAATTCAGGGCTTATAAATACCTATATTGATATAAGGATTTCTGGGGAAATAAGAGTTGACTTATTTGTTTCGGATAAAATAAATTCTGACCATAATACGCAATTAGTAAGGCAAGAAGAAAATAATTCAAAGAATGAGATAGTTAAAGAGAAAAAGTTATGTAGAAATGAAGAAGGAGATATTAGAAAGGACAAAAAGCAAAACTCAGATATTCAATATTGGCAGTTTGAGCCAGAAGATAATCTTACAGTGCATGATATGCTAGAAATGGATTTAGAAATTCTCAAAAATTCAGCTCGTCAAATCGAACTTAAGATGCCATATAATATTATAAAGGACGATAATAAAAAGAATTATAGTTTAAATTCGCATATAACTAAATATGAAGAAAAGAGCTAAGGGCACCATTAAAGGTGACCTTAGCTTTTTTATAATCCATAGGAAATTATAAACTGCTTACTAAATTTCTTAGCTTTTCATTGAATTACAGCAAGGATCAATATTTATTTTTTCAGTCCTTGTAACTTTAACGTCTATTCTAATAACCAATTTTTCTTTTAATTTGTTATAAGTTACTGGGTCATTATTGTTTGTAGGCACGTTTGGATCTATTAATTCGTCTTTCTCACCTTCTACTACTGCAGCTTCAATTTCACAATTGTCACCTTCCATAGCACCTGGTACTTCAATAAAAGTTGAGAAAGGAATTTGAGTAGTATAATGGAATATAGGTCCATTTACAACTGGTCTACCTTCATCTTCGTGTACATGTTCTACAGTCTTATAGTTTATATTTTTATCTACTATACCGTTTATTATTACTTTGTCTTTTATAACTTTACAATTTGTGATTATAACTTCCTTTTCTATATCCTTAATTCTAAATACAGGCGGACTAGGTGGGTGAATAGTTAAAATTGTAACTAATAGGAACTGTTTATAACCTTCACCTATAACTACAGGTACTTGAATGATTTTATTAGGCATATATTATCCTCTCCTTTCTTTCGTCTAATATATAATATTCAACATAGATTTTTTTGACACTTAGATAAGATGAGATTTTTAATTTTAGATAAGATGAGATTTTTAATTTAAGTTAAATTTATTTATAGCTCCTTTAGTTTTAGTTGGTATTTCGTTAATTAATTATGTTGTTATTAAGAACATTTGAACAGTTTTTATTAAATAGAAAAATATTTCAAGTTTGATTTTCAAAGGTTAAAATAGTAAATGGCAACTTAAAAGTGCTAAAAAAACATTATTTACAAATAATAGAAAGTAATTTATAATAAAGTTAAACAGAAAACAAGTAATATAAACAAAAAGCGAACGGAGAGAGGAATATGGAAATACTAACTATAGGAGAAAAGATACGAAAGTTAAGAAAAGAAAAAAATATGTCATTAAGAGAATTAGGAGGAGATTTTGTTTCAAAAGCACAATTAAGTTATATTGAAAACGGTAAGGCAAGTCCAAATATTAAATTATTAAAATATCTAGCTCAAAAATTAGATGTAGATTTGGAGTATCTTTTAGAAACAGAAAAAGATCAAGTGAAAAGATATTGCAAATTGTGGTTAGAAGAAATGAAAATACATGTAAATTTAAACAATATATCCGATGTAGAAAAAATATATAAAAAAATTGATAAGTATGCACAAAAGTATAATTTAGCAGAGATTTTAGGAGAAAATAATTTGCTAATGGCTGAAGCATATATAAATAAAAAGTTATATGATGCTGCTTTGAGTAACATACAAAAAAGCCTTTATTACTACTCTAATATGAGCAATATAGAGAAAGTAATAGAAATAATAATCAAAGAAGGTAATATATATACGCTAAAAGGTTTATATGAAATAGCATTAAACAAATACAGACAGGCCTGTTCATTTTACAACCAGTTGCCTATTAAAAATTTAGAATTAGAAAGTAACATACTATATAACATTTCAACATGTTATCACCGATTAAAGGATAAGAAAAATGCTAAAAAATATGCAAAGGAAGCCTTAAGAATAGATAAGCAGCTAAAAGATGCAAAAAGATATGCTCAAAGCTTACTTAAATATGCATCAACACTTATTCTCAATAAAGAATATGTCGAAGCAGAGAATATTTTAAAAAGAGCAAATAGATTACTCCAAAAAGAAGCAGACAAAAAAACAGAAGCATTTATAGAAAATAACTTTGGATGTATATATTTAGAGTCAGGGGAATACGAAAAAGCATATAAGCATTTAATAAAGGCAAAACAGATAAAAGAAGAAATGGATTTAGATGAATTACCAACAACACTATTTGAGCTATATAAATATTATTTAAAAATTGGACAAGAAGAAAAAGCTATTAAGCAGTTAGAAAATGCTATGGAATTTAGTAAAAAGAGAGAACTTAAAGATTATATAGTCAAAGGATTAGATTATTACACTAAATACTTAATAGATAAAAAATTATATGAAGAAGCGATAACAAAGATAAAAGAACAAATATCAATACTAGAAAAAATGGAAATGAAAGATATGCTCGTAACTGCATATCTAAAACTCGGTAACACTTACAGCTTATTAGGGAAAAAAGAAAAGGCATTAGAAGTATTTAGAAGAGCATATACGATAAAAGAAATAAATTATATTTAGAAAGGGGGTAGTGGAATGAAAAAGGTACTTGCATTTATTACAGTAGGAATATTGATGTTTAATTTAGTAACTGTATTTGGAAACCAAAAAATAACTGGCAATAATGTAATAATACGAGGTACTGTATATGAATTAGCTGATGAAGATGATGGAGGATTGAGAGGGTAAAAAGTTTAGTAATATATTTATTTAGATACAGGAGGTGAGAGTATGGTATATCCAAGAGTACCAAATAAAAAAAGCCTACTAACTCAAATAAATGCTGGCAAGCATGTTTGATAGAGTTAATAGGCTACTTGATATAATAGATATATGTGAATTCCGATATTCGAATATCAAGTTTACTTTAAACTTTTACTTCTGTTTTTAAACATAAATAAGCAATGCAAATTATTATCCTATATTATTGGAAATGCAACTATTTATTTGAATATATCAAAAATCAAAAATTTTTTCAATAGTTTTAAAGGAGGAATAATGTATATGTAAGGGGATAGAAATAAGTAAAGGTTTTTAATGACAACGAAAATCTTAATGAATACCTTTTGGGATAAAATAAATACTTAAAAATCAATTTTGGTATTAAATTGATGAATCGATAATTAAGTATGAGTAAATAAGGGGGATTTAGAATGAAAAAGAAAAGAACGATAATGGTATTAGCTTTGGCTTTAATGTTGATTATGGCTGTTCCTGTACTAGCCAAGACTTCTGAAAGAATATTGGAATATAAAGGTACAAAAGCGATAGCAACATTAGAGACGGATTTTAACTGGTCTGCCTTTGGTAAAGATTATGGAAAGGCAAAAACAAAGTTTACAACTGGAAATAATGGTTATAGAGTTGCTGTTAGAATTGAAAGATGGGATGATAAATAGCTAATATAAAGTTTCCGTTCGTTTTGTGGGCGGAAACTTTATATTAATATATGTTAAGGAGATGGGTTATGTTTAGAGTATACAAAAGATATAAGATTGTTAGTACGCTTATTATTCTTAATTTTATTTGTGTATTTTTTGCATTATTTAACAGCTTACAATCATATACCGAGATTAGAGATGCTTTAAATATACAGAAGCAATATGATTATTCCAGAAGAATAGAAGTAGGAATTTTATTAAATAATAATAGTTTAGATTATGAAGATATTATTAAATCTTTGAAAAATGTTAAAGGCAACATTTATTTTAAGAATGCAAGGATTTTTTTCCCTAATATTGATGGCACATTTGTCTCTGAAGTTATATTGAAACAAACAGAAGAAATACCTGTTCCTTCTATTGGAAGTATTACAAAACTTCCTAGAGGAGAAATTATTATTGCCGATAATATAACAGATAAAAGCAAAAAGATAGAAGTAAAAGGTAGAACATTAAAAATTTTTGATATCATATCCACGGAAAAAGCACCTTATTCTAAAGGACGAATAATTATGAATGGCATAGACTATTTTGATATTTTCCCAGAAACCCTTGAAAACCAAGACGGAATTTTGCTTGAATTTGCTTCTAACAATAATGATTTAGTAAAAGAATATAAAAAATTCAAAGAAAATTTAAAAAAAGTTTCTAAGAAAATAAATGTATCTTATCGAGAGATAAAAAATGAAGTTCATCCATTCGATATTTTAATGTCATCAAAATACTCAATTTTTTTAGCATTATTAGCTTTTGCATTGATTAATACTGTGATTGTTTCACAATACTGGATAGTTGTAAGAAAAAGAGAAATTAGTATAAGGAAAGCTTTTGGTTGTTCTGACTTTATGATTATAAAAAATATGTCTTTTGAGATATTACAGCTTTTATTATTGGCAGCGGTAATTAGCGGCTTACTTCAATTAGTAATATATAAAAGAAATATATTTACCATATCTTTATCCAGTTATGTAATTGCTATACTATCTATTTTAATGGTTTTGTCAATAACAATGTTTCTATCAATGATAATACCGTCATATTATGTTACTAAAATTCATCCTGCAGATGGAGTGAAATAATTATGAATTTTGCTTTTAAATCTATATGGAAAGAAAAAGGTAGATCGTTATTGATGATATTATTGATTTCTATTTCAGTATTTCTTATCTTAAGGGTTGTAACTACATCATTTGCATTTAAAATACAGCAAAAGATGATTAAGAGTATGTTTAAAACAAATATGAATCGTATATACCGTTTGGATTTTAGTTCAATACCTCCAGGAGAAGAAGGAGAAAAGATTAATAATATTAAAGAATTTGCTATGAGATATGAAAATGTAAGTGTATCAGCATATGATGAGACAACTTTATATTTTAAAGAATTAAAAAATAACAAAGAATACAGAGAAAGAAATGCTACTATATTAAAAGGAACAATATTAGAAGATTATCCCGGTATTTCTGATGTAGTTATGATAGAACCGAATATGCTAAATTATATTAACTTTTCTTTAGAAGAGAATGATTTTAAACCAATTTTAATAGATGGAGAAGAGTATTTACCATTATTTGTAGGTTCTAAATATTCCGATATAATAAAAGTGAATACCATATTAACTATAGAACATAACAATGCTAAGTATATTGTTAAAGGATATTTAGGTGATAATGATATTTGGTTTAATGATTCTGATCCTATTACAGATACGCCAATAAAACTTAGCACAAAATTTTTTGCTCCGTTTTCTGCAAGTGATAAGACTGACAATATGACTCAATTATCAACTGTAGGTAAAATATTTATTAATTTAGGGGAAAACAAAAATTATCTAAAAATTCTTGAAGAGATAGAAGAATTTGCATTAAATGAAAATGTAAAAATGAGGATAAGTAATTTAGCTGAATTTATGGAGCTTTGGGAGAAAAGTCAAAAGAACATTGCTAAATTTGGGTATATTTTAGCTTTCACTATTACATTTTGTTCTTTAGTCTCCGTTATTGCATCGTTATGTGTTTCTGTCTTTTTACGAAAAAAGGAATTTGGTATAAGGATTGCTTATGGTTATTCAAAGAAAGATATCATTTGTTCAGTAATTTTTGAAAATTTGATATTGGTTGGAATTTCTACTATTGTCGTCTATATGTATTATTTTTTAAAAGTACAAGCTATGAAGTTCACAACAGTAAATGTTTTATTAGTTACTTTAAAGTCCTATTCGCTTTGGATTATTACTATTTTTGCATTATTAGTTTTAATTATAATATCAATACTTCCTATAAAGTTGATTTCGGAATACCAACCCGTTGATTTAATAGATGGAGGAGAATAGAAATGATAGTTTTAAAAGATATATGTAAATACTATGGAGAAGGCTCTGAAATTATCAAAGCGTTAGATGGAGTTAATTTGACTATAAAGAAGTCTGAATTTTTATCTATAATGGGGCCATCTGGTTCAGGTAAATCTACATTGCTAAATATTATAGGTTGTATGGATCGTCCAACATCGGGTGAATACTATTTGGATGGGAAAGATATGACTAAATTAAACGATAAAGATCTTAGTAGAATAAGAAATAAACAAATCACATTTGTTTTTCAGAACTTCGCTTTAATGGAAAAATATACTGTTTTAGAAAACATAGAGCTTCCGTTGTTGCCACGTAATCTTAATAGAAGGAAAAGAAAGGAACTAATTTTTAAAGCTGCAAGTCAACTTGGTATTGAAAGCCAATTAAAAAAAATGCCATATCAGTTATCGAGAGGGCAGCAACAAAGGGTTGCTTTAGCAAGAGCTTTAATCAGCGGAGCTGATATTATATTAGCAGATGAACCTACTGGAGCTTTGGATCAAAAAAATGGAGAAGAATTAATGAATATATTTCTGAAGCTCAATAAACTTGGTAAGACGATAATACTAGTTACCCATGATTTAAACGTTGCTAAGTTTTCTAAAAGAATTATTCAAATAATAGATGGGAGGATAATGAAAGATGATAAAGTTTTATTGTAATAGAAGAGGAGTATTTTTTTTACTTTGTGTACTTGTAATATTTAGTCTTTCTTTGACAGCATGTTCAAACTCAAAAGAAAGTCATAGTGTAGAATTTAATTTTATACCAGAAGAATATGAGGAAGAATATAGTGAGATAGAAAAAGAAATTCAAGTTAATAGGGGGTTTGAAAATATTTATATTGAAACAAATTTAAATCAAGGTAAAATTGACATTTGGATATATAATCCTGATGGTGAGATGGTGAAAAAAATGAGTGCAGATAGTGAGAACAATATAATTGAAAAGATTCCTGTTAATAAGAATGAAGGATTATGGAAAATGAAAATAAAAATCGGACAAGATACGGATGGAAGAATAAGAGCCGGTACTGAACTACCTATTGAATAATCATTTGTAATTCAAATAATAAAGTTGATAAAGATAAAATTTTGAAAATTATCATAGTTATTTAATAAAAGATGATAAGAGAAATCATAATTTAATTAGCCAAAGATATTATATTTTATGATCATAGTTAGAGGTGATTTTTGAAAGCGTAATATTAAAAACTAAACCATTGTAGGGCGATTTGAGAAATCTTGAATCGCTATTTTTATGTTTAAAAACGAATTAGGAGGGATAAGATGTTAGATAATTATTTAGGAAACATAAAAAGATTATTAAAAACATAATTACTACTTGAAACTAGTGCGTTGGGCGATTTAATTTTCATAAACAATGTGGACAACAAGAAAAAGGTGTAGACAATGGCAAAGATAGAGTTGTATTTGGACCAGGTACACTTTATGTCGCAATAAATAATCTACATAAAAAAGCGCGGACTGAACTTTGCCCAGTAGATCCAGAAGAACGAAAAAAGGATTTTATAATAACTGAAGAAGGGCTAAAACGAGTAAAGCAAGAGATGTTAAGGTTAAAACAAATCTATGAGATAGGAAATGAAATTTTAGAAGAAAGAGGAAGTAACAATCATGAAGTGGTTGAACAAAATGTCTCTAGGTAATGTAAGATGGATACCTTATGCTGATAAAGGAGCTTCCTGAAAAGATTTCGCTTGAAACTGAATATGAGGAATATCACATTAAAAAGACCATAAATGGTCTTTTTAATGTGTGTAAAAGACTTTTTGTGATATTAATCAAATTATTTCTCTTCAATCAAATTATTTAACGAAAGGGATTGTAAAAATTCAGTTATCTCATTTTTATCTTTATCCCATTCGAACTGATTAACCACAGAGCCATCTGATTCAGTCTTGAGCAATTCCACGTGTACGTTATAATTTTTGCCCCATAGTTCTTTCTCAAACGTAATAAATTTAAGGTTAGCGCCATCGTGATATATATTATAGGTTACATCTCCTATTTGGATTTTATCTGAAATATAATTATCTAATTGTGGTATGAATTGTTTTGATGCATCTTTATAATGGAGTTTAATCACTTCGGAATGTTGATTTTTGTAGCTAACTTCTAGATAATCAATCAAAGATAAATCATGTTGCCATTCTAATTTCTTGTTTTTAATTACTTCTTCGTAAAATTTTTGATCAATAAAAGGATCTTCTGTTACAAGTAGATATTCTAATTCATATCCTAGTAAATTATTGGGAATTATTACATTAGGGTATACTATTTCAAAATCTTTCACAGTTTCAAATAAACACATATTGTTTAGAGCATATTCATTTTCTTGTACTTGTTTTATCGTTCCAAACAACTCAGAGCTAGCCAGTACACCTGTTGCTAATCCAATCAGAGATACAATACATACAAATACCCAAAGTTTTTTCTTTTTCAAGGTATAACCCTCCTTTTCAAAATAAGTCTACATAAATGTTATCTATTTGATTTTCTTTTGTTATTTGTTATATATATTTTAATAATTCTAGTAACCTTTTCACAAATGATAAATTATTTCTTGATTTTCAAATATATTCTATATATAGAATAACATACCCAATTTTTTTTGTCAATACTATTTTGTGTCATGGTTACTGTCAAGTAAAAGTTGGTTAAAAATTTAATCACCAAATTTTATTAGTTTTAATCGTGCTTTTATGTTCGATAGGACAATGATGTTTTATAAAAGTATAGGGGGCTAGTGGAAGATGATAAGTTTAAAACAAAAAAACAGAAATTTTACTAAAATATTTTAAAGAGGATGAAATACAAAGACACAAAGGAACGGTTCTAGTGTATGTAAAAAGAAACCAAAAAACTGTCTCTTTGTATCTATTAGGTAAAAAAATGTAAGGTTTTAAAATTATAATGTGTCTAATGGTTGAAAGGGGGATTATGGGTGAGTAAGGAAACAATGAATGAACAAGATTTCAACCGTTTAATAAATGAATATGGTACAGAAATTTTAAGATTATGTTATCTATATTTAAAAGACTATCAACTAGCTGAAGATGCATGTCAAGATACATTTTTACGAGTATATAAGAAATTTCATACTTTTAAAGGTAATTCATCAGAAAAAACTTGGATTACAAGAATATGTATTAATGTATGTAAGAATTATTTACGAAGTTCATGGTTAAAAAGAATTGTACTAAATGATAAAAAGTTAAAGAATAAGAAAGTTTCAGATAGAGAATTATTTGATAGACTTGAAGATAACGATTTATTCAAGTCAATAATGAAACTAAAACCAAAATATAGAGAGATTATTTTAATGTATTATTATCAACAGTTTACTGTTAAAGAAATAGCAGAAATCTTATGTATTTCTGAATCAAATGCATATGCTAGATTATCAAAAGCAAGAAAAGAATTA
Organism: Caloranaerobacter longqiensis; assembly: GCF_050286925.1. Lineage (NCBI taxonomy): Bacteria > Bacillati > Bacillota > Tissierellia > Tissierellales > Thermohalobacteraceae > Caloranaerobacter > Caloranaerobacter longqiensis. The sequence continues at coordinate 98,593 of NZ_JBFWFX010000008.1, forward strand.
AAAAATAGAGGGATAGGAGAGATGGCTTATGAACAATCTTGAAAATTTAAGAGATTATATAGAGGAAAATTTAGAAAGTATAAAAATTACTGATGATATTAGGAATGATATAATAAGAAAAAGTAAAATAAATACATATCATAACTTGAAATATGTGGCTATTATAGCGTTACCTATATTGCTAATATTATGTTTAGCTTTTAGCGATCCAATAAGTTATGCTGCACAGAGAGTATTGAGGTATGTTCCAGGTATAAATAAACTGATATATACAGATGTTAAAAAACAAGCATATGGTCTTTTAGGTTCAGTAGAAATGCTTATTGGTGAGAAATATATAAAAGTTAATTCAGCTTATACTGAAGGGAATACTGTAACATTAATAATCGAAGGTAATGTACCTTTGAAAATGGAAGGAAAAAAAGTCTTAGAACATCAGATAATTGCAATAGATGAATATAAAAACGTAGCAGAATTAACATCATGGGATATGATATGGGACTATGACGATTATCAATGGAGCGGTAGAATTACTTATACATTCAATGATGTGGTAAAGAAATTTAATATAGTTTATGATAAATATACAATGCCTATAGTTATGACTGAATTACCAGAGGTATCATCCAAGGAACGTAATTATATTTCTATAGAAGACATTGGTATTGATATTGCTGTAGTAACTAACTATGTTGAAAATAAGTTAGAAGTTAATTTATTAGCACAAGCCAATGATTCTGCGAAATCCATTTCTTTTCCATTAAAAGATATTTATCTATTAGACGATAATGGAGAAAAATATTATTGTATAAATAATAATTCGGAAAATGTACTTTATTTTGATAGAAAACTGGAGCCATGTATAAAATTAGTTATTCCTTATATTCTAATTGAAGATACAGATTTACAAGCTAAAGTAACTATAAGTAAAGATAACGAACTTCCAATTAATATAAAGCTTGGAGATAATAATTTAATAATTAATAGTGTTGAATGGGTCGATTATATTGAACGCTTTAATTACAAGACACCAGAAAATGATTGTAAGCTAATAGAAAAAGCAGCACAAAAAGTAAAGTTGATTATTAATAAAAATCTAGTTGGAACAAAAGAATTGAAATTATATAATATTTTAGCCAATGTAGATGAAAATGAATTAAATAAGTATATAGTGGAAGGTGTTAAGTGTATATTTGTGGATCCTAGCGAAGAAAATAATTCAAAAATTACTAATGACGATTATAAAGAATTAATCCTTTCTAATATAAAAGAAGGACAACAAGAGATTAATGTAACATTTACAAATCCTATTTTTTATACAACTAATAAAGTAATAATCCCTATACAGCCTTAATAAAAAAAGAAAGTCCTTGAATTAAAAAGGATTAATTTAGTGGCTTAATTTATAGCGTATTTAGAAAAATATTTCAAGTTTAATTTTCAAAGGTTAAAATAGTAAATGGCAACTTAAAAGTACTAAAAAAACATTATTTACAAATAATAGAAAGTAATTTATAATAAAGTTAAACAGAAAACAAATAATATAAACAAAAAGTGAACGGAGAGAGGAATATGGAAATACTAACTATAGGAGAAAAGATACGAAAGTTAAGAAAAGAAAAAAATATGTCATTAAGAGAATTAGAAAGTAACTAACAATAACATAACAACACGAGGTACTGTATATGAATTAGCTGATGAAAATCATGGCAGATTGAGAGGATAAAAAGTTTAGTAATAATAATTATATTTATTTAGATACAGGATGCGAGAATATGGTATACCCAAGAACGCCAAATAAAAAAACCTACTAACTCAAATAAATGTCGGCAAGCATGTTAGGTAGAGTTAATAGGCTGCTTAATATAAAGTATATAGTGAATATATGTGAAATTCAAGAGTTGAATAGTAGAATTAGTTTATATAGTTTCAGCTTATACAATGGTTCTTGGTGAGGTGATTGTATGAATATTCTGAATATTTTAAATCCAAAAAGTTTGTTGACTACTTTTTTATTATTTTCATTCTATTACATATATGAAAGAATTCTAAAAAATACTGCATTTACCAAAATAGGCAAATCACTTTCATTACTACTTTTTATTTGTTCTACCCTATTAATAGATTTTTTTGAAATAAAGAACGAGTATTTATATTGGTTATTTATGGCAATACCAACGTTCTTTGTTCTTAACTTATTTAATAAACAAGATGGGCGGAAGAATAATGAACAATAAATTTAAACGTATAATAACCATGATTATTGTATTAACAATGTGTTTTTCAAGTATACAGGCGTTTGTATTTGATGATAACAGAAACATAAGTTCAAAAAACAATAAAGATAAAACAGAGGAAATAACAATAAATACAGATATGGGAACTTTCTATATAAGAGAACTTACTGATGAGTCAATAAAACAATATATATTAAATAAAATTATGGAATATAAAAACTCTACCAACTCAAATTTTATATCACCTCTTTATGTACCTAATCCAGGAAATGGCTCCATATTACTATATGGTCCTTATCGAAGATATAGTTACAACAGATTAACTAAGAGTATTATAAAAGCAGTTTGTGATTTTGCTATATTGGCGGTACCTTTATATTATTTAAATTTCAATGTTTGGGTGTTAAATTTGCTCTAAACTTTTGACACTATGCAAAAAGATAGGAGAGAATAATTATGAAAATTAAACTGTTTGTAATTATTATGTCTTTATTTATAGTTTCAGGGTGTACAATGAATAACGATAAAAAAGTTAATAATGTTCAAGAAAGCGGTAAGAATTTATTAACAATAGAAGAGATAAAAAAAGAATATGATGCTTCAGACTCGGAAATAGTCAATATAACTAAATTCAAAAGAAATGATACAGATTATGTTTTAATTGAAAGTCAAGAACCTACTTTATCAAATAGATTTGAATTGATTAATTTAAAAACAGGAGATAGAGATATTTTACCTAGTGAAGATTGCTTTATTGAATCATACGAAGTAATAAATGAAAATTACATAGTGTTGCTAGCAAATGGGGAACATTCAGAAAGTGCTTTAAGAACAGCACCATTTGAAATACATTGTATCAGAAGTACTGAAAATGTTAATTGTAATTATGATTTTATTGCAAGACATAAAGATATAAATTTTCCAATTGATAAAAAAGTTTTTCTCGGAAGTAAAGTAAATGAAATTATCGCTGAAATAGAAACTACTTTGAATGGAATACAAATTATGTTTAAACCACAAAAAGGTTTTGAAGCTATGTTTTATGCAGATTTTATAGATATACCAAATACAGAAATAAATTATAATGAAGAAAAAAATCAACTAATTATTTGTTTTGAAGATACAAAAATAGATAGTAATTTATATAAACAGAAATTAGAAAATATTAAAGAGAATTGCTACTTTAACTCTGTAGAATTTTATGAAGAATATGATAATAGTTACATTAGAATTAATTTAAAAGAACCATCTAAATTTTTTAATGTAAAAACATTTAATCTATATAATTCCAAATATCCATGTATTGAAATAAGATTTAAGTCGAATGAAGAAGAAATATAAATAGGAGATATAAAAAAGTAATAATGAAAATTTTGGGAGTGGTTAATATGCATAGAGTTTTTTTAAAGGGACAAGACTTTTACACAAAGTTAGAAGAGGTAATTAATAAGCATGAAAGTTTGAGGCTAAAGCAAGATGGTAATAAATGTGAGATAATGACTGTAAGCAAGTTAAGATTATCGAAAAACATATTATTACATCCAATCTTAAGTTATGCCGATTCATGTAAATTAAAAATTGAAAAGACATCAGAAGGAGTTATTGTCAATTTTAGTTTAAGTTTCAGACGTTTAAAAGTTTTTTATGTTATTTTGGGAATTATTTTATCGACGATTTTTTTAACTTTTAATAAATCATTTGTTGCTCCTTTAGTTTTAGTGGGTATTTTGCTGATTAATTATGTTGTTATTAGAAATAAATCTATTAGAATATTTGAACAGTTTTTATTGAATTGGAAAATGTGATTAATAAAATTAAAAATTTATTTTTATAGAAGAAAATAATGATTATTACTATTATTGAGAAATACCTGTAAATTCTATATGTATATAGCCAGATGTTCACATTTAAAAGTTGTTTATTTTTAAATGGATATTTAGATTATTCAGGCTAGGAGATAAGTTATAATATACGAGGAGGCAATATTAATGGAAATTAAAAACATATTAAAGAAATTAGCTTATATATGTATCTTTTTAGCTGTTTTTATTCTGCTCTACGGTCTTGTGGAAACATCAATATTTGGGAGTTATTTAATATTAATATTAATAGTTACTTTTTTTATCGCTGTTTCGTTTATATTATTGGCCTTAAGTGAAATATTAGAGTGGTTGCATTTTTTAAGCAAAAAATAATTAGATAAAAGATTTTTATTGATGCGGCATTATCATAAAATAATCACATAAAGTACATATTTTTCTTGACAAAAATATAAAATATATTTATAATTTATTAAAAATTCATATGCTAAAGCTGTGAAGGGAAGAGTAGACTAGAAACAGTCTTAAAGAGAGGGGAGTACCGTAGGCTGAGAGTCTCCCTAAGATATGACTAGTTGAAAACTGCCCCTGAGTTGTATCCGAAACCTAATTTTAGGGTAAGGATTTCCGTTGACTGCGTTAAAGTCATTAAGAGGGTTTATACCAATTAGGGTGGAACCGCGGGGATATCTCCCGTCCCTAGCTATATGTTGGGGCCGGGAGTTTTTATTTTTTAAGGCATAATAAAATAACACTAAATACCTAGCATCTAGTACCAAGTACCTAGTATCTAATATCAATCATCTAGTATCAAAAATAATTTAGGAGGGATGCAGATGGCGAAAATAAAAATTACTCTACCAGATGGTTCTGTAAGAGAGTATGAAAAGGGTGTTACTGTATTTGATGTAGCTAATGATATAAGTAGTGGATTAGCTAGAGTGGCTGTAGGAGCTAAATTAAATGGAAAGGTAGTGGAATTAAATCATATAATTGAAGAAGATGCTTCGATAAGTATATTGAAGTTTAGTGATGATGAAGGAGCAGACATTTTCAGACATACAAGTGCCCATATTCTTGCACAAGCTGTTAAAAGATTATATCCAAATACTAAACTAGCAATAGGGCCTGCTATCGAAAATGGTTTTTATTATGATTTTGATTCAGAGCATAAATTTACACCAGAAGATTTAGAAAAGATTGAAGCAGAAATGAAAAAGATTGTTAAGGAACAGCTTGATATAGAAAGGTTCGAACTGCCAAGAGAAGAAGCGATAAAATTCTTAAAAGATAGAGGTGAAGATTATAAAGTTGAATTGGTAATGGATTTACCTGAAGATGCAGTAATATCTTTTTACAAACAAGGCGAATTTGTTGATTTATGTGCCGGACCACACTTACCAAATACGAAAAAGGTTAAAGCAATAAAATTGTTAAGTATAGCTGGAGCATATTGGCGTGGGGATGAAAACAATAAGATGCTTCAGAGAATATATGGAACTTCTTTTGAAAAGAAAAAGGATTTAGATGAGTATCTGCATAGACTTGAAGAAGCTAAGAAAAGAGACCATAGAAAGTTAGGTAAAGAATTAGATTTATTTAGTATACAAGAAGAAGGGCCAGGATTCCCGTTCTTCCATCCTAAAGGAATGGTTATCAGAAATATTTTAGAAGATTTTTGGAGAAAAGAGCATGTTAAGAGAGGATATGGAGAGGTAAAAACACCTATTATATTAAATGAGGAATTATGGCATAGGTCTGGACACTGGGATCACTATAAAGAAAATATGTATTTTACAAATATTGATTCTGTCCAATATGCTATAAAACCTATGAACTGCCCAGGAGCAATGCTGCTTTATAAGAGAAAGATGTATAGTTATAGAGATTTCCCTATTAGAATGTGTGAATTAGGTTTAGTGCACAGACATGAATTATCTGGAGTATTACACGGGCTTATGAGAGTTAGATCATTTACTCAAGATGATGCACATATTTTCATGTTACCAGAACAGGTAAAAGATGAGATAAAAGGTGTAATTGATTTTGTTGACTATGTTTATAGTATATTTGGGTTCAAGTATCATGTAGAACTTTCAACAAGACCAGAAAATTCTATGGGAACTGATGAAGAATGGGAATTGGCAACAAATGCACTTAAAGAAGCATTAGAAGAGAAGGGACTTGAGTATAAGATTAATGAAGGTGATGGAGCTTTTTATGGTCCGAAAATAGATATTCATTTAGAGGATGCTATCGGTAGGACATGGCAGTGTGGAACAATACAGTTAGATTTCCAAATGCCACAAAGGTTTGATTTAACATATGTAGGAAGTGATGGAAATAAGCATAGACCAATAATGCTTCATAGAGTTATCTTTGGAAGTATTGAAAGATTTATTGGGATTTTAATAGAGCATTATGCAGGTAAATTTCCTGTTTGGTTAGCACCTGTACAAGTAAGTATATTACCTATTTCTGATAAGTTTAACGAATATGCATTTGAAATTAAGAAAGTATTAGAAGAAAAAGATATAAGAGTTGAA
>NZ_JBFWFX010000009.1:0-90114 GCF_050286925.1 Caloranaerobacter longqiensis
AATACCACCCGAATCATTATCAATATTTGAAACTATAGTTTCTAATGATCCTAGAATTAAACAAGATTATAGCCTTATGGAGTTGTTGAAACTAATCAGAAAAGCAAAACAAGAGAATAAATATATGATTCATTTTGGTGTCTAGTGCTAATTGGATTTATGTCAGTAATTAGACAAAAACTAAGCTTATTATATTTATTACCTATTGCTGATCAGAAACAAAAAAATATTATAAATATGATATATTAATATGATAAAATGGTAAATAGATATTATAAAGTTCCGAATGATGTATATGAAAAAATTATAAAACACTTTTGATATAACCCCTTGTAAATTATAGAGAGTAGGCCTTACAAGCCTACTCTTATATCCTATCATCTAATATGCTTCTCATCTTTGTCCTTAATGTTAATATTTCATCAAGTTCTAGTTCCCCTATAACATTTCTTAAAGTAATTGCTGTAAAGTTCTCTATAGCTACTATTGGATTATCTACACCGTAGGTATATAGCTTTGGGGCAGTAATTGGAAAATAGAAACATTTTTAATCCACCTCTTCTTTTTGAAAAAAAGAATAAAAAATATCGTGGATAAGAAAATACGAATTATGCCGAAAAATATTTACAATGAAAATGTTTACAAAATTGGAATTAGAGAGTATAATAATTACTATAAACAAGACTGTAAATAAAGCCATTTATGCAACATCATATAATACACCTAAATATGATAAGTTTATTAGTGATTGTACAAACTTTGCTTCTCAAATATTAGAAGCAGGTGGAATTAGTCAGGAGGATTATTCCCCTGATGAAACTAATGGATAGGAAACTTTAGAAGATAAAACATATACTTATAAAAGAGTTAGGAGATAAAGCAGATGAAAAATAGAATGGTAATTACTTGGTTTATTAAGTATATTATACCATTTCTAATAATTTGTGTATTTTTAATATAAACATCATTTATGATTTACGAATATATAAACTATGATGGTTATAATAGCTTTGATAATATGGATTTTGTAAATGGTGGTCCTATAAAATATACGGGTGATTCAACAGTATGGTATCAACCCATAATGGAAATACCGTATAGCATCTATAGATTTATCACTCTAATTGCAACAGCTTTATGTATTATTGATTTAGTGTATAAAAATAAAAAAGTATCAATACTTACATTAAGTGTTTGGAGTGTACTATTAGTATTGAATATGTCTTGGATGCCATTTCTTTTAGAAAACATGTATTTGTTATCTTTACCGTTGTATTATGAAGCTTTTATAACGATGCAATTTATACCTATAGAAAATTTTATATTAAGAGTATTTTTTGGTATTTATATTTTAGCGTTTGTAACATATACAGTTTCTTATATAAAAAGTTGTTTAGGAGCTATAAAAGAGTTACGGGAATAAAGGAGTCAGATTTCACAAATTTTCATAATATTAAAAAAACGCTTCATATGGGAATATATGAAGTGTTTTTTACTTAAAAAATAAATTTCAAATGCAGTTAAAAACAAAAAGTAGTGGAATAAAACCACTACTTTTTATAACACATAGAAAATTATATTTCTAATTTTATAAAATATAATTTTTGTAATGTGTTTCAAAAAAGTCTACCTTAAAAATATTTTAATAGAAGACTTTTTTATAATACCTGTGTCTTTCCTTTATACACTAAACCTCTTATACAATCTACTGTTACAGTTTCTCCGTCTTTTAGTTCTTTAGTTGCATTTTCTGCTCCTACTATTACAGGTTTTCCTATATTAATACCAACAATAGCAGCATGTGAAGTTAACCCACCTTTTTCTGTTATAACGGCAGCTGCTCTTTCCATATATTTAACCATTTCTTTATCAGTATTCACTGTAACTAATATATCTCCATCATTAAATTTCTTTTCAGCTTCTTCTGCATTTTGTGCTATACATACTTTACCAATTGCTGTCTTATTACCTATACCAGTACCCTTTAATACTACATCTCCTACTATGTGTACTTTTATTAAGTTTGTACTACCAGCTACTCCTACAGGAACTCCAGCTGTAATAACTACTAAATCACCACTATTTATTAATCCTTTTTCAAGTGCTTTTTTTACAGATACTTCTATTACTTCATCAGTTGAACCTGAATGCTCTGCATATATTGGATATACTCCCCAAACTATAGCTAATCTTCTCATAACCTGCTTATTTGGTGTAGCTGCAATAATCGGAGCACTTGGTCTGAATTTTGATACAGCTTTTGCTGTATATCCTGATGAAGTTGCTGTTATAATTGCTGTAGCTCCTAAATCTTCAGCTGTTGCACAAGTCGCATGACTTATTGCATTTGTAATTGTAATATCTTTACCTACTGTTTTTGATCTTAAAATCGCTTTGTAATCAAGTGATGCCTCTGTTCTCTTTGCTATATTAGCCATTGTTTTAACTGCTTCTACAGGATATTTACCTGCTGCAGTTTCACCTGATAGCATTATTGCATCAGTTCCATCCATAATAGCATTTGCTACGTCAGTAGTCTCTGCTCTTGTTGGTCTTGGGTTTCTTATCATTGAATCTAGCATTTGAGTTGCTGTAATTACAGGTTTACCTGCTTCATTACATTTTCTAATAATCATTTTTTGTACTAATGGCACTTCTTCTGTTGGTATTTCAACTCCAAGGTCTCCTCTTGCTACCATTATACCATCAGATACCTCTAGTATTTCATCTATATTGTCCACACCTTCTTGGTTCTCTATTTTTGAAATAATTTGTATATGTTCTGCATTATTCTCTTCTAAAATCTTTCTTATCTCTATAACGTCTGCAGCTTTTCTAATAAATGAAGCAGCTATAAAATCAATTCCATTCTTGATACCAAACTCTATATCTGCTCTATCTTTTTCAGTTATAGCAGGAAGATTTACTTTTACTCCTGGTACGTTAACTCCTTTTTTATTCTTAATTGTTCCAGCGTTTTTTACAATACATTTTATATCAGTACCATCTATGATATCTATAACTTCTAAACCAATTAGTCCATCATCTATAAGTATAATATCTCCTTTTTTCACATCATTAGGTAATCCCTTATAAGTGATGCTGCAAATCTTATCATTTCCTAAAACATCTCTTGTTGTAAGAATAAATTCTTGACCTTCTTTTAATTCTTCTGCTCCTCTTTCAAAGTTACCTGTTCTAATCTCTGGCCCTTTAGTATCCAACATAATAGCTACAGGCATATCTAACTCTTCTCTTAATTTTTTAACTAAATCTATTCTTCTTTTATGCTCTTCATGATCACCATGTGAAAAGTTTAATCTAACAACATTAAGACCATTTAGAATAAGCTGTCTTAAAACCTCTTCATTCTCTGATGAAGGCCCTATTGTACAAACTATTTTTGTGCGTTTCATTTGCATAACCTCCTGTTATTATATTGAAAGTATCTTAGTCAAATTATACATACCTTTATCAAAGTTTTTCTCTAATGAAAGTGCTTCATCAATATCCATATCAAATAACTCATTTCCTTTAACACCTATTACTCTACCCGATTTACCTTCTAATAATAATTCTACAGCTTTAGCTCCCATTTTACTTGCTAAAATCCTATCGAAAGCTGTTGGACTTCCTCCTCTTTGAATATGGCCTAATACAGTAACTCTAGTCTCTATACCTGTTTTTTCCTGAATTTCTTGACCTAATTCATAAGCTCTACCTACACCTTCTGCTAATAAAATTATACTGTGTAATTTACCTCTATTTCTTCCCTGAATTAATCTTTTACATACATCATCTATATCGAATCCTTCTTCTGGAACAATAACACTTTCTGCTCCTCCAGCAAGACCTGCATATAAAGCTATGTCTCCACAATGTCTACCCATAACCTCTACTATTACTGCTCTACCATGAGAAGTTGATGTATCTCTTATTTTACTAATCGCATCTAAAACTGTATTAACAGCTGTATCGAAACCTATTGTATAGTCAGTATAACCTAAATCATTATCTATAGTACCTGGAATACCAATTGTAGGAATACCTAACTCACTTAATTTTTTTGCTCCCTGGAACGAACCGTCCCCACCTATAACTACTAAACCTTCAATTCCGAAAACTTTTAAAACTGTAAGAGCTTTCTTTCTACCTTCTTCAGTTTTAAATTCTTCACATCTTGCTGTTCTTAATATAGTTCCACCTCTATGTATAATGTCTGCTACAGATGATAAATTCATCTCCTCAATATTACCATTAATAAGCCCATTATATCCTTGTTTTACTCCCATTACCTTAAGTCCATTATATATTGCTGTTCTTACAACTGCTCTAACCGCAGCATTCATACCAGGAGCGTCTCCACCGCTTGTCAAAACTCCTATAGTTTTCATTTCTATTACCTCCTCACTTTTCTACCATCATGGTCATAAAATGTCCCATATATCATAAAAAATATTTTTTGTATAATATTACAATTTTCTATTCTACCCTAACTAATTATATATTTCAATATGTTTTCTAAAAATTAATGCGCTAAATAGAACTAATACACATATTATAACATATAAAATACAGTTTTACACTAAAAACAAATTGACAAATAATAATCTACTTAAAGATACTTCATCTAAAAATATCATAAACACTTCTCTGATTAAATAATATGTGCAATAGCATCTACTCTAGCAAACTTTAACACAATCCTGTCCTAATAGTTTTTTCAAATTATTTATTAATTTATCATTTGTTGCATCTACCCAATAATCCCTCTCTGCCATTATTGTTCTATTCTTATTCTCTAAATATACATATACAGGGACATTACCTGTATAGTTTGAAAGTATGCTTTTAATCTCATTTAGCACACTCAATGATTTATTCTTAGGTATCTTTAAATATAGTTTCTCTCTATTCGTTTTAGTGAGAGGGCTAAAACTATCACAAATAATTTTAGGCTCTTCTTCTTCATGTATGCTTAATCTACCTTTTACTATTACTAAACTATCCTCATTTATATAATTTGAATATCTCTCATACGTAGCAGGAAAGATTATTAATTCTATAGAACCATATAAATCCTCAAGAGTTGCAAAAGCCATAATGTTGTTGTTTTTAGTAATTTTATTTTTCTTACTCGTAATAACTCCTCCAATGACAACTTCCTTACCATCCAAGAATTCAAGATTCTCATTTTCGTTTTCAGTTTCCTCTAATGACTCATATATTTCACTTGTAGTTATATTTGAAATCCTTTTTAATTCTTTTTCGTAAGACGCTAATGGATGCCCACTTAAATATATACCCAGCATCTCTTTTTCCATAGATAAAAGAATTTTATCAGGAAATTCTTCTATATCTGGTAAATCATCTGTATAAACCTCTTTATTAGAATCAGAAATAGATTCAAACAATGAAAATTGTCCTTCTATATTTCTTTTTTTATCTTGATGTATGCTTTCCATAACTCTCTCATATACTGCTAAAAGCTGTGCTCTCTTTACTCCTAACGAATCGAATGCTCCACATTTTATCAGACTCTCTACTGCCCTTTTATTTACAGAATTTAAGTCTACTCTCTTACAAAAATCTGTAAAACTTTTAAATTTTCCACCTGTTTCTCTCGCTTTAATAATAGCTTCAATAGCAGGTATTCCTACATTTTTTACAGCTGCTAATCCAAATCTTATTTTCCCTTCATTGACCGTAAAATTACTATAACTTTCGTTTACATCTGGTGGTAAAATTTCAATACCAAGCCTTTTACATTCTTGTATATACAATGAAACTGAATTTGTATTTCCCATAACACTCGATATCAATGCAGCCATAAACTCAACTGGATAATAACATTTAAGCCATGCCGTTTGATATGCTAAGACAGCATAGGCAGCAGAATGCGATTTATTAAATGCATATTTTGCAAAGTCTATCATTTCATCATATATCTTATTCGCTGTTTCTTCGTCTACACCGTTTCTTATTGCACCAGGAATCTCAACCTCTCCATTTTCATTTAACTTACCATATATAAAATGTTTTCTTTCTCTTTCCATTACGTCCATTTTCTTTTTACCCATAGCTCTTCTAACTAAGTCTGAACGCCCCATGCTAAAGCCACCAATATCTCTAACTATCTGCATTACTTGCTCTTGGTAAACCATACAGCCATAAGTTACTCCTAGTATTGGCTCAAGTTTTGGATGAGCATATTTTATCTTACTAGGATTATTCTTATTTTCGATATATTTTGGTATCTGCTTCATTGGTCCTGGTCTAAATAGTGAATTTGCCGCTATTATATTTTCAAATGATGTAGGCTTTAATTCTTTAAGAAATTGTCTCATTCCAGAACTTTCAAATTGGAATACTCCTAGAGTTTCACCTTTACTAAACATTTCATATACTTTTTTATCATCATAATTAGAATTAGAAAAATCTACTTCAATCCCATAGTTTTGCTTAATTAACTCAATAGCATTTCTAATTACCGTAAGCGTTCTAAGCCCTAAGAAATCCATTTTTAATAATCCTAGTTCTTCAAGCTCAGTCATAGTGAATTGAGTAGTTATTGAATCATTATTCCTTGATAAAGGAACATATTCTGTTATAGGTTCTTTTGAAATAACTACCCCTGCAGCATGTATTGAAGTATGTCTTGGCATTCCTTCAACAGCTCTTGCCAAATCGATTAACTCTCTTACTTTTTCATCTTCTTGATATAATTTAAATAGCTTATTATTAGTCTCTAATGCCTTATCTATAGTTATTCCTAATTCCATAGGTATTTGTTTTGCTATATAATCCACATCTCCATATGGCATATCTAAAGCTCTACCAACATCCCTGATAGCACCTCTTGCTGCCATAGTACCAAAAGTTACTATTTGTGCTACTCTATCTTTTCCATATTTATTTATAACATAATTGATAACTTCTTCTCTTCTCTCATAGCAGAAATCTATATCTATATCGGGCATAGTAACCCTTTCAGGATTTAAAAATCTCTCAAAAATTAAACCATATTTAAGAGGATCTATGTCAATAATTCCTAAAGTGTAAGAAACCAAGCTTCCTGCTGCCGAGCCTCTTCCAGGGCCTACCATTATTCCATTATCCTTTGCAAACTTAATAAAGTCCCACACTATCAAGAAATAGTCAACATAACCCATACTTTCTATAATATTAATTTCATAATCAAGCCTTTCTTTTATCTCATCTGTAATTACCTTATATCTCTTCTTAAGTCCTTCGTAACATAGTTTTCTCAAGTATTGTGAATTGGTATATCCTTCAGGTACATCATATTTAGGTAAATGTAAAGTATTAAAATCAAACTCTACATTACATCTCTGAGCTATTTTTACTGTGTTTTCAATTGCTTCAGGTATGTTTGGAAATAGACTACACATCTCTTCAGGTGATTTTAAGTAAAATTCAGAAGTTGGAAATCTCATTCTATCCTTATCGTTAATTGTCTTGCCCGTTTGGATACACAAAAGAATATCATGCACTTTAGCATCATTTTGATTAATATAATGAACGTCATTAGTAGCAACAAGTGGTATATTAGTTTCTCTACTCAATCTGATTAGCTCATTATTTACATATTTCTGATCTTTCATTCCGTGGTCTTGAAGTTCTAAATAAAAATTATCTTTACCAAATATTTCTCTATATTTAAGTGCTACTTCTTTAGCCTTTTTGTAATTATTGTTAAGTATATGATACTGAACTTCCCCACCAAGACAAGCACTTAAAGCTATTATGCCTTTACTATATCTACTCAATACAGTTGAGTCTACTCTAGGCTTATAATAGTATCCATTTACATAACCTTCTGAAACTATCTTAATTAAATTAGAATATCCCTCATTATTTTCAGCAAGTAAAACTAAATGGTATTGAAACTTATCTCTATTAGGGTCCTTTTCTGTATATTTACCTCTTGAGATATATACCTCACAACCAATAATTGGCTTTATTCCTTTTTTTAATGCAGTTCTATAAAACTCTACAACACCAAACATGGAGCCGTGATCAGTAATAGCTATGCTATCCATTCCTAACTCCTTAACCCTATCTATAAGCTTACTGATCCTAGCAGCTCCATCTAATAAGCTATATTCAGTATGGACATGCAAATGCACAAATTTTTTTATGTTTTCCATATTAACACATCCCCATATGTGAAATATTAAACTTTAAACTTACTTTTTCAAAATTTTTGCTGACATCATTGCTTTAGCTACTACATCCTTGTTGTGTAATATTTCTATATCAACCTTACAGAAGTTTCTCCCCATATCTATTATATCTGTAACTATTTCAATTTTATTGTCAACTTGTAAAGGTTTTATAAAGTATACCATAAAACTATCAGTAAATACATCATAATGTTTCTTCTCTTTAATGGTAATAGAACCTGCCGCTGCCATAATCATAGCCATTGTACCACAACTTGCAGCCCCTAACTGATTTAGCATTAGTGGTATAACTTCACCTTTAAATCTTAATCCATTGCTCATTATCTCTAAATTAAAATTATCAATAATCATATCTTCTACAGTTTCACCTATATGTGGCTGGCTTTTCATGTATCTTAAAGCTCTAATTACATCTTGTCTATTTACAACTCCTATTAATTTTTTACCATTTACTATTGGAATTATCTCTATATTTTCCCAAGTCATTATATGAGAAACATAAGCAACAGAAGTTGTTCTCGGCAAAGTAATCGGTTCTTTGGTCATTACTTCTTTTAAAAGTACTTTATCTTCGATACCAGTAACATCTTTAGGAGTTACTATTCCAACTACGTTCATATCTTTATCAACAATTGTAAAACTGCTTAATTTACGTGTGATTACATTTTGTTTCCATTCGCCAATATTTTGATATTCAAACATATATGGAGGATTCTTGTCCATTATATTTTCAACTAATAAGATATCTTTCTTTATTTTTCTTTCATATATAGCCTTATTTATTATAGTAGCTATTGTAAAGGTATCATAAGCTGTTGTAATTATAGGAAGTTTTTTTATATTCGCTTTTTCTTTTATACGTTCGCTACATCCAAAACCACCAGTTATCAATATCGCACAACCTTTATCTAGTGCTTTCTCATAAACTTCTTCTCTATCTCCAACTATAACTAAACTACCAGGCTGTAAATATTTTTCCATTTCCTTTATAGTCATAGCTCCTATTATAAATTTATTCAACATTTTATGAATTCCTTCATGCCCGCCAAGTATAGAACCTTCTACTATATTAACGACTTCGGCAAATGACAATTTCTCAATATTACCTTTTTCAACTTTTTTTATTCTGACAGTTCCTACTCTCGGCATCGTTTTAACAATTTCTCTACTCTCTGCCTCTTTTATAGCTCTATAAGCTGTCCCCTCACTAACATCTAATTGCTGTGCAATACTTCTTACAGAAATTTTTGAACCAACTTCTAATTCCTCTATATATTTAATTATTTTTTCATGTTTAGTCATTTAATCAACACTCCTTAAAGGGGCAGAAATTAAATAGAAAAAAAGATAGTGATAAATCACTATCTTAATTATACCAAAAAACTATTACTTTATATCATCAACAGTATCTATTATTACTTTTGAATTTTCAAGCATCAAGTCAACATCTACTGGCTTGATTAATCTATCTCCTTTACTGTCATATAAAATTTTTATAACAGGTCTTGTTGGAAAATCTTTATTAACTTTTATTACAACTCCTTTCTCACCAGTATTTAAAAGTACTCCTTCTCCAATGGAATATAAAGCTATATTGTTAACAAATATTTTTGTAATGTCATAATCAAACTGATGCCCTCTCATCGTTAACAAATACTCAACAGCCTGATAATTTTTTATCCTCTTTTTATAAACTCTATCAGAAGTTAAAGCATCATATACATCTGCTATCGATACAATTTTTGCAAATTCGTGTATCTCATCTCCTTTTATACTTAGAGGATATCCATGTCCGTCAATTCTTTCATGATGATATAAAGCTATAAGTCTACTCGTTTCACTTATGTCTTTTATAGTTTTAAGTATGTCATAACCATAGATTGTATGTTTTTTAATTTCAAGAAACTCCTGTTTTGTAAGTTTGCCTGGCTTATTTAATATGCTATCAGGCACTCTAACTTTTCCTATGTCATGAAGCATTGCACCAACGCCTAATTCTTTTAGCTTTTCTTTTGTATACCCTAAACATGCACCAGTAATAATTGACAAAACAGATACATTAATAGAATGTCCAAAAGTATATTCATCTACTGTTCTAATTTCTTCTAACCTTATAAGAAGTTCATCTTTAGAAAGTATTTCTTCTATAATCTGGTTCACTATAATAAGAATCTCATCGATATGTACTTCACTTGAAACGTTCAATTCATTCATTACGTTCTTTATTAGCTTTTTTGCTTTATCTCTAGTATCTTTTTTTATTATATCCTGAGTATATTCATCATCATAGACGTATATTCGTTTTATGTCTAGTTCCTTTAGCTTTTGTATATACGAATCTTTAAGTACTATTCCTTCACTCAGCAAAACGCTGCCATTCGATTTATAGACAGGCTTTGCTACTTTCATCCCTTGTGTCAAATCCTCAATTGCTATTAATTTCATATTTACCCAACCTTTTCATAATAATCGTTAATAATATTATAAACTAAATTTTCTTAATTGTCCAAATTGTATCAAAAAAACATTTAATTTATACATAAAAATAGTACTATATTATCACTAAATAAATTCATATAGTAATTAAGTTTTAATTATAGCTTAAAAATGATAATTGCTATCCAATAGCTCAAATTAAACATATGATAAGTAATAAAAAAAGAGTAGGTACAACCTACTCTTCATCTAACTTATTTTCTAATAAGTCTACTAAAGCCTCCACAGCTTCTTTTTCATCTTCACCTCTAGCTATTATAGTAATCTCATTACCTTGGGATACTCCCAAAGCCATGATTCCCATTATACTCTTTGCATTAACTTCTTTGTCATCTTTTTTTACAGTAATTTCACTTAAAAATTTCCCAGCTGTTTGTACGAATAGTGCTGCTGGTCTAGCATGTAATCCTGCTTTATTTTTTACTGTAATTGTCCTCTTTTCCATCTAATTCCCCCCTCTCTTTTTTTAATTCTTCTGCTATTTGTTCTATTTTTCTTAGTCTATGGTTTACACCAGATTTACCTATAGGAGGATCTAACATTTGTCCTAGTTCTTTAAGGCTTGCTTCTCTGTTAATCAGTCTTAATCTTGCAATATCTACCAAGTTTTCTGGCAATTTATCAATGCCAATAGTTCTATCTATGTATTCTATATTTTTTATCTGCCTCAATGCTGCATTAATGGTCTTGCTTAAATTGGCAGTTTCACAATTTACTATTCTATTTATATTATTCCTAACGTCTTTAAGTATTCTAATATTCTCTAACTTTAATAACGCAGTATGAGCACCTATTATGTTAAGCAAATCAACTATTTGCTCTCCCTCTTTTATATATACCACAAAATTATCTTTTCTAATTACAATTTTTGAATTTAAACCAAAAGAATTTATTAATTTACATAAATCTTCACTATGTTTAATACTGTTAGTAACAAATTCTAGATGATATGTTTTTTCAGGGTCGCTTAAAGAACCTCCTCCTAAAAAAGCACCTCGGATGTATGCTCTTTTGCAACATCTGTTTTTTACTAGTTTATCTGGTATACCATAATTTATTTCAAAGTGATTATTACTATCCCTTGTAAAAATACCTGTATCCTCCAATATTCGCTTTGCTTCATCTACATTATTTACAATCATCAAATAACTATTATTTTTCTTTAACTGCCTATTTTTCCTAACCATAACCTCACATTGAACATTATACAATTTTTTTAATAAAGTAAAGATTCTTCTAGCTATAGCTGCGTTCTCTGTTGAAAATTTAATATTTACCTTTCCCAAACCTATTATTTGTATAGAACCACTCATACGTATTAAAGCTGCCAGCTCTGATATAAGACAGCACTCATTATCTATTTCTAATCTGGATAATTCATTTTTAGTTTTAGACGAGAATGACATTTTACATCTACTCCTATAAATTAATCAATATTACATTTCCTTTATCGCTTTAACAATAATCTTCCTCTCATCATCATACTTAGCAAGTTCTGTAGCTCTATTTATATGAACAAATCTTGCATCTATGAATCCTTCTTTTTTTAAAGGTATACACTCCATATTTTTTGCGGCCATCAAAAACCAATGCACAGTTTTATTGACTATTTCTTCTTTTTCGCCTATATGCCTAAATGTATAATTTATTTTACCTAAGTACTTTATTATTTCTGCTTTAACACCACCTTCTTCAAACACTTCTCTAGCCGCTGCTTCTTTAAGTTTTTCATTATCTTCTACTTTCCCTTTAGGTAATACCCAATCGCCATTATATTTTCGAAGCAACAGGATAGCATTACCAAAATAAACTACCCCGCCTGCACTAATCTCTTCTCTCATCTATGCCACTCTCCTAGCAAAAACAGAAGATAAAATAATATTTAATATTATTATAACACATAATATAATCCTTTCAATTATACTTTTAATAAAGTATCCTAGTTATTAGCCTTTCGTCTTTCGTTATTCGTATATTTTAAAATGAAATAAATATGACAAGTGAAATACTAAAGCTACTTATTGGAAGAGGAGAACTTCTCAGAAAGAAGATATTGTTTATAAATACTTTAAAACAAGAATATGAAGTTATTAGTTTATAGAAATTCTATCAGTCCTAAGAAAATTTTTAGGCTCTTTATCCTATTTAAATAGGATAAAGAGCCATTTTTTGAAAAAATTAAAATCCACTTCCTCAGTAGTTACATGATAAACAAAGTAACGCTTTAGTTCATGATTTTTTAATATTGTCCTAGCAATATGCTAGCTACTATATTCTTATTCAGAAATTTCTATATTAAATCAATATATTCTTTTAATGAATATCTTATATGACCATCTCTTCCTTTAGTAGTATCAGCACAAATTAGAGAATTTAAAATAGCTTCTTCAGTAGCTTCTGCTACAGCTCTAAACACTACATCTATTTTATTTTCATTAAACATTTTTATATTAATCATAGTCTCTTTTTCATAATGATTAACTCTATTCGATGTAGTAAAGCCAATTACTATCTCTCCACTTCCATTCCCCATATATGACCCGGTTCTGCTAAGACCTATAACTGCTCTTCTTGAAATCCTTTTAAGCTGTCTCGAAGTCATCGGTATATCTGTCGCTAATATAATTATTATAGAACCTTTATCACTTTCATTATGTTTAACTTTATCTCTTTCACTAATCATCTTACCAACTCTAACACCATTTACAATTAAATTTTCTTTTTTGCCAAAGTTAGATAAAACAAGTATCCCAACTGTATATATTTCACTATTCAATTCAATTTGCCTAGAAGCTGAACCTATTCCTCCTTTTAACCCATAACATGACATCCCAGTTCCAGCTCCTACAGCACCTTCTTCAAACTCAACATCTGCATTCTGTATAGCTTCAAATACATGTTCTTTCTTTACGTGTCTTCCTCTAATATCATTGAGATATCCATCATTACACTCACAAACTACAGGATTTACTGTTCCTGTTGTAACCCCTATATCTTCATTTTCTTTTAGCATATATTCAATTAAAGCATCACTTGCCAAACCAACACTAAGAGTATTTGTTAAAATTATAGGAGTTTCAATAGTTCCAAGCTCTTCAATCTGAATAGTACCTGTAGTTTTGCCAAATCCGTTTATTACATGACTTGCTGCAATCACTTTATCTTTAAATATATTCCCCTCATGTGGCAAAATTGCCGTAACACCAGTTTTTACAGAACCATTATCTAAAGTAACATGTCCTACTTTTACACCTTTCACATCTGTTATAGCATTTTTTTCCCCCGGATTTAATTCTCCTATAATAATCCCATAGTCCCTTATTCTCTTCTGTCCTTTCACATACCCTCACTCCCCTTTTACTTTTTTACCTGCAAAACCTATAGCCTTTTTAGCAAGTATTTCTACTGGATCAACAAAATTTCCTTCCATATTAAACATTTCATATGCAACAGAAAGTTCTGTACAACCTAATATAAAAATATTAACCCCCTTTTCCTTTAATTCATCTATAACATTATAATATCCTTCTAAACTGATATTGGCCTTACCCTTCTTTATATCATAAATCAAATCAGTTACATGTTTCTGTTTATCTTTGGTTGGTTTTATTACATCTATCCCATACTTATTTAGAACATTGTTATACACACCAGTTTTACAGGTTCCTTCTGTCGCTAAAAGCCCTACTTTCCTTTCAAGAGGATATTCCTTAGTAATATATTTTGCCGTCTCTTCTATCATATTAAGAAAAGGTATGCTAATATGTTCAACTATCTTATCATAAAAGTAATGGGCAGTATTGCAAGGCATAATTAAATAATCTGCTCCCATTGATTCGAGTTTTCGAGCTGACTCTATCAGATAATCAGTAGGATCTTCACCAGAGCCTATAAGATAATCAGTTCTATCAGGTATAGATGTATTATTATAAATTAATATATTTAAATGGTCCTGATCACATCTAGCATCAGTAAGTAAAACAATTTTCTTAAATAGATTTACTGTAGCTAATGGCCCCATTCCACCTATAATTCCTAATGTCTTCCCCAAAATTTTCTCCCCCTTGCATACAATTTTTAACAATTATATTTCATCTACATTCTATATATTACCTAGAAAATCCTTTTGAATATTATTGCTTTTTAATGTTCTTCTCTTAATTCTATTTCAACTTAATCAATAGCTCCCCGGATTTGACCTGCTGTCCTTTTTTTACAGTTACTAATTCTACTATCCCAGATGCAGGAGATTTAATATTTGTTTCCATCTTCATAGCCTCTATTACTACCAAAGTTTGATTTTCTTTAACTTCATCTCCCTCATTTACAAGCACCTCTACTACCGTTCCCGGAATGCTAGCTCCTACCTCTAGTTTATTTGAAGGATCTGCCATTTTAGTAAAATTAGTTTGGCTTCTAACATTGCTAGCCTTATCATGTATCTTTATTTCTCTCCTGTTACCATTTACCTCAAATACAACAGTTCTATTTCCTTCATTATCCAGTCTACCTATCTCCAAAAGCTTTATAACTAAAACTTTACCTTCAGCAATCTCTATTTCACAGGTTTCACCCTCATATAATCCATGGAAAAATACATCACTTCCCATTCGGCTTAAGTCCCCAAATTCATCAATATATTTTAGATAATCTTCAAATACCTTAGGATACAGTGCATAGCTTAATAAATCTTTTTTAGTAGGTTCTATATTAAATTTTTCTTTTAAATATTTCTCTATTTTATCAAAATCCTCAGGCTCTAATAATTCACCAGGCCTACAAGTAATAGGCTCTTCGCCTTTTAAAACCAATTGTTGAAGTTTTTTAGGAAAACCACCCATTGGTTGCCCCATCATTCCCTTAAAATAAGCTACTACTGAATCAGGGAACGCCATATCTTTAGCTTTTTCATATATATTTTCAGGAGTTAGGTCATTTTTTACCATAAATATTGCCATATCTCCTACCACTTTAGAAGATGGAGTAACCTTTATAATATCTCCTAACATTTCATTTACTTTTTTATACATTTCCTTAACTTCGCTAAACCTATGGCCTAATCCAAAACTTTCTACTTGAGGTTTTAAATTTGAATACTGACCTCCAGGTATTTCATACTTATAAATTTCTGTTGTACCTGATTTTAAGTCTGATTCAAATTGACTATAAACAGGCCTTACTGCACTCCAATAATCAGAGATTTTCTGAATATCATCGAGATTTATTCCCGTGTCTCTATAAGTATTTTCTAAAGCTGCCACTATAGAATTTAAAGCCGGCTGACTCGTTAATCCTGACATACTGTTAAAAGCAGTGTCTACAATGTCCACTCCAGCTTCTGCTGCCATTAAAACTGTTGCAACTCCATTTCCGCTAGTATCATGGGTATGAAGATGTATTGGTATTGATATTTCCTCTTTTAGTGCTTTAATAAGCTTAAAAGCAGCATAAGGTTTTAATAAAGCTGACATGTCTTTTATACCAAGTATATGAGCCCCCATCTTTTCAATCTCTTTGGCCATATTCACATAATACTCTAAAGTATATTTATCCCTGCTATCATCTAGGATGTCTCCAGTATAACATATACAAACTTCCGCTATCTTTCCACTCTTTAACACTTCATCTACGGCTATTTCCATTCCCTTTAACCAGTTTAATGAATCAAATATTCTAAACACATCTATTCCACTAGCTGCAGATTCTTTTATAAATTCCCTTATAACATTATCTGGATAGTTTTTATATCCTACCCCATTAGCCCCCCTTAGTAACATTTGGAATAAAATATTAGGTATCCTCTTTCTCAATTCTTCTAATCTAGTCCATGGAGATTCCTTTAAAAATCTATAGGCAACATCAAAAGTAGCTCCTCCCCACATTTCCAGGGAAAATAAATCCTTAGCCAAAACAGAAGTAGCCTTTGCAATTTCGAGCATATCTTTAGTTCTCATCCTTGTAGCCATTAGTGATTGATGAGCATCTCTCATGGTAGTATCTGTTAATAATAGTTTTTGCTGTTCTTTGATCCATTTTACAACTCCTTCAGATCCTTTTTCATCTAATAGTTGCTTAGTACCACTTAAATGTGGTGGTATTTTTACCTTAGGTACTATCGGTACATCAAACTCCCTTTTATTTCCTTTAATTTCATTTACTACTTTTTCACCAATAAACTTAAGAACTCTGAGTTCTTCATCAGCCTTTGGAGCTATATCAAATAATTCCGGATTGTCAGCAACAAAATTAGTATCACACTCACCTTTTAAGAAAGTCTCATGATTTAATACATTTATTAAAAAGGCTGCATTAGTTTTAACTCCACTGATTTTAAGTTCTTTTATGGAACGAATAGCCTTTCTTACAGCATCCTCAAAAGTTCTAGACCAAGAAGTAGTTTTCACTAAAAGACTATCGTAATAAGGACTTATAATTGAACCCGTAAAGCCATTTCCTCCATCAAGTCTTATACCAAATCCTGAACCTGTTCTATATACATCAATTCTACCTGTATCTGGAGCAAAGTTATTTGAAGGGTCTTCAGTTGTTATCCTGCATTGGATGGAATATCCTCTAATATCTACATCACTCTGAGAATAAATACCTATTTCTGGTGAATTCAATGGATATCCTTCAGCTATCAGAATTTGACTTTGAACAATATCTATACCTGTAACCATTTCTGTTACAGTATGCTCAACTTGAATCCTCGGATTCATTTCTATAAAATAATGATTTCCATACATGTCTACCAGAAATTCTACTGTTCCAGCACTCCTGTAATTCACTGCTCTAGCTATTTTTAAAGCATCATTACAGATAGCCTCCCTTTTTTCTTTTGGAAGAGAAAAAGCAGGAGTAAATTCAATAAGTTTCTGGTGTCTCCTCTGTATAGAGCAATCTCTTTCATATAAATGCACAATATTTCCATATTTGTCCCCTAGAATCTGTACTTCAATATGTTTAGGCTTTTCGATGTATTTTTCGATAAATATATCATCTATTCCAAAGGCTTTTTTAGCCTCATTTTTTGCACTATGAAACTCTTTTATTAAATCTTCTTCATTTCTTACTATCCTCATACCTCTTCCACCGCCACCAGCAGCAGCCTTCAAGATAATTGGATAGCCACAGTATCTTGCAAATTTTATAGCTTCTTCTTCAGAACTAATAGGTTTTTCAACTCCAGGTATAGTAGGTACCCCGACACTCTTTGCTACTAACTTTGATTTTATCTTATCTCCTAATTGTTCCATCATTATATGAGTTGGACCAATAAATTCTATTCCTGCCTCTTCACATTTCTTTGCAAATTCTGGATTTTCTGATAAAAATCCATATCCAGGATGTATTGCATCTACACCTTTTTTTAATGCAAGGTTTATTATTTCATCAATACTTAAATATGCTTCTATAGGCCCTTTGTTCTTACCAATTAAATAGGACTCATCTGCTTTAGTCCTGAAAAGAGAGCACTTATCTTCATTAGAATAAATAGCTACTGTCCTAATCCCCAGTTCATGACAAGCTCTAAAAATTCTTATAGCAATCTCTCCTCTATTAGCGACCAATATCTTTTTAAATTTTCTCACTAAACTCCCCCACTTTCCTGTCAAAATTTTGCCAAATATATCAATCTTCTGTATATTTATTTTGACATATAGAAAATTATAAACCTATCAAATTTCCATTTAGCCTCACAGGACTAAATTAAAGGTATAGAAAAAACCTTCTGCCTATGGGCAAGAAGGTATAAATATCCCTGTATAAATTAAATTTATATTGGTACTTATTACCTTCTCAGCCTCACAGGACTAAGTTAAAGGTTCTTTCAGATAAAAATATCATAGTACTTATGAATTGTCAATAAATAATTAATTAAGATAGTGTCAAGTTATTATAGAAATACCCTTCGATTGTAAAGTGGAAAATTGTTATTTCCCACCACAGAATAAAATCTTGCAAAAACGCAAATGTATAATTATACATATATAAATATCATTTCACAAAAAATTTTTTATTGTCAAAAAAGAACTAGAACAAAGCATAAAGCTGAATGTTAGCATCTTCACTTGTGTATAACCTTGTATGAATAGAACTAATTTTCTGATTTTTCAAAACTAGCAAGTTTTATAAAAAATTTCTTTTTAATATTTAAAAAAAATATTGCAAATATATACATATCGTTGTATAATGTCGCTATGTATATAAAAAGCAAAGGAGGAGATAATCAAATGCTTAAAAAAAACATAATCAAATTAGTAGCAATTTTACTTATAATACCTATGATTTTATCATTATCTGGATGTTCACAAAAAGCTAGCAATTCTAATTCATCAAAAATTGAGTCAGAAAAAAAAGAGTCAAAACTTGCTGCAATTAAAAAAGCCGGTAAAGTAATAATTGGAACAAGTGCCGACTTTCCACCATATGAATTTCACAAAGAAATAAACAACAAAGATGAAATTGTAGGTTTTGATATCTCCATAGCAAAAGAAATTGCAAAAGACATTGGAGTAGAACTAGAAATTAAAGATATGAATTTTGATGGATTGTTAGCAGCTTTACAAGCTGGAAAAATCGATTTCGTTATAGCTGGTATGACTCCAACAGAAGAAAGAAAAAAGAAAGTTGACTTTTCAAAGGTTTACTATACAACCGTTCAAGGCATTGTAGTTAGGGCTGAAGACAAAGACAAAATTAAATCATTGGAAGATTTAAATGATAAAATAGTAGGTGTCCAAAAAGGCTCAATTCAAGAAGAAATAGCTAAAAAACAGATTACTGGTTCAAAAATTAAAGCTCTTGGTAAAGTATCTGATCTTATACTACAACTAAAAAATAATAAAATTGATGCATTGATTGTAGAGGAATCAGTTGGAAAAGCCTATGTAAGTAAAAATAAGGATTTAGAATTATTAGATATAAAAATTAAAGCTGAAGATGATGGTTTTGCTGTGGCTGTAAAAAAAGGAAATACTGACCTTTTAGAAGCAATAAATAAAACTCTTGATAGATTGATAAATGATAAGAGTATAGAAAAATTTGTTATAGAAGCAACTGAATTGACTGAAAACAACTAATTTTGCTGAACACTAGGAGGTAGGGCATATTGGATTTTTCATTTTTAGCTAAATATTATATGTTTTTTATTGATGGAGTTAAAAATACAGTTTTACTGGCTATTTTTTCAGTATGTCTTGGTGTTGTATTTGGTGTTTTTCTAGCGTTAATGAAAATATCTAAAAATCGCATTTTCAATATAATATCCACATCTTATATAGAATTTATAAGAGGAACACCATTATTAGTACAATTGTATATTATTTATTATGGGCTTCCTAATATAGGAATAAATTTACCAGATTTTTTGGCAGGCATTATAGCTCTATCTATAAACAGCGCTGCCTATGTAGCTGAAATCATCCGTGCAGGAATACAAGCTGTGGATAAAGGACAGATGGAAGCAGCAAGATCTCTGGGAATGACCCATAATATGGCAATGAAATATATAATAATCCCACAGGCGTTTAAAAATATTTTACCTGCGCTAGGTAATGAATTTATAGTTGTTATAAAGGAATCTTCAATTGTCTCCATAATAGGCATACATGAACTTATGTATAATGCAGACACAGTAAGAGGCAATACTTTTCAGCCATTCGAACCCTTAATTGTAGTAGCATTAATTTATTTTATAATTACATTTACTCTTTCCAAATTGTTAGGGCTTGCTGAAAGGAGGATGCGAGTAGGTGATCAAAGTATCTAATTTGCACAAAAAGTTTGGAAATCTATATGTTCTTAAAGGAATAGATATGCATATAAAAAAAGGTGAGATAGTTGTTATTATAGGCCCAAGTGGATCTGGAAAGAGTACTTTTTTAAGATGTCTTAATCTCCTTGAACAGCCCTCAAAAGGTGAAATAATTTTTGAAGGAATTTCTATAACAGATAAAAATAATGATATTAATAAACAAAGACAGAAAATGGGTATGGTTTTTCAGCAATTCAACCTTTTTCCTCATATGACTGTTCTAGACAATATTACATTAGCACCAAGAAAGGTTAAAAAAATCAATAAAGAAGAAGCGGAAAAAGTTGCATTTAATTTATTACGTAGAATTGGTTTGGAAGAAAAGGCATATAGTTACCCTAATCAGCTTTCAGGAGGACAAAAACAGAGAATAGCTATTGCTAGAGCATTAGCTATGTCCCCTGATGTAATGCTTTTTGATGAACCAACTTCAGCCCTTGATCCGGAAATGGTAGGAGAAGTTTTGGATGTTATGAAAGAATTAGCATCTGAAGGTATGACAATGGTAATTGTTACCCATGAAATGGGTTTTGCAAAAGAAGTAGCAAATAGAGTTGTTTTTATGAACGAAGGAAAGATTATTGAAGAAGGACATCCTAAAGAAATATTTAATAATCCTCAACATCCAAGAACAAAAGACTTTTTAAGAAAGGTTTTATTATAAAGTTGGTTGTAGAATAAATTACTTAAAGAGAAATGCATAGTTTTAGGAGAATGAAACATTCATTCTCCTAAAACTGTTGACAAACTTATTTTTTTAAATATCTATGAAAATAAAAGCAAATAACTTTAAAGAATTTAGTAAAAGAAACAGATAAGCCTGTAGAATAACGGAGAGAGAAACCTCTCACCCATTATTCTACAGGCTTTAATCTAGCCGTAAAGTGTCTTAAAATTTTAGGCTCATACTCGAATTCATATCCTCTTATTTGGTCTTTTCTCTTAGCTATATTAATAAGTGCTTCTGCAACAACATCCATATGATTGTTTGTATATACTCTTCTAGGTATAGTAAGTCTTAATAACTCTAGTGGAGATTCTATTTGTTCTCCTGTGTCAGGGTCTCTACCTAGCAAGAATGAACCTATTTCTACTGCTCTTACTCCCGCCTCTTTATATAATTCCACACATAGTGCTTGAGCAGGGAATTGATAATATGGGATATGTGGTAGTAATTTCTTAGCATCAACAAATACTGCATGCCCACCTACAGGCTTTTGTATAGGAATTCCTGCTTCTTCTAATCTTCTTCCTAGATATTCTACCTGACCAATCCTTGCACTTAAATAAGCTTCATCCACTACTTCTCTTAATCCTCTAGCCAGAGCTTCCATATCTCTACCAGCTAATCCACCATAAGTAGGAAAACCTTCAATTGGTACTAACATCTGTCTAACTAAGTTATATAATTCTTCATCTTCTTTAATTGCTATCATACCACCAATATTTACTATACCATCTTTTTTAGCACTCATTGTTAAGCCATCACCGTAAGAAAACATTTCTTTAATAATCTCCGGTATGCTCTTATCTTTATATCCTTCTTCTCTTTGTTTTATGAAGTAAGCATTTTCAGCAAATCTTGCAGCATCAAAAAATACTCTCAATCCATATTTGTCAGCTACTTTTCTCACTTCTTTGATATTTTGCATTGAAACAGGCTGTCCTCCAGCACTATTACATGTAACAGTTATTAAAATAAAAGCGCAATTTTCTACTCCCTTTTCTTCGATAAATCTTTCTAATTTTTCAATATCAAAGTTCCCTTTAAAAGGATGTTCTTTTTGTGTGTCAAAAGCATCTTCAATTATTAAGTTAACTGCTCTTCCACCCTTCAACTCAATATGAGCCTTAGTAGTATCAAAATGCATATTCCCTAAAACATACTGCCCTTTTTTTATAAGAATTGGGAATAAAACGTTTTCCGCGCCTCTACCTTGATGCGTAGGAACTACATAATTATAGCCAATTATATCTCTAACACTATTTTCTAAATTATAAAAGTTTCTACTACCTGCATAAGATTCGTCGCCAAGCATAATCCCAGCCCACTGATTATCACTCATAGCTCCTGTACCACTGTCTGTAAGTAAATCGATAAAAATATCTTCTCCTCTTAAACCAAAAACATTATACCCTACTTCCTTAATTTTTCTTTCTCTTTCTTCTCTAGGAATTAGTCTTATTCTTTCAACCATTTTTATTTTATATGGTTCCGCCATTTTATCATACATAACTTTACCCTCCTTGATATTATTTTAATAATACGTTAACAACATCTTAATATATTCTATAAAAAAATATAATAATCCTTTAAAATTTAAGTAAATTTAATCAAACTCCTGTCAATTCAAAAAAACAGTTTATCTCTACAAATCTTATTGGTTTATTATATATTCTTACGATATTCATAATTATATGATAAATTATAAATATTTAATAAAATAATCATAAATTCGGCAAAATTATTGACAAAAAATATATATAAATGTATTATATGGATAAACAAGCTGATTTTAAATATATTACAATTATTATAAAAGTTTTATGAAAAACTAAAATAGATAAAAAAATAAAACATTTTTATTATGTATCCTATCAATCTTAAACTCTCGGCACTACAAATTGCAGAAAGGAAGTAATCATATGAATAAAAAAATACTTTTATCTATTTTTTTAATTATATTATTTATTTTTATATTTAATGTCTATATAGAAAGTAATACCAATAATATTAATCTTTCAAAAGAATTACCTCAAATAGAAAAAGTTATAAAAGATATAATAATAGACGATATTATTAATAAAAAGATACCTAATCAAGCCGTAATCAGAAATACGTTAAAAATACATGAAATTGCTAAAATTCAAGATTATATCCAGGTTTTATATTCATACAATTATCCTGTGGGTGGAGCAGAAAAGAAACGCATTGTATTACAATTAAGAGTAATAGAAAAAAATAATTCTAATCTTGGTTACAAGCTTACAGGTGGAAGTGGCTTGGAAACGAGTGTTGGAAATATGTCAAATACTCCAATTCTTTATATAGCTAATAAATACAGAGTAGCAGGTATAATCATAGATTCAAATGTATCTAATATAATTGTTTCATATAGAGATGGTAAAATTCTTAATCAAAATACAATTAATAAGGATTATTTTTTAATATATAGAAATGATGACGAAAAAATTCCTATTAAATATATAAGAGCAATCGACCATAGAGGTAACATAGTTTATGAATCCGATGTTACGGAGTAATTTGAAAAGAGTTTTGATTTTTAAAGAATTTTAATGGTGTTATTTTATTTTCCCCCTGGCCTAACAAGCATACTTAACATACAAACAAATAATGCGGCCAATGGCCGCTAAATATTTTTTTCTAATATCAAGTTAATCAATATCTCACTAACTCTCAATGCGTCATGTCTAATATAATCTTTCTTTATATCTACTAGATTATCCTTTATTACACTTATGCCCTTTGCTTTTAATTTCTGCTCTTGTTGTTCATCTATAATAACAGGTTTTGCTCCATCTTTATAATACTTTAATAAAGTTTCGTCTGGTATTTCTTCTTGGTTTGCTATAACATAATCTATCAACCCATCTTTACTATGCTTTAATATGGCATTTACATGGTCTAAAACATCATATCCATCAGTTTCTCCCGGTTGTGTCATCACATTTGCTACATATACTTTTATTGCAGCTGATTTATATATTGCATCACTTAAACCATTTACTAATAAATTAGGAATAACACTAGTATAAAGACTTCCAGGACCTAAAACAATACAATCTGCATCTTCAATAGCTTCAATAGCTTCCTTAAGTGGATAGCTTTCTTTAGGCTCTATATAGACATAATCTATTTCACTGCCAATTTTTCTATTTTCAATTGGAATATTCGACTCTCCTTCGATAATTTTACCATTTTTTAATTTTGCATACAATTTTACATCTTCTAAAGTCATAGGTAATACTTTCCCTGTTACAGCTAATACATTACTCATTTCCTTTATTGCAATTTCAAAATTACCACAAATACCATTCATAGCAGCAATAAACAAATTGCCAAAACTCTGTCCCTTAAGCTTACCATCTTCAAATCTATACTGCAGTAATTTTTCCATTATAGGTTCTGTATCGGCTAAAGCTAATATACAGTTTCTTATATCTCCTGGTGGCAGCATTCCTAAATCTTCTCTTAAAACCCCAGAGCCTCCACCATCATCTGCAACAGTAACAATAGCTGTTATATTCGTAGTATATTTTTTTAATCCTCTCAAAAGTACCGAAAGACCTGTGCCACCACCTATAACTACTATCTTAGGCCCTTTATTAAGTGCTTTTCTCTTACTAAAAAATTTTATATTCTTATCTTCAATCTTAGCCATTAAACTTTTATATCTATCATTAATAGAAACATCATCAATATCCTCAATGTCATAATACTGCATAAAAGACTTAAAACTCTTTTTAATTGAGATATATAATAGCAATATCCCTGATATAAAAAAAAATAAATATTTAAATATATGATTATAAAACAAATTTATCTCTACATATATCGGTGAAATACCGTATGAAAACATAACTAATCCTAATATTCCTAATAAAATCCATCTCTTAATACCAAAACTTGATTTTACTCGCTTATTCAATTTCATACTAAACACCTCTTATATTATTTGCAATCTCTATGAGATATTACTACTCTATGCTCTTTATCCTTAAGTGTTTCATATAATACATTTGCAATAGTAACAGACCTATGTCTACCGCCAGTACAACCTATCGCAATAACAAGTTGTGTTTTACCCTCTTTTATATAATATGGTATTAAGAAATCTATTAAATCAATGAGCTTATCAACAAAAATCTTAGTTTGCTCCCAACTCATTACATAATCTCTTACATTTTTATCGTTACCAGTATATTCTTTGAGTTCTTCTATATAATATGGATTAGGTAAAAATCTCACGTCAAAAACTAAATCTGCATCCAAAGGAAGTCCATGTTTAAATCCAAAAGAAAGTATCGATATTGTTAGATTTTGTGCTTCTTTTCCTTCTAAAAAAATTTTCCTAATCTCTTCTTTTAACATTCCTATAGTAAGCTTTGAAGTATCAATTATATGATTTGATTTTTCTTTTACCTCTTTAAGAACCTTTCTTTCTTCTTTAATACCATCTATAATTCTTCCATCTCTGCTTAAAGGATGCTGTCTTCTTGTTTCTTTAAATCTCTTAATTAAAACCTCATCAGATGCATCTAAAAATATAATCCTATATTTAAAACCCTGTTTCTCAAGTAATTCTAAACTATGGAATAAATCGTTGAAAAACTTACCACCTCTGATATCAACTACTACTGCTACTTTATCAATAGTTCTTTTGGATTGAAAACATAAATCTGCAAATTTTGGTAATAATACTGGTGGAAGGTTGTCCATGCAATAAAAACCAATATCCTCCATTATCTTTATAGCTTGACTCTTTCCTGCTCCTGATAAACCAGTAACTATAACAAATTCCATAGTTCTATCCCCTTTCTTCTTCATCCAAAACGTTTATTATCTGGTCAGCTTTCAAACCAGCTTTTATAGCTCTTTCTATTCCACTTTTTACATTTCCAACATCATCTGGAGTATGAGCATCACTATTAATTGCAAACTTTACATTTTCTTTCATAGCAATTTTTATGTATTCTAAATTAAGATAACCATGACTAGCATTTATTTCTAATGCTGTACCTCTCTTTGCTGCTGCTTTAGCAAGTTCTCTAGTATCTATACTAACCTTTGCTCCTGGATGAGTTATTATATCAATATTATAGTTATTAATAGCTTTTATAACAGCCATTGTATTCATATATCTAGCTTTTTCAGCTACAGATGAAATAAATTTGCCTGTATAATTTATAATATAAAAATTGTATGCATCTTTTATAGTCTTAGGTCTTGCTCCAAAATGGAAACCAACTAGCAATATATCCAACATGTCTATTATTTTATCATCTACATCAATTTCTCCGTTATAGCTTATTATATTTGCTTCAACACCTAAAAGAATTTTTATATCTTTATATTCTTCGTTTAACTTATCTATTTCTTCTCTCATTTTTTTTAAATTTTCTCTTTTAACACCAAATCCCATATGATTAGGACCATGATCGCATATAGCTATCTCCCTAAGTCCTTTTTTTCTAGCAATCTCTACATTTTCTCTAATAGTACCCTTTCCATGACTATACTTAGTATGTGTATGATAATCAGCAAAAATCTTCATAAGTTCCCTCCATTATTCTTCTCCAATTATCTTAACCTCTGTTTTAAGTTCAACGCCAAATTTATCTCTAACTGTTTTCTGAATAACTTTAATCAGATTTAGAACATCATTACAAGTAGCATTGCCTAAATTCACAACAAAACCACAATGTTTTTCAGAAACTTGTGCATCTCCGAATCTCAAACCTCTTAGACCAGCATCTTCTATTAATTTCCCAGCATAATATCCTTCTGGTCTTTTAAATGTACTTCCAGCACTTGGAAGATTTAAAGGTTGTTTAGATGTCCTTTTTTGTGTAAGTTCATCCATATAGTTCTTTATATCTTCATAATTACCCTTCTTAAGTTCCATTTCAACTTCTATAACTATTAATCCTCTTTCATCTATAATACTACTTCTATAGCCAAACTTCATCTGTTCATTTGTAAACTCTATAATTTCACCCTTTTCATCAATACATCTTACTAAAGTTACAACATCTTTCATTTCTCCACCATAAGCTCCTGCATTCATAGTTATAGCGCCACCTAATGAACCAGGTATACCACTTGCAAACTCCAATCCAGTCAAAGAATGTTTTAATGCAATCTTAGATAATTTAGATAGTAAAATACCTGATTGTGCTATAATCTTATTACCTTCAACTCTAACATCACTTAGATTTTCTGAAATTTTAATTACTACTCCTCTTATACCTTTATCACTTACAAGTAGATTTGAACCGTTACCCATTATAAAGTAGTCTACATCTAATTCTTTGCATAAAGCTACAGCTTGAGAAATTTGCTCAACCTCTTTAGGTATAAACAAAATATCTGCAGGGCCTCCTATCTTAAATGAAATATGATTTTTCATGGGTTCATCTATTAAAAATTCATCTTCTGAAAATCTTTCTTTAAAAATCTCTACAATCTTTTTTTTATTCAAAAAAACCACTCCTACATATAAAATTCTATATTTTTTTAAGTTTATACACTATATACTAAAATTATATCCAAATTACCGACAATTAAGTTCTACTTACTAAAAACAGGCTATTCGTCGTTCGATATTCGCTTTGTCAACAAGCTCATATATACTAAAGTATATCCTTTTTATCTTTAATAAACAACTATTGTAGATCTAAAAAATATATTAATTCTCATTCATATACAATTTCTGTATTTGCTCTTTTGCATCATTTAGTGCTTCTTTACTACTTTTTTCACCAATTAACACCAATCTAATTTGACTTTGAAGAATTTTATCAATTTCTTTCCATTTTTCATGTCGAGGAATTATTTTAGTATACGACAATGAATTTTCTATTCTCCTAATTTTACTATCGTACATATATAAATTTTTTATCCCTGATTTTACAGGAAATACTCCTAAGTCCTCTAACTCTTTTTGATATTTCTCTTGAGTAATATATTTTAAGAACTTTACACACATCTTAAGTTTCGCTTCATTTTCCTGTTTAAATATACCATATGCACTTATGCTGTTGTTAAGTGATACAGGCAATTTCATATCTCCTATAGGATAATTTGCTACAGTAAATTCAAAACCTTCTCCTTTATTCCTAAGATTTTCTAGAACCTTTAAAGCCCAAGTACCAGTTGGATATACCGCTACGTTTTTCTTTTTGTAAAACATTTCCCATGCTTCATTTTCATTCAATATTCCAAAATTTTCAGGAGTCACTTTATATTTATATTTTAAATCAACCAATTTGTTTAAACCTTTAAGTGCCTTATCTCCATAAAAAACATACTCACCACTATTTTCATCAATTATATCAGCACCATCACTTAGTATAATCCCCCATACATTATAATAATTTGGCTTAATAAAAGAAGTAAATCCGTAATGGTCTATCTTGCCATCATTATCTGAATCCCATGTTAGCATCTTCATTTTTTCAACAAATTCCTCATATGTCCAATTGCCATCAATCGGTGGTTCGACTCCTCGCTCCATGAAAAGGTCTAAATTTAGATACATAACATAAGTCGTCATCATAAAAGGTACTCCCCACATTTTACCGTTATAGGTAACAGCTCTCAAAGCTTGATATTTGAATTTGTTTTTTTCTTCTTTAGTAAAATAACTATCCAAAGGCTCTAATATATCTTCTCTCATATAATTAAAATCAGTTGCTATTGGAGCAATATCTGGATACCTGCCTGTTTTTATAGCTTCCTCTAATTCAATAGGTCCTTTTTTCCAATCAATAGGTTTAAGTTCTATATAAACACCAGGGTTTTCTCTTTCGAACTTTTTAATTTTATCTAGTATCCAACCATATCTACTACCAGTTTTAACATTTAATCTTGGAAAATCCCAAAGAGTTATTACTCCCCTCCATGTCTCATCTTTTTCTATTCTTTTTTCATTTATTTGTTTTCTATAATTAGCAATTAGTAAAGGGCTGGACAATATCAATAAAACTACTATGATTTGCAGAAACGCTTGTATAAGCTTCTTTTTCATACTATTGCACCCCCTAACTATAAATATTCTTAGGGAGTGCTTAATATGTTTTAACTTCAAATACAAAATATGCGGCCAAAGGCCGCTAAACTTATATTTTATTTATATTCACTTAATAATGCTGCACCAATAATGCCTGCATCATTACCTAATTCAGCTAAAAATATTTCTGCGTGTTTTACTTCCTTATATAAAATATATTTAGAAACCTCTCTTTTTACTCTCTCTAATAGAAAATCTCCTGCTTTTGAAACTCCTCCACCTATTGCTATCACATCAGGGTCTAAAATATTTATTAAATTAGATATACCTATTCCTAAATATCTAACCATTCTATCAACTACCTTATTAGCCAATAGGTCTCCTTCTTTAGCACTATCAAATATTATTTTGCTGTTTAACTTCATCAAATCATTATTAACTTTTTTCAATAAAGTTGTTTCATATTGCCCTTCTTCTATTAATTTCTTAGCATATTTTATTATAGCAGTAGCTGAAGAAAAAGTTTCAAGACAACCATTATTTCCACAATTACAGTCGTAAAAATTTTCTCCTACAATCATATGACCTATTTCTGACCCAATTCCATGTACTCCACTATATACTTTGCCATCTAATATTATTCCACCACCAACACCTGTTCCTAGTGTTATGAAAATAGAGTTTTTGTATCCTTTAGTAACACCCTTGATACTTTCTGCTATACCTGCTACAGTTGCATCATTTTCTATATAAATTGGAAGCTCGAATTCTTTCTTTAAATTTTCGCCAAGAGGTACATTTGTCCATCCTAAATTTGTACAATATATGACTTTGTTGCCTTCTGGATCTGCTACCCCTGGTATGCCTATTCCTATAGATTTTACTCTATTACCCTTATCCTCTGCGATATTTATCAAACTTTTTATTAAGTCAATAATATCCTTTTCTATTTCTGAATATCCTCTTTGTGCTTTAGTATCAATCTGCTTTTTGTATACAATATTCCCTTCATCATCTACTAAACCTATCTTTATTGCAGTTCCGCCAATATCTACTCCTATGTACATTTTATCTCCCCCTCTACATTTCTGGTTTGATATAGCTTTCCATAAATCTTTTCTTGCCTCTTGCTTTAAGAAAGTTTTTAAACTTTTCTACAGAAACATTTATAATAAGCTCTTCAGGCATATCAATCATTTCAAATATTTCAATTACTTTTTCAAATCTTCCTACATCAAAAGCAATATGCGAATCGCTACCAATTACAACTTTTACACCATACTCCTTACACA
The DNA here is from genome assembly GCF_050286925.1 of Caloranaerobacter longqiensis. Taxonomy (NCBI): domain Bacteria; kingdom Bacillati; phylum Bacillota; class Tissierellia; order Tissierellales; family Thermohalobacteraceae; genus Caloranaerobacter; species Caloranaerobacter longqiensis. The sequence goes on from NZ_JBFWFX010000009.1 coordinate 30,566, forward strand.
ACTTTGCTATTTTAATACAGTTATCTCTACTTCCCTTTCTGCTTTGACTAAATGAACTGTTATTTATTTCTATAAGTTTTCCAGTTTCTCTTGCTTTTAAAACCATTTTTTCATAATCAAGTGGGAAAACTGGATTACCTGGATGAACAATTATATCTACATATTTATTTTCCATAGCTTTTATTATTGCATTTGTATTTTGCTCAACATTACCAGGTTCGATACACGGTTCATGTAGCCCAGCTAAAACCAAATCTAATTTACTTAAATACTCTTCAGGAACATCAAGATTTCCATCAAAATCTATAATATTTGCCTCAACACCTTTAAGAATTTCTACACCATAAATTTTTTCAGGTATAACTCTTTGATTACCAATATGAAATAAATGAGGTCCTCCAGGCATACTAGGACCATGGTCAGTTATTCCTACTAATCTTAAACCTTTATTATTAGCTTCTCTAGCTATTTCCATAACTGTGCTATATGCATGACCACTTGCAACAGTATGACAATGAGTATCTATAAGATACTTCATCTTTATCACATCCTCTCTTCACTTGCTTATAATATATTTTAGTAATTAATTTTTATCATGTTCATGAAGAGATAAAATCCTCTTATCTAATTCTTCAGCTGCGTTATAACCCATACTTTTCTGTCTATGGTTTCTAGCTGCCACTTCAACAATCATGGCTAAATTTCTACCTGGTCTAACTGGAATAGTTATTTTAGGTACCTTTGTATCTAATATAACTGTATATTCTTCATCTAATCCTATTCTGTCATATTCCTTTTTGTCGTCCCAGTATTCCAGTTCAACTACCAAATCAATAACTTTGGAATTTCTTATAGCACCTACACCATATAACCTCTTAATGTCTAATATTCCAATACCTCTTATTTCTAGAAAATGTTTAATTAATTCAGGCGCCTTACCTCTTAAAATATTTTCTTCTACTTTTCTTATTTCAACAGCATCATCAGCAACAAGCCTATGTCCTCTCTTAATAAGCTCTAATGCTGTTTCACTCTTACCAACACCACTTTTCCCTGTAATTAATATACCTATACCATATACTTCTACTAATACACCATGCATAGTTATTTGAGGTGCTAACATATCATCCAAATAATTTACAAGTCTACTTGTAAACTTCGTAGTTGTCAGTTTTGTTCTTAAAACAGTTCTCCCAAACTCCTTCGCCCATTTTATCATTTCAGGAAAAACTTCTAAGTTTCTAGTAATTATTATAGCTGGTATTGGATATTCTAATAATCTTTTAAGTCTTTCATCTCTCGTTTTCTCATCTAATGAAGTTAAGTAACTCCATTCAACATTTCCAATTAACTGAATTCTCTCATATGCAAAGTGATTATAAAAGCCTGTAAGTTGAAGTCCTGGTCTATTTAAGTCGCTTTTAGTAATTTCTATATCTGGATTTTCAGGTTTATAAATTACTTCTAGATTCATATCTTTTATTAAATTATCTATAGGTATAGACTTCATACTAACCTCCTATTAAATATGAATTAATTTTGACCATATGGGGCAAATATTATCCCATTCGACTTAAAAATATAACTAAAAATCTTTTGATGGCATAATCAATGCAGCTATGATATAGGCTATCACTCCACCAATTCCCCTGCTAAATATAGTCAGCAAAACCCATGCTAATCTAACTATTGTTGAATCTATTTCAAAATACTCTGCTATTCCGCCACAAACTCCTGCTAACTTTTTGTCGGTTGAAGACAGAAATAATTTTTTCACCAAAAAACCCCCTTTTTAGTACATATTATATACTTTTACAACAGCTAAGTAAATAATAATACTGATTATTTAAAAACAAACTAACAGCCAACAACTTACAGCTGTTACATACTATAGGCAAATTTAATTTTTTTAAAAACTATGAAAATAAGAAAATAAAAGCGAATGATTGAAAGAAGTATTAATCTTTAGCCTTTCTAAAATAATTATATACTGCTTCGGCTACCTTTTTATTCATTCCTTCTACCGATTTTAACTCTTCTATAGAAGCATTTTTAATTTTTTCTATTGAACCGAACGACTTAAGTAAAGCTTTTTTTCTTTTTTCACCTATACCCTTTATAGAATCTAACTGAGATTTGAAAAGTTTTTTATTTCTTAAGCTTCTGTGATAACTAATTGCAAATCTATGAGCTTCATCTTGTATTCTTGTAATAAGCTTAAAACAATTAGAATCTTTTGGTATGTCTATCTCTTTATTTTCATATATTATTCCCCTAGTTCTATGAAAATCATCTTTAACCAAACCACATACTGGAATATTTAAATTAAATTGCTTAATAACTTTTTTTGCTGCATTAACCTGACCTTTTCCTCCATCAACCATTATTAAATCAGGAAATATGGAAAAATTCCCTAGATCCACTTTATTATCTTTTATAAATTCTCTTTCATTTATTCCTCTTTCAAATCTTCTATAAATTATCTCTTCCATGCTTCCATAATCATTAGGCCCTGATACTGACTTTATTTTAAATCTTCTGTAATCACTTTTTCTAGGCTGACCTTCTTGAAAAACTACCATTGAACCTACAGATTCTACTCCTTGAATATTAGAAATATCAAAAGCTTCAATTCTTTCTGGTATTTTATCTAGCCCTAATAAATTAGCCAATTCATCAAGAGCAGCTCTACCAAGCTGAATTTTTCTTTTGATTTTTTCACTTTGGTTTTCTAATGTTTCCATAGCATTTTTTCTTACCATTTCCATTAGTAAATTTTTTTCTCCTCTAACTGGTACCTTTATTTGAACTTTAGAACCTCTTTTTTGACTTAACCATCTACTTATCAACTCTTCATCTTGTATCTTAACTTCTATCAAAATCTCTTTAGGAATAAAAGATGAATTCATATAAAACTGTTTTACAAACGAACTCAATATTTCACTTCGCGTTATTCCAGATGTATCTGTTAAAATAAAGTGCTCTCTACCTACTAATTTCCCTCCACGCACAAAAAATACTTGTATGCATACATCTTCTATTCCTCTAGCCATTCCTATAATATCTTGGTCAATTAAAGTAGAAGAAACTATCTTCTGTTTCTCTAATATATGTTTTATCGAATTCAATTGATCTCTATATTTTGCTGCATTTTCAAAATCTAGCTGTTTAGCTGCATTTTTCATTTTTTCTTCTATCAAATGTATTAACTTATCTTCTTTGCCTCCAAGAAATAATAAAACTTCATGTATCATTTCCATATATTCCTCTTCATTTACATTACCTTGACAAGGGCCTAAACACTTACCTATAAAATAATTTAGACAAGGTCGCTCTTTCTTTTTGATATTATCTAAATTCTTTCTACAATTTCTTAAAGGATATATATTCCTAATAATTTCAAGCGTATCATTTACAGCAGATGTGCTAGTATATGGTCCGAAATACTTAGCCTTATCTTTTTCTATTTTTCTAACCTTAATAACTCTAGGATATTTCTCATTAGTTGTGACCTTTATATACGGATATTGTTTATCATCCCTTAAAAGTATATTATATTTGGGTTTATGTTTTTTTATGAGATTACATTCTAAAATAAGAGCCTCTAATTCATTATCAGTTATTATATATTCAAATTCAGCAATATTACTTACCATTGCTTTAACTTTTGCTGTCTTAGAACTTGAAGCCTGAAAATACTGTCTAACTCTCTTTTTAAGATTAACAGCCTTTCCAACATATATAATCTGTCCATTTTCATCTTTCATTAGATATACACCTGGTTTATCTGGAAGTTTTTTTAATTCTTCATCTATATTAAACATAATTAAATCTCCTTTCAAACGACTTACAACTACCAACATTTTATAATCTCATGTCCATATTATATCCCAATCATAATATACCACAATTGCGGTTATTTTGAAATTTATATATAATTAATACAGTAGAATTTACAGCTACATCTAAAAATACACAAAGGAGGAAAATTTTATGTCAAATGCAAAAAAAACTGCAAACTTTATAATGGCTTTCTTTTCGACTATAATGTTTATATCAATCGTTTCCAGAATAGTTATGCCATATATCTCTAATTTAAGTGAAAACATGGTAAATAATGTAGTATTCCCGATTTTGCTTACAATAGCGTTGCTATTTTTCGGTTCATTCCAAGGTTTACTAAGATATTCATATAATAAAAGAATATTAAAAAACAATGCAGTCCTTTTATCTGTTAATATAGACAATTTTAATTTAAATGAAAGACTTTGGTATTATCTCTTGGTAGCATTAATATACTTTGTACCAATATTCAGAAATCCAATATCCAGTAAAATGATTATAATAAGAGTCGTTTTATTTATAATAACTTTAGCGCTTATAGAAGTCTTATTAAGACTATCTAATAAAACAATTAAAATTTATTTCCTTAAAAATGGAATTTTAATAACAGGGTTTGATATAAGAATAGGTTTACCAATTGTTTACGGAACTCAAATACACAATGATTCTGGATATTATAGCTATAATGACATAGAAAATTATTTTATCTTCCCAGATTATATAGACCTTTATTTAATACTTAAACAAGGTAAATTAACTTTTAAATCTAATAGTGAACTTGCAAGACAAGTCTCTGGTATTTTAAAACAGAATAAAATAGAAATGAAAAAATTTACTTAAAAATGCTGAGGCTATCCCTCAGCATTTTGCTTTTAAATATTATTTTTTTCTACATATTCCTGTACTCTTTTTGCTAAAATTGGTTGTATCAATGGATATGTTAAATTCTCTGGCAATACATCTACTAATTTTATCTCTGCTATTTCTGTTTGCGGTAATTCTCCAAGTTCCCTGACTTCTGCATAAAATAGTTGTCCATACGTCTCTTGCTCTCCATTGTTTACCGAATATACATTGACTGGATAAATTGTAAAATCTATTGCTCCTGTTTCTTCAAAAAGCTCTCTTGATGCTGCAGCTTGTACGCTTTCTGAAGGCTCAATATGTCCAGCAGGTATTTCCCAAGTATTTCTTTCTTTATGTCTTACTACAATCCATTTGTCATTAAACTTAGCCATTATAACTACAAAAATAAGCTTATTTTCTTCGAATTTATCGCAATCATAGAACTTCACTTCAAGCACTACTCTCATCCTTTCAAGTAATTATACACTATAATCTTTTACCTTAATCTATTTTCCTCTATATCTTTGACACTATTTTTTAACCATAAATATTTTTAAATCTTTCCTTTGTCATTTTAAAAAGAATACTATTATCTGTTTTTAATACTGTTTCAAATCCAAAATTATTCAAAGCTTGTTGTCCACTAATACTTGTCACATTATCAAGCATAACTTGTCCATTAAATTCATAAAAATAATATTCAAGCATAAGTTTCATAGCTTCTTTCGCATATCCTCTACCTCGAAATTTACTTTGAATTTTAATATTAAATTCTGCAGTTTTACTATCATCATCATATCTATGAAAGCTCACTTCACCAACTGGCTGGTTTTCAAAGTTATATATTAGACAGTAGAAATTCTTCCCATCTGTCGGTTTTACCATTTTTTTATACCAATCTTTTCTCCTTTCTTTTGGAAATGATACTACCCCACCAACATCTTTCATTGTATTTTCATCAGACCATAATTCACTTACATAATCTAGTTCATCAAATTCAGGTTGTTTTATATAAATCAATCTACCTTCTTTTTTAAAAAAGTTTCCGTTTTTATCCATAAAGCCTCCTTAACTTTAAATATTCAAATCTAATTTAATAAAACTTTACCTGTTCCATAGACAAATTAAACTCTATAACTTTAAAATAATGGATTTCAACAAAATCTTCCTCAGTTTATTTAAATCGAAGGTTTTGTTATAATTTTATCAAAGTTATAATTATAAGCCCTGCTAAATTTAATAAAAAGAATAATCCGAAAACCATATATAAAGTATTATCATATAACTTCCTCTTTACATTTCCAGATACACTCCCCGTTGATTGTCCCATTTTTTCTATAAAATTACCCATTAATGCACCATTAGACACATCAGTATTAGGTCTTCCCAAGAAAATATAACCAAGAAATGCCCCCGAAATAAATAACCATATCATAAAAAATGATTCTAAATCTTTCACTCCACCATTCCAGAAAAAAGTAATCAATTCTAAAGCAATTAGTATAAATATACCTATATATTTCTTCCTCAAATCTATCCCCCCTAGTCAATTTATATGTCGAATTCTACTATCAAATTTCTAACCCCATTAAGATTGTACTGTAGTACTTTCCATTTACATAAAACTCTTTTGATATTTTTCCTTCTTCTATAAATCCAAATTTTCTATATAAATTTATTGCACGCTCATTATCTTCCCTTACTTTTAAATTTATTTTTTTAATAATTTTATTTGCTTTTGCCCATTCAATTAACTCTTTAATTAACTGTGACGCTATTCCCATATTCCAATATTCTTTTTTTACACTTATACCAAATTCACCAGTATGTTTTAACCTCTGTCTACTACCACCTTTGAAACTTAAATTTCCTATTATTTCACCTTCTATTTCAGCGACTAAAAATAATTTATTATCAGAATTATAATATTCCTCAATTATTGACTCCTCTAGTTCTTTCGTTAATTTTAATTCACCTGGTTCGAAAGTAAGGAAATCTGATTCATATGAAATAACATTAATAAACTTTATCAACTCTTCAGCATCTTTTTTCTCTGCTTTTCTTATAACCACTTTCTTACCATTAGACAGTATGTATTCCTTCATGATATCACTCCTAATTTCCTATTAATTTTTAACCTCAAAACCTCCGAACATTACAAAACTATTTATTATAAGGGTAGGACTATCTTCTTTGTTATTGTTTACTGTTTCATTTTCCCAACCACCAAAAATAGGAACTCCTTTTATGATTACATTCCATCCTTGAGGTACAAAGATTTCTGCTCCTCCAAAAGCTATTAAAATATCAATTCTTGCTTCTTGTTCTTTAAGTATATTCGCGTCTCTTAAATCAACATCAGCTCCACCAAATACCACTGTAATATTCCCACCTTTAAAATTTTGAGAGGAATTTTTAATATTAAAACCAGAAAATAAAGCAAATGTATTTAAAGTATCTTTAGAACTCACTTTCCAATTATCTCTCTTTGGAGATAATAAAATCCAGATACCTATTAAAATAATAACTATAGGCCAAAACAGGTTATATTCAAATATATTAAAATATTGAAAATTTCTTAATTGGAATATTCCACCTATAATTATCAATATAATCCCTGCTGTTTTTGAAATAGAGTCTGTTAATAATTTATATATACCAATTACAATTAATATTAACGGCCAATACTTTGAAATAAATTCTCCAATAGTTATATCAATCATCCCAGTTTCACCTAGTAACAAAAAAACACCAACAAAAACTAACAAAATACCAAATATTTTCTTTCCGTTCATAACCATTCCCCCTTTTATAATTCCATAGCATTAAAAGTTTAAAGTAAAACCTTTCAATTAAACTTTTGTAAACTTAATCACCTTCCAAATACCATAACCAACTATAAATAAATGCAATATCAAAACAATTCCCCTTGTATATACTAAGTTTCTATCTGGTACAATAACACCTTTTGCCCCTAAAAAACCAGCAATTAATAATAGTATCAAAGTCACTTCGAATAAAACGACTAATAACTTTGATATATTACCATGACTAAATTTTAAAAATAAAAATATAATAAAACAAAATGCAATACTAAAACCATTAAATATAAAATATGTACGCATAGTATTAAGTTCTACATCTTCACCTATAAAAATATATGTCATAAACCAAATTAACATTATAAAAACATATGCAAATATAAAAACAAAATTGAACGTCCTTGAATTAAATATTTTTTTTAACATTCTATACCCCTTACAAATAGTTATTTTCATATACTGCCTTTTCAATATCACTATCTTTTATCCCTTGTTCATATAATTTCTCTAACCACTTACTCATTGACAATTTTTTCATTACTTCATCATATGTCATATTTAAAGGTTCACCCCATTCTTTATTCAATACATTCTTAAAAGCTTCAGCAATTTTAAGGGCTTTTTCGGTTTCTAATTTCCACTCATGATTATACGCTAAATGAGACAATACAATATAAGTCTGCCAGCCTTTCAATGTTGATTTCCATTTATTATTTTCTTGTTCAATAAAATTATTTTTTGAAAGATTAGTTAACTCTTTTTCAATATCATCAATTGGAATATGTAATTTTTCTGCCAATTCCAAAGCTCCAACACTTTCTGACTTAATACTAATATACTCCAAAATTTTTAATGCATTATAATTCATTAAAGGTTTTAGATATTTTATTAATGTATCTACATTTCTTATTAAATACGGCAAAAACGATGGAGTTACAGTCGTAGAATACCATCTTGAACTCTTTTCTGTTTCTTTTTGCCAGCATGCCATTATTGCAATATTTTTTAAGCCTCTTTCTTTGCATAAAATCTGTAACGTATCTAAAACTATATCTTGTCCACAAACATTACTTGAACACATCATAGCTTTTTCTTCTTCTGACATTAGTTCTTCATCTATCTCTTTCAATCTCGCTTTTAATCTATTAATTTCTGACCTTATTTTATATGCTTCAGTATTCATCAAATCCCTCCAATTTCAGTCTATTATTTAGATTTGTAATGATAAGTTAATTGTTCGCTTTTTTCTGGGTCATTAAAATATATTTTTTCATATGTCAAAATGCCATCTTTATTCCATTGTCTTGGTGTATACTTAAAATCACTTGTCCCTTTTGCAATTATCCTTTTCTCTCGGGTTTCAACATTATATATAGTTAAATCAACAGTACCTGACAATTCAGTTAAAGCAGCAGGCGGCTGTATATCACTTATAGTTCCTAAAGCTATCCACTTAGAATCATAAGACCATAGTGGCACTCCCGTATATGTAATCCCATCAATTATTTTAAAATTATCTGTCGAAACAATAAATCCCCATCGTTCACAAGAAGTACCCGTATCTACAAAAACATACTTGCTATTTGGTGACCATATGAATTCACAAATCCTATCTTCCTCTTCTCCTATGCTTACAGGTTTTTTCTTACCAACTGTCCAAATATACATCTGTCCATACCAACCTTCAGTATCTCCTCGAACGAAAGCAACTTGTTGGCCGTCATAAGACCAAGTGACTGCATATACATCCTCTCGCTCTTTAAGTTTAGCCTCTATATTTTCTCTAGTACTATTTAATACTTCTAATATTTCATCTTTCGTATTATTCTTTATGGCAATAGATGTATCTTGCTCATTTGGTTCATTTTTTTTATTTATTACTTGGTTTTCTTTAGCACATCCTGCCATAAAAAGAAATACTAATATCAAAACACATATTAATCTGTATAACTTTTTATGGAGCTTACAAAAATCTTTCAAACCAATAGCCCCCCTTATTAACCGTCAACTTTTATTTATGTACCTTTTTATTTTTTTACTTACTTCTACTGCTTCTTTTCTATTTAAAGCAGGTGCTTCAAAACTATAATGTAACTCCTTACTAAACCTATCTTCTATCTTGTGAAAATCTCCACTACCAGAAATTAAATCAAAATCTTTAGAAACATCTACCCATAATACTGTATTTCCATATTCATCTCTGGATATTAATGTATAATAATTCATTTTAAATTTCATTTCTAAAGCTACTCTTAAATTTCCAGCCTTTAAAGAATGAACACTTAATTGTTTATTATTAATCATTAAAACACCTTCAAAGACATTTGGTGTTAATATATTTCTAGTTAATTTCCCTTTCAATCTTACATTAATAACTTCTCCTTCATCATCTTTATCTTGAATATAAATACATCCTTGATAAGTTTTATCTACTTTCATTGGATTTTTATAAAAAATAATTAAAAATGTAAAAGCAATTAAAACAACTAAATATTTCTTCTTTTTAATCAAATTCACCCCCATATCTATTTAAATTTCCTGATAGTTCTGATTATTTTTACTAATTCTAAAGTTATAAGTAGTATCTTCAATTTTTACTAGCAAAATTTTTAATACTTTTCCTACTTGTTTTCCATTTAAAACATTTGCTGATATTAATAATATTATAGAAAAAGCGTCATAGTAATAAACAATATTACTACTATAAGTAGCCCTAATATAACAGACTTAATCATATATTCCTCATGTTCTCTGCTTTTTTTCAAAAAATAATTATCAACAAAATAAATTACAATTCCAATACTGAGTGCTATTCCGGCAATAATTATAAAGTCTTTTGTTGTCAATAATGATCTAGATGATTTATCATTTACTCTAATTATCCCATTTACGAACAGCAAAATCGATAGAATATAAAAACTTACTATATTAGCTTTTCTATCTTTTTCCTTGAATACTTCATCTTTTTCATTCGTAATTTTACTGCGTTTAGGAGTTGTAAACATGATATATTTATTATAATATTGTTCATTATAAGAAAATAAAACCGCCATGATAAATAGAACTGCTGATAATATAAGCATTGCCGTACTTAACCCTAGTAAATAACTCAATATTAAATATAATATAACAATAAAAATCATAAATATAACTTCTCTCATTTTTATATCTCCAATTAGTGTTTTGCTAGCTCAAATAAAATACCAACCTCTTATTTTATTTTTCATAAAAACATCTAAAATCAAAATAATTAATATAGTTTACTATATTTCTACATTCAATAGCAATATCCTCCACATCTATCTATTTTTGTATAAATTATTTTTCGCATAAAAAATACCGAGGTTAATCCTCGGCATAGGCAATCTCTTTTCCTAAAATAAATTTGTTTATAACATGTGCCACTCCATGCTGGTCATTTGTATATGTTACATAATCAGCAATCTCTTTTATTTTAGAAAAACCATTCCCCATTGCTACTCCTAATCCTGCATTTCTAATCATATGTTCATCATTCTCTGAATCCCCTATACAAATTATTTCCTCATTTTGTATTCCTAATTCTTCCGCTATCTTTTTTATCCCTGTCCACTTATTACAGTTTTTATTAATAACTTCTAAAGCAAATTGTAATGGCTTTACTACTGTATACTTATCTGAAATTTCTACTAAAATCTTATCTAAAACATCACATTCTAATCTTTTAGTTTTTTTGCAATACTTGCTTTGTATAATATCTTTTGTAAATAATTTTTCCAAAGATTCCTTTACGTTTATTATAATATCAATACTGTCGTTTATAATTGTCATTTTATATATCTCTATATCATCGCTTAATGAGTCAATATCCACTATTTTCAAAGCTACATTATTAGCTATAGAATCAAATTTACTAAAAATATCATCTTGAAAAGATAAAATACTATCTCTTGTGTATATATATAAACTCAAGTCTAACTTTTTAGTTAGATCATAAATATATTTCAAATCATTAATACTTAACCCATTACTCTGGATGATTTTGGTCATAGTATTATTTGATACCAAGCCTCCAGCACATGATACTGAGTAATTATTATCATCTATTATATTTAATTGTTCTAAATAAGGAAGCATTCCACCAAATATACGTCCAGATGCTAATACAACCTTAACACCCATATGTAAAGCCTCTTGTATTGCTTCAAAATTTTCTCTTGATATCTTGTGTTCTTTGTTTAACAAAGTTCCATCCATATCTAATGCCAATAGTTTATACATAGTCAAATTCATCCCCCTATTTAGGAAATTATAATAAAATCTTATATTTTAAAAATTTAATGTCGATTTTATTGAAACTTTGTCTGGCATGTTTACATGCCAGAGTCGTTATAAACTGCATTGATTTGTGGATAATTTTAAATATAATTTCCTTATGGATATAGACAAAACCTACCTTATACAAATTTAAATCAAAGATTTTGTTCTTTATAACTTTAATCTATATATACTTAATCTAATAATAATTCTAATTCATTTTTAACCTTCTCAGTCTTTGTTTTTTGTGCTAACTTAATAAATAAATTATTTAGCTGCTCATGATTTAAATCTTTAATAGGTATTATACTTTTACTGATTGCATTTTCATAAACAGAAAACTCATTAATTAAAGCTCTTAAATCACTAATATAGTCTCTAATTTCTTTTTCACTCGGTATATTCTCCTTATCATTTTGTTGAAATGCTATAGCCCATTCCATTACGACATGCATATATGCCTCAAAAAAATCGTCCGCATATCCATTTCCAGTATAATGACAATCGTTTATTGATTTAAAATTATGATATATAGAATACAATCCTATACAAGATTTAACTACATCCAAATCTTCTTCAGTTTTAATTAAAAATCTTATTTTTGTATCAATATTATCTGTCTGCTCTACTATTTGCATATTACTATATGCATCAGCTATATATTTTTTCGATAAAAAAATAACACTCTGAAAATAATTATCTATCACTCTGTTTCTATTAACAACCCCAAAAACTAAATAAACATTAATTACAATTAATATTATTAATGCTATAATTAATATTTTATTCCACCTATTTAATTTATAATTTTGCTCAAAATAATATTTTTCTAATGATTTTTCTTCTTTATTTTTCACATTAAAAACCTCCATAATAACATAATATTAAGATTATACAATAGTTTTATCAAATGCTTTTCTTACTCTGTTAACTTCTTTAACTATATCGTCTACTCTATACTCTAATGTAATAATAGGAGTTATATTATTTTCTATTAATATTTCACTTAACAAACCTAATTCTTCATATGAAGGAATACTATGAGAATCATTTTGCCTATTATTCCAATGCAAATGAATATATTCAATATGAGATTTTAATCCCATAATCCATTCTTTCAAAGTTAGTTTTGAATATGCCAATGCATGTCCAATATCTAAACAAACCTTAACTTGTTCTGAATTAATATTTTCAATTAAATATAATAAGTCTTTATAATTATCGTCATACTCATTTTCAAGCAGTATAGTCATATTAATGTCATGTAACTCCTCTAATAAATCTTGCCAAAATTTTATTTGATTATTAAGTTCATTTGCTTTATTCTTGGTACTTTTAGCAATGAATTCATTTGACTATGGAATACTACATACGAAGCCCCTAACTTTTTTGCAATTTCTATAGATTGAAGATACCTATATCTTGTTACTTCAATTACTTTTTTATCTGTACTTCTTGGATTTAAATCAAATGCAGAACCGTGTAATGAAACTAACCCTTTATATTTTTTAATTTATTTTGGAACTTACTAATTAAATCTTCATATCCATCATCTAGTATATGCTGAGGAAATGTTTGAATTTCAATACCAATATCATTCTGCTGGAAAACATAAGGCTCAAATTGGTTAACATCAGTTATCATTGTTAAAATCCTAATTTTATTCATTTTTACACCTCATTCAAGCATTGTATATTTCATAATCTAATCTTCTATATCTAAAAATCTTATTAAACTACAAATAATTTTAAATCTAATTTCTGTAATGAATATAGATAAGATATTATTTTTTATTTAACCAAAAATTTAATTATATGTTATTACATCTTATACTTTCTCTATCTAATAATAATTTCCTTTATAATTAACTACTTTTTGCAATAAATTAATTTTTTGCATACAAAATACCGAGGATAAACCTCGGCATTTTAGCATCAGTATTTTTAAATACTAATAATAATTCCCCTAATCTTTCCATATTTATTAATTACTAAACCTACATCATCACCAATAACCAAATCATTGAATTCAATATTCATTTTCTTATCATTTCTCTTTAGAATAATAACTGCATTTTTATCAAGTTCTAATAAAGGTGTTACTTCTACGCTATTATCATCAAAATGCTGTTCAATTACCATTCGCTTATTTTCATAATCAATCGAAGTTATTAATCCATAGATAAACTTTTCTCCTTCTAAATAATTGCACTCTGGAAAGTCTTTATAGCTTTTTATCAAAACAGTTTTTGTTTCATTATCCCATTTTACTTCTTTATCTAATTTTTCAACTACAAACCGTATTGGAACATAAACTCTATCATTATAAATAAAAGGTTCTGTATCAGTTTCAATTTTACTCCCATCTACATTAATGCTTATATTATCAAAGTATACTTTAATATTTTTATAAACACTATCAGCCAAAACTGTTACTGAAAATAAAAATATAAAAATAAAAGTGAAAATAAATCCCCTACTCAATTTCATTTCAATACCTCCATAACCCGTTTTCAGGGATTATTTCCACTTATACCTCTTACTATACATAATTATCCTTTAGCTTGTTGACAAAGTTAATCTTTAAAAAAATACATGAAAATGAAAGCGAATGCTTGAAAGAATTTAGTAAAAAAACTAGGTGAAAATTTTGAAGAAAATCCGTAGGTTTGACAGGATGTCAAACCAGCATCCTACAAAACAGGACGTCTTGATTAGGTGCGTTAGGATTTTCTAAAAATTTGAACCTTTAGTTTTTTCTAAATTCTTTCGCATGAGCGTTATTTTCATTAGTATTTTATTAGTATTTTATTTTGTATACAATTTTATCATCTTTTTCTTTTCTTCCTAGTTTTATTGTTTTGTTTCTTATTTTTATATTTACTATTTTTCAATGTGTCTTTTCCTCTGGGTTTAATCAAGCATTTTTTTGAATATCCCACTAAATCTAATCTATTAGTCATTTTAAGTGCTTCATAGACTAAATCGTAATTTTCTGGTTTCTTAAATTGCATCAAAGCCCTCTGCATAGCTTTTTCATGTGGAGATTTAGCAACATACACTTTTTTCATAGTTCTTGGATCAATTCCTGTATAGTACATACAAGTAGACAGAGTCCCTGGAGTCGGGTAAAAATCTTGTACCTGCTCTGGCATATATCCCAAAGTGTTTAGATATTCTGCTAATTCGACTGCATCTTTCAATGTTGAACCGGGATGACTAGACATAAAATAAGGTACTATAAATTGTTCTTTCCCAATCTTTTTATTTATTTTATTGAAAGTATCAACAAATTTAAAATAAACTTTTTTATCAGGCTTGCCCATCATAAATAGTACATGTGATGATATATGTTCAGGTGCAACTCTTAACTGTCCACTTATATGAAATTTACAGAGTTCATGGAAAAATTCTAAATCTCTGTCGTAAATTAAATAATCATACCTTATCCCTGACCTTATAAAAACTTTCTTAACACCTTTTATTTTCCTTAACTTTCTTAACAGTTCCAGATAATCTCTATGGTCAATATATAGATTTTTACATGGTGTAGGGAACAAACACTCTTTATTTTTACATACTCCATGTTTTATTTGTTTTTCACAAGCTCTATGTCTAAAATTAGCTGTTGGCCCTCCTACATCATGTATATATCCTTTAAAATCAGGTTCTTTTACAAATCTTTCTGCTTCTTTAACTATTGACTCATGACTTCTAGCTTGAACTACTCTTCCTTGATGAAATGCAAGTGCACAGAAATTGCAGTTTCCAAAGCATCCTCTGCTACTAGTCAAACTAAACTTAATCTCTTCAATTGCAGGAACACCACCATATTTTTCGTAAACAGGGTGATACGTTCTGGTATAAGGTAAATCATAAATATCATCTAATTCAAGTTGATCTAATGGCTTTGCAGGTGGATTTTGTACTATATAAATATTTCCATAAGGTTCGACTAATGTTCTACCATTTATATAATCCATATTTTGATATTGTATTTTAAAACTCTCTGCAAATTTTAATTTATTCTTAGTTATTTCTTCAAATGAAGGCAGAATAATAGGTTTATATGGTCTGCTTAAATCATTCGTCTTGTAAACAGTTCCTCTGACATAAGTTATTTCATTAATAGAAATACCACTATCTAATGCCTCTGCTATTTCAATAATCTGCCTTTCTCCCATTCCATAGACTAATAAATCTGCTTTTGCATCTAATAAAATTGAACGTCTAACCTTATCAGACCAATAATCATAGTGGGCTAATCGTCTAAGACTAGCCTCAATACCTCCAAGTATTATAGGTACATCTTTATATGCCTCTCTAGCTTTGTTGGCATATACTATTGTAGCTCTATCGGGCCTTAATCCTATTTTACCACCTGGAGAATATACATCTTTTTTCCTTCTCTTTTTTGCTACTGTATAGTGATTCACCATTGAATCTATATTTCCACTCGTTATTAAAAATGCAAGTCTAGGCTTCCCAAGTTTCTTAAAGTCATCAATACTCTTCCAAGAGGGCTGAGCTATAATTCCAACCTTATAACCATATCTTTCTAACAATCTACCAATTATTGCACTTCCAAATGAAGAATGGTCTACATATGCATCTCCTGTAATTAATATAAAATCAAGTTCATTCCAACCTCTTTTTTTCATATCCTCTTTCGTAATAGGTAAAAACTCTTTCATAATACCATTCCTTATCTTTCAAGTATTTTTTTCAGAAACTTCCCTGTATAAGACTCTTTTACTTTGCAAATCTCCTCAGGTGTTCCTTGAGCTACTATAGTTCCACCCTTATCTCCACCTTCTGGTCCTAAATCTATTATATAATCAGCAGTTTTTATAACATCTAAATTATGTTCAATTACTAATACTGTATTTCCTGTATCAACTAACTTGTTTAATACATTTATTAATTTGTGTATATCAGCTATATGAAGTCCAGTAGTTGGCTCATCTAAAATATATAATGTCTTTCCTGTGCTTCTTTTACTTAATTCTGTTGCCAGTTTGATTCTTTGCGCTTCCCCTCCTGATAATTGAGTCGAAGGCTGACCTAATTTTATATATCCTAGTCCAACATCGTACATAGTTTTTAATTTATTCTTTATCCTTGGTATATTATCAAAAAACTCTAATGCTTCTTCAACTGTCATTTCTAATACATCAGATATCGTCTTGCCTTTATATTTAACTTCAAGAGTTTCTCTATTATACCTTTTACCTTTACATACTTCACATGGAACATATACATCAGGCAGAAAATGCATCTCTATCTTTATTATTCCATCACCTTTACAAGCCTCACATCTTCCACCCTTAACATTAAAGCTAAATCTGCCTTTTTTATAACCTCTCATTTTAGCTTCAGGAGTCATAGCAAATACGTCTCTTATAAAATCAAATACACCAGTATATGTCGCTGGATTTGACCTTGGTGTTCTTCCAATAGGAGACTGATCTATATTAATAACTTTGTCTATATGCTCTATCCCTCTTATTTCATCATGTTTTCCTGCCTTTTGTTTACCTCTGTGCAGTTGCTGAGAAAGTCTTTTATATAATATTTCGTTTACTAAAGTACTCTTACCAGAACCCGATACCCCCGTAACACATACAAACACACCTAAAGGAATTTTAACATCTATATTTTTCAAATTATGCTCTTTAGCTCCAATAACTTCTATCCATTTACCATTTGGCTTTCTTCTGGTCTTAGGTACTTCTATTTTCTTTTTACCACTCAAGTACTGACCAGTTATTGATTTTTCACATTTTTTAATATCCTCAACAGTCCCTTGAGCAACGACTTCACCACCATGAACTCCAGCACCTGGTCCAATATCTACAATATAATCTGCACTATATATCGTATCTTCATCATGTTCAACTACTATTAAAGTATTCCCCAAATTAGTCAAATTCTTAAGCGTTTTAATTAGTCTGTCATTATCTCTTTGATGAAGTCCTATACTCGGTTCATCAAGTACATATAGAACTCCAACCAAGCTAGAACCTATCTGTGTTGCAAGTCTTATTCTCTGAGATTCTCCTCCCGATAGAGTTCCAGCACTTCTAGAAAGAGTTAAATAGTCTAATCCTACGTCTACTAAAAACTTCAATCTTTCTTTGATTTCCTTTAAAATCTGATTTGCTATATATTTTTGCCTTTCATCAAGCTCTAGTTTATCAAAAAACTCTAATGCTTGTCTAACAGATAATTCAGTAACTTCTGCTATATTTAATCCTCCAACAGTTACTGCTAAACTCTCTGGTCTTAGCCTAGTACCATTACAGTGAGGACAAGGATTTACACTCATATAGCTTTCAATTTTCTCTCTCATATAATCTGAAACAGTTTCTTTATATCTTCGTTCAAGATTGTTAATAATACCCTCAAACGGAGCTTTATAAGTCCTTATCCCTCCAAATCTACTCTCATATTTAAAAGTAATACTTCTATTACCAGTTCCATATAATAGCTCTTTTATAAACTTTTTCGGTGCATCCTTAATTGGTGTATCCAAATCAAATCCATTATATTCGGCTATAGCCTTAAATATCTTGTAATAATAAGTGTCCTCTGAAGTGCTGTTAAAAGGAGCTATTGCTCCTTGATTAATGGACAAATTAGGATTAGGAATTACAAGTTCAGGATCAACTTTCTTATAACTACCCAATCCATTACAATATGGACACATACCATAGGGACTGTTAAAAGAAAACATTCTAGGTGATAATTCTTCTATACCTATTCCGCAATCTACACATGCAAATTTTTGACTAAACAGCATCTCTCTTTCATTAACAACATCTATAATAACTATACCTTCACTTAATTTTAATGCAGTTTCTAAAGAATCAGCTAATCTATTTTGAATATCATCTTTAATCTTTATCCTATCAACAACTACTTCAATTGTATGTTTTTTGTTCTTATCAAGTTTTATATCTTCATTTATATCCCTTATTTCACCATCTACTCTTACTCTAACAAATCCTTCTTTTCTGATATTTTCAAAAACCTTTTGATGCTCACCTTTTCTCCCACGTATAACAGGAGCTAAAACTTGAATTTTAGTACCATTTTCTAAATCTAAAATCTGGTCGACCATTTGATCTATTGTTTGAGATGTTATGACTTTACCACATTTAGGGCAATGAGGAATTCCTATTCTAGCAAATAATAAGCGTAGATAGTCATATATTTCAGTAACAGTTCCTACTGTTGACCTAGGATTTTTGTTAGTAGTTTTTTGGTCAATAGAAATTGCAGGTGAAAGTCCTTCTATATAGTCTACATCTGGTTTCTCCATTTGCCCTAAAAACTGTCTTGCATAAGCCGATAAACTCTCAACGTATCGTCTTTGCCCTTCTGCATAAATAGTATCAAATGCTAATGAAGATTTCCCAGAACCACTTAATCCTGTGAAAACTACAAATTTATTTCTAGGTATTTCTAAATCTATATTCTTTAAATTATGCTCTCTAGCTCCCTTTATAATTATTTTGTCCTTTGACATATCTTCACCTCATCTGTTAAGCTTTTCTTTTAATTCCTTAATTTTATCTCTAAGCTCAGCTGCTCTTTCAAACTGCAATTCTTCAGCAGCCTTCATCATCTCTGTTTCAAGTTTCTTTATCAATTCAATTATTTCACTATCACTCATTTTCTTATCATTGTCAAAACCGTATTTATCCTTATCCTCAGCAACTTTTGTCGCTTCTATGATATCTCTTATACCTTTTCTTATAGTTTGTGGTGTTATACCATGTTTTTTATTATACTCCATTTGTATAAACCTTCTTCTATTTGTCTCATCTATAGCTCTTTTCATAGATTTAGTAATAGTATCAGCATACATTATAACTTTTCCTTCTGCATTTCTTGCTGCTCTACCTATTGTTTGAATCATAGATGTCTCTGACCTTAAAAACCCTTCTTTATCAGCATCTAAAATTACTACTAAGGATACTTCTGGTAAATCTAAACCTTCCCTCAATAAATTTATACCAACTAAAACATCAAATTTACCAAGTCTTAAATCTCTTATTATTTCCATTCTTTCAATTGTATCTATATCCGAATGTAGATAAGTAACCTTAATGCCTATTTCTTTTAGATACTGCGTCAAGTCTTCAGCCATTTTCTTTGTTAAAGTAGTTATTAAAACTCTCTGGTCTTTTTCAATCCTTAAGTTTATTTCCTTAACTAAATCATCAATCTGCCCATCTGTAGGTCTTACTTCAACTTCTGGATCAAGTAAACCTGTAGGACGTATAATTTGCTCAACGATTTTCTGTGAATGCTCTAATTCATAAGGGCCAGGTGTTGCACTTACATATATTACCTGATTAATAAGTTCTTCAAATTCTTCAAACTTCAATGGTCTGTTATCATAAGCAGAAGGCAATCTAAACCCATGCTCTATTAACGCTTTTTTTCTAGACCTATCCCCAGCATACATTGCTCTTATCTGAGGTATTGTAACATGCGATTCATCTATTATCATTAGAAAATCATCTGGGAAATAGTCAATAAGCGTATATGGTTTACTACCCGGTGGTCTTCCACTAATATGCCTTGAATAGTTCTCTATTCCCTGACAGTATCCCATTTCTCTAAGCATTTCAATATCATACATCGTTCTCTGCTGAAGCCTTTGAGCTTCTAAAAGTTTGCCTTGTGCTTTAAACTCATTTAACCTTTCTTTGAGTTCCTCTTCAATACTCTTAATAGCCCTTTCTATTTTTTCCCTTGATGTTGCATAGTGAGATGCAGGGAATATGGAAACATGATTTCTTATACCTATTATTTCTCCTGTAAGTGCATTTACTTCTACTATTCTATCAATTTCATCTCCAAAAAACTCTATTCTAACTGCATTTTCATTTGAAGACGCCGGAAAAACTTCAACGATATCGCCTCTTACTCTAAATGTACCTCTTACAAAGTTAATATCATTTCTCTCATACTGGATATCTACTAATTTTCTTATAACTTCATCCCTATCCTTAATCATCCCAGGTCTAACCGATAAAACTAGATTTTCATAGTCAATTGGATCTCCTAATCCATAAATACACGATACACTTGCAACAATTATTACATCTCTTCTCTCAAATAATGCAGCTGTTGCTGAGTGCCTTAATTTATCTATTTCATCATTTATAGAAGCATCTTTTTCTATATACGTATCGGTCTGGGGAACATAGGCTTCTGGCTGGTAATAATCATAATAACTAACAAAATATTCTACCGCATTTTCTGGAAAAAATTCTCTAAATTCGCTGGCTAATTGAGCTGCAAGTGTTTTATTGTGAGCAATTACTAAAGTTGGTTTTTGCACTCTTTCAATTATGTTAGCCATTGTAAAAGTCTTACCCGAACCAGTTACTCCTAATAATGTTTGATGTTTTAATTTGTTATTTATCCCATCTACCAAGGCCTCTATTGCCTTGGGCTGATCTCCCGTTGGTTTAAATTCAGATTTAATCTTAAATCGCCCCATTATTTCACCTCTATTAAATAATATCCTAAATTTCAAGAACGCTTGTTCGCTTTAATTATATATTTTTATATTTTTCAAGTCAATAGATATTATTTTTGCAAAAATAGATACAAGGGGACGGGTTCTTCTGTTTCCTTTTGGATACACTAAAACCGTCCCCTTGTATCCTTTTCAATTATACTTGACTGGTAATATTATACAATATTTTAAAACTAAAGTCAAAATTCAAATTCTAGTTATATCATCTTTAAATTCCATTTCCCTTAATTCTCCTATTTAAAACTTAAGAAACTTATATTCTTAGGTTATTCTAATTTATAAAATCTAATTTTAAAAATAGGAAGGGCTTATTTCGTATTTGTCGAATAATATAAAGTGAGATTGGGGGGTTGTATTATGAAAAAAGCATTTTTAATTCTATTTGCCTGTATTACCCTAAGCGGGTGTAGCTATAAAACCAAAATAGAGATTAATAACAAAAAAGAAGCTAATATAGCTATAGAAAGAACGATAGATTTTACAGTAGAAAAATCTTCTCTTACAAAAGGTTTCCAAACTATTCTACCTCAAGTAGAAATATTAAATTCTGATAATTCTCCTAAAATATTAGTAAATTTAGGAGTCGTTGAATGTGCTGATGTTATTATTGATAAAATAACGCTATTTAACAATGAAATAATAATTTATACAACTCGGATATTATCTACTGAAAATAACGATATTGTAGTTCCTCAATTAATTATTAGGTTTGATAATATGGACGTCAGCGAATTAAATAATAAATCTTTTAAAATTATTGGCACAAATTACAAACCTATTAATCTAACTTTTAATGAAAATGAAATATTAAGCAAAATTTATGCAGAACTTAAAATAACACCAAGTTCTGCACCAAAAATATTTTTGGTAAAAGAAAATAATAAATTAGTTTGGAAAATACACCTTAACAATGTCTTTGACAGAACGCTTTCTAATAATCTTTTAACTGATTTAACAGTTAAAGTAGACTCCGACACAGGTAAAATTACCCATTTAGAAAAAAAAATAATTTCAAAATACTGTGGAGAAGGAAAAATATTGGATTTATCAAACAAATTGCTAATTTATAGTGAATATAGTACTAATGAAAATAATGATGAACCTTATCAGTCTTTGAATGCATATGAATTAAAAACAAATACATCTAGTAAGATAT
This sequence comes from Caloranaerobacter longqiensis, assembly GCF_050286925.1. NCBI lineage: Bacteria > Bacillati > Bacillota > Tissierellia > Tissierellales > Thermohalobacteraceae > Caloranaerobacter > Caloranaerobacter longqiensis. Next base: position 53,087 of record NZ_JBFWFX010000009.1, read on the forward strand.
ACTCTACTCATAATATTATAAAGACAGTTAAAATAAACAGTAATTCCGATTATATAGCTGTCATTGAAGATACAGGAAATTTTTCAGAATTGATATTAATAAATTTAAAAAATAATATCGTTCAAAAAATACAAAATACTGACTTCTTAAACATAGATAATATAATCTGGAAAGATAATAAACTTTACTTTTCTTGTACCGATAAGAACAGTTCATCAGTATATTCGTACAATGTTGAAAATAATAAAACAAATAAAATTGTGGAATTAGATAAAAAAATTAACGGGTTTGATATCTATAATAATAATTTGATTTTTACTGAATTTAATGATAGTACAAAAAATTTTAATATATATTTAAAAACAAAAGATGAATTTAAAAAAGTTGCTGAAGGTTTTTCAATAAAATTTATAGACAAACAACATATAGCATTTCTGAAATATGATGAAAAATACGGTAAAAATATTCTAAATGTATTAGATTTAGTTAATGGAAATATAGATAGTTTGAATGATTTTGATGTTGAAAAATATTCTATTATAGACAAAAATCAAACAATATTACTCGTAAGAAAAATAATTGATTCAGAATTTAGCTTATATAAGTATAATATAAATGATAAAAGCTATGAAAAAATATCTGATTCTATATCAAAAAATACTTTCTATAATGGTAACGTTAAACAAATTTTTATTGATGTCGATCCTTCTTTTCACAATGGAATAAATAATAGAATATATGCTATAAATTTGCAAAATAAATAAAATTTAAGGAGCAGAACATCTGCTCCTATTATTTGTCTATGAATTTTTTCCTTAATTTCATAAGTGGACTTTCTATTTCTTTTACTACAAATGAATAAGTCGAATATCTCGGGATTGTCAAAATTCCCAGTTTTCTTACGCCGTAATTATAATCCATATACTCTTTAGTATGATATTCCCCATTTCTATCTATATATTCAATCCATATGTATGCTGGATAGCTCAATAAAACATACTGAATTTCATCTTTACTATTCACAGGATTGCCATTAACAGAAATTATTATATCTCCTGACTTTAATCCAATCTTTTCTGCAATTTCATTTGGCATTACATCTAAAATTTTTACTCCAAATTCTGGACATTCAAATTTAGGTTTTCCCCTCTTTTCCTTAGCCCTACCTAGCTGTATTAACCCTTCATGTGCTAAAGGCCCAAATAATGCAGCTATATATTTAAATGCATAGACATAAGTTGATATAACAGATAATATTATTAATAAAATACTATATATAGACAAGTTTCTAGCAGATTCCTTCACTTTATTTTCAGGATAGTCGCTGACAGCCATATCACCATATCCCAAAGCTGCAATAACTCCCATCATTACATATGTTATATTATCTGTATTAAATAATATATTCTCAGGCCTAAATAATGGCCACCAATTAGGCATATTTACACCATCACTACTAATCGTTCCTCCAACTGTCAATAATACTATAAAAGGAATAGGCCAAAATCTCATCATATTGAATCCGCCTACTATTTTTTGGTCTCTCTCAATATATATTGGTATTTTTGTCGAATCACCATCTACTAAAATCAAAAAACTTTCTATTAAATGTAAAATACCAACAATGGCCATTATACTTGATACATTCACTTTTGGATAACCAAATATTAAATATGATAAAGATATAATACCTCCTGCATATGAAAAACAAATAAATCGAGGATGGATTAACATCAAAACAACTGCTAACAAAAATATGTATTTAAAATCGTTAGCTTGTATTGTAACTCCTAATAAAATAATGATTAAACTTCCCAAAATACCTCCTAAAGTACCATTTACCATAGATGAAAAAATTCTCATAAGATTTGATTTTTTGTTTATACCCAATATCTTTTTTTCCATTTTACCAATCTTTTTATATTGGAAATATAATAAAATTATTATCCCCCAATATACTGGATTTAAAAACACTTGTAATAGCGTTAAAACTAATAGGTATAATATCTCTAATATTTTTATCATAAAGAACACTCCAATATCAAATATCTATTCCCATATACAAATAATAACCATTAGAATAACTAATGGCTATTATTTTATTTTTGACTTAATTATTTCTATAGCTTTTTTAAGCTGTATATCTTCTTTAATATTATCTACTCCTATCCTCTGAACATCTTCAGGAAGCTCAACAATTACATCAGGAGTTATCCCTATACCGTGAATATTAGTACCATTAGGTGTAAAATACTCTGAAACTGTTAACTTAAACCCAGAACCATCACTTAACGGCTTTATTCTTTGAACTATTCCTTTACCAAATGTCTTAGTACCTACTAAAATCCCCGTTTTAGTATCTTTTATAGCACCTGCTAGTATCTCTGAAGCACTTGCACTACCACCATTTACAAGTAGCACTAAAGGTAAACCTAATTTCTTAGAATCAGATTTTAAATACTCTCTTTCTTTATTTTTCGTTTCTGTATAAACAATAACTCCTTTTCCCATAAGCTCATCTGCTATCTGCGCACATTCACTTAATAATCCACCTGGGTTATTTCTCAAATCTATAATTAATCCTTTCATCCCTTTATTTTTAAGGTTATTTAGATGTTTTTTGAAATCTTCATAAGTCAATTCATCAAAAGACACTATCCTAATATAACCAATTTTATTTTCCAACATTTTTGATTTTACAGTTTTTAATCTTATCTCTTCCCTAACTATATTTAGATCAATAAATTTATTATTTCCATCTTTATCTGTTCTAAGAATAGTAATATTTACACTAGTACCCGGTTTTCCCTTCATCAATTTAACAGCATCATCCATCTTATCAGCAGTAAATTCTTTTCCATTTACTTTAATTATCTTATCTCCTGTTTTTATTCCCGCTCTCTCTCCAGGAGTATCTTCTATAGGTGATACTACAGTAATTAAATTGTCCTCTCCAGGAGTTACTATTACGCCAATCCCTTGGTAAGTTCCTTTTGTATGTTCCATAAAATCAGCGAACTCTTCTTTAGTCATATATACCGAATAAGGATCTCCTAAAGCCTCAAACATACCTTTTAACTGTCCCTCTAATAAATCCTCTTCGTCTACATCTTTCAAATAATTTTTCTTAATAAAATTCTCTAGTGCCATAACTTTACTATATTTCTCATAAGTTGCTACCAAATCTTCATAATAGTCTTTTGTAATTACAACTTTATCCTTTATTGTAATCTGAATCATATTACTAATAGTAAAAGTAAGTAAACTTGAAAGTATAATAATTATAATAGCTCCATACAATGCCTTTCTTCTTGTTATCATCAATATTTCACCTCGTAAAATATTCTAGTATTTTATTTTATTAAACATATGTAAACATTATACCACCATAGCCAGTTTTTTTCAAAAAGTTAAATAAGCAAGCGTATCCACTTGCTTATTTACCTTTTACCCATGGTAATGGATCCACAACTTTACCATCTCTTCTTACTTCAAAGTGCAAATGTGGACCAGTTGAATACCCTGTACTTCCTGCTTTAGATATAACTTGTCCTTTTTCAACTTTTTGCCCTTTCTTTACTAATAAACGAGAGTTATGTGCATATAATGTTGAAATCCCTCCACCATGATCTATCCAAACTACCTTACCATATCCTCCAAGCCATCCAGCATACTGAACGACACCTTTATTAGCTGCTACTATTTTACCACCTAGAGGAACTGCTATATCTATACCTGTATGAAGCTTTTTCTTCTTAAGAATAGGATGTATTCTATAACCAAAGTAAGAAGTTATTCTGTAATAACCCGGTGCTGGCCATAGCATCTTACCTCCAGCGTATTTAGCAGCTATCTGTTCTCTCCTTATTTTCTCTTCTAATTTCTTTGATAGCTTAATCAATTCGTCTTCTTGTTTTTCAAGTTCATTAATATTTTTCTTTAATTCCTTCATCATACTTTCTTTTGCTCTAGTAGCAACTAACAGCTTACTTTTTTTGTCTTCCATTTTCCTCTTTATGTTCTCTACCATGTTTAACTGATTTTCTAAAGTTTTCTTTTTAGTTGAAATAATCTCTCTCTGCTCCTTCATATACTTAAGCATATTTACATCATGAGCTATTATCCTCTTTACCATATCTAATCTTGAAAAAAAATCACTTATATTCTTAGACTCTAAAAGTACTTCTAAATATCCAATAGTTCCATTTTTGTATATAACTCTTAATCTCGAGTTTAAAATATCATTTTTAGCCTTAATATTATTTTCAGCCTGCAAAAGCTCATTCTTCGTAACCTCAATATTGGCATTAAGTTCTTTTAATTGATTTTCTACTTCTTGCAGCTCTCTATCAGCCTTATCAATCTGCTCATCTAACTTCTTTATTTCTCTTGATACTCTATTATATTCATCTTTATTTTGTTTCAATTCTTCTCTTATTTTCTCTAACCCTTTATTAACCTCTTGTAATTTCTTCTTATCTTCGCTAGATCCATAAACAAAAGATACATTTATCAGCAATATAATGATCAACAGAAATGATATCTTTCTCCTACAATCCAATAGCCTGTCCCCCCTTTTTACACATTAAGGAACTTTCTTAAAGATACAATACTACCCAAGACACCTATTCCGATACCAATTGCAGTAAACATAATTATTATGTCATCAAGTATTTCATAGTACGGAATCATATATACCGTAAATAATACATACAATTTTTCATTAACAACTAAAAATAAATATTTGTAACTAAAACAAACCACCAATATAGCTAAAATCGAACCAATAGCTCCAAGAAAAATACCTTCCAGAATAAATGGACCTCTTATATATCCATTTGTAGCACCTATATACTTCATAATATTTATCTCTCTTTTCCTAGCTGCTACAGTAAGCTTTATTGTATTAGAGATTATAAATATCGACACCAAAATCAATATACTAATAACTACAAGCCCACCGACTCTTATAAAATTCGATATAGTAACCATTTTTTCAACAATATCTTTATAATATTTTATATCTTCAATTCCTGTCAGACCATTTATACGATTAACTACATCTTCTGCATACTTAATATCTTTAAGTTGTATTATATAAGAGTTAGGTAATGGATTTTTTTCTAATCCTTCAAGTAAATACGCTTCATTGCCCCATTCCTTTTTTAATACCTCTAAAGCCTGTTCTTTAGACTGATAAATAACGGCTAATACTCCATCTAGTTCTCTTAACTTTTCTCCAATCTTCTCAATCTGTTCTTCATTTATATCATCTTCAAGATAAACTTGTATTTCATCAAATTGCTCTTTTGTCATACTAGTTAAGTTATTTATATTTAATACAATCACCAATACAATACCTAAAATAATTAGTACCGACATAACAGAACCAATAGATGCTAAACTCATCATTCGATTTCTCCACATACCAACAAAGCCCTGTTTAATGATGTTTTTAAATAGTCTAAACTTCATAATCGTACACACCCTTCAACTCATCTTTTACAACTCTTCCTTTTTCTAGTGCTATAACTCTTCTTCTCATAGCATTTACTATATCTCTCGCGTGGGTGGCCATAAGAACCGTAGTTCCCCTTCTATTTATTTCTTTTAGTAATCCCATAATTTCCCATGCTGTGTCAGGATCAAGATTCCCTGTAGGTTCATCTGCAATTAAAACCGTTGGTCTATTAACTAAAGCTCTCGCTATTGAAACTCTCTGCTGTTCACCACCAGATAATTGGTCTGGATAACTATGGGCTTTATTACTCAATCCAACCATACTCAACACCATAGGTACTTGTCTTCTTATTTCTTTTGATGAACTTCCTACTATTTCCATAGCAAATGCCACATTTTCATAAACTGTTTTATTCTTTAATAATCTAAAATCCTGAAATACTACCCCTATATTTCTCCTAATATAAGGTATTCTTCTATTTTTAACTTTTGTAATATCCATATTATTGAGATATATCTTACCATCTGTAGGATCTTCTTCTTTTAAAAGTAATTTTATTAATGTGGATTTACCAGCACCACTTGAACCAACTATAAAAACAAATTCGCCTTTATCTATGTGAATATTTATATTCGACAGTGCTTTCACACCATTACTATATTCTTTACTAACATTTATAAAGTCTATCATTTTATCACTCCAGTCTTTTTCTTGCGTTCTCAGTAATTCAATTCGACACAATACTTATATTTCCTTCATAATTTTTATTCCAAATATAGGTAAGTAGTATCAATTTATTTATCTAAAGTTTTATATATCAACAATAATAGATAAAATTCTAAAGCATCGCTGAAATTTCTCAAATTAAACCCTGTATCTTTTTGTATCTTATCTAACCTGTATATTAATGTATTTCTATGAATATATAATTTTCTTGCAGTTTCACTAATATTTAAATTACACTTTAAAAAATACATTGCAGTTTTGATTTCATCAGAACTTAACTTCTGTATACCGTATTTTAAAGTTTCATCATAAATACTTAATAACGATTTTTCATCTATTTGAGATAATATTCTATATACTTTGAGCTTTTCATAATAATATATATTTTCTGGAATATTAAACTTACGTCCTAGCATCAAAGCAGTTTTACTTTCCTGATAAGCTTTTTTTATATTAAGGGGAGAATTAGTCGAACTTACTCCAATTCCAACTTTTCGCAGAAGTTCTGTTTCAATGGCCTCTACGATTTGTATTAAAGTTTCTGTAATTTCTTTTGTATTCTGAATAATAATTCCAAATAAACCTTCATCTAATCTACAAAATATAACATTGTCATCTACTATATTCTTAACAATTGTAGCAATATCTGAATTTTCTGTTTCATCATAGCTCTTTATAATTGCTACTACTAACTCTTTATCTAATTCTATTCCAATATTTTTTAAAATTCTTTTTGTTCTTTGCTCATCTAAATCCTCAAAAAACAAACTTCTAACATCTTCATTTTGTTTTTTTATATCACTAATACTTATATCCTCTAAAATTATCTTTATCAAAGCTTTTTCTCTATCTGTCAATTCAACATCATGCTTTACAAATAAATAATATTCTTCACCATCTAACATAAAATTACATATATATTCTACATTATCTGCCAAAATTTCTTTCTTGTCCACTTCATTAACTAATAGTACATTTTCTCCAATAATTCCACTTATTTTGTTTAATATTCGTTCAATCTTTTGTTTTGTTGACATAATATCACCTATTTTATATTATAAAACATTTTTAGACATAAAAAAGCAGAAGAAACTCTCTCTATGTAATTTCTTCTGCTTTTTTCTTCAATATCCTTTATTTCTCTTAATTTAATAACATTTAATAATTTAACCCTATAATATTGAAACTTCTGTATCTTTATCAAATAAATGTATTCTATTCTTGTCTAAAGCTAATTCAATTACATCTCCTATTCTCGCTTTACTTCTTGAATCTACCCTTGCTATTGCATTATTACCTTCAATGTTTATATATAGATAAGTTTCTGAACCCATCATTTCAGTTACTTCTACCTTAGCTTTAACAACACTATCTCTAGAAGCTTCAATAAATACTTTTTCATCATGAATATCTTCAGGTCTTATACCCATTACTACTTTCTTTCCAAAATATCCTTTTTGTTTAACAATTTTAGCTTTTCCTTCTGGCAATTTTATCTTTACATTACCAAATACTAAATTACAATCATTAACATCATTTCCTTCTATGACAACATCAATAAAGTTCATTTGTGGACTACCTATAAATCCTGCAACAAACATATTAGCAGGTTTTTCATATACTTCTTGCGGAGTTGCAGCTTGCTGAATAACTCCGTCTTTCATAACAACTATTCTATCTCCCATTGTCATTGCTTCTGTCTGGTCATGAGTAACATATATAAATGTAGTTTGAAGTCTTTTATGAAGCTTGATAATCTCAGTTCTTGTTTGTACTCTTAATTTTGCATCTAAGTTTGATAACGGCTCGTCCATTAAAAACACTTTAGGCTCTCTTACTATGGCTCTACCTAAAGCAACCCTCTGTCTTTGTCCACCAGATAGAGCTTTTGGTTTTCTATCAAGTAGATTTTCTATTCCTAAAATTTTAGCAGCTTCTTTAACTTTTCTATCTATTTCTGCTTTAGGAACTTTTCTAAGTTTTAATCCAAATGCCATATTATCATATACACTCATATGAGGATATAATGCATAATTCTGGAACACCATTGCAATATCTCTGTCTTTTGGTGGTACATCGTTAACTAATTTATCTCCAATATAAAGCTCACCTTTAGAAATCTCTTCAAGTCCTGCAACCATTCTTAATGTTGTTGATTTACCACATCCTGAAGGTCCTACTAAAACGATAAACTCTTTATCTTTTATCTCAAGGTTGAAATCATTTACAGCTGTAACATTGCCAGGATATATTTTATAGATATGCTTAAAAGTTAAACTTGCCATCTAAATGCCTCCTTTTACAAATTCTTTATATCCCACATATAAGTTTATATGAATTAACTGTTTAATTCTATTGGTATAATAAACAAAAATTATTGATAAATTTAAACAATTTGCACAATAGTTATGGTATAGTTTTAATAGGTGCTAGGTACTCGATACCGGCTATTCGCAGTTCGCTATTCACTTTTCGATAGGTGCAAAAATGTAAAATTGAAAATGTAAAATGTAAAATTAATTTGGTATTCGTAATTCGCTGTTAATAAATAAAAAGCTAAAAGCGAAGGACGAGTAGCGAAAAAAGATATAAATGAGGTGAAATTCATGAATAAGAATGAATTAAGAAAAAAAATACTTAACAAAAGAAAAGAACTTTCTAACGAAGCTGTAATCTCTTTAAGCAATAAAATAATAGATTTATTAATAAATACAACATTTTATAAAAACGCTAATTACATTATGACTTATATTGATTTTAGAAATGAAGTAAAAACAGAAAGACTAATCAGAAAATCTCTAGAAATAGGCAAAAAAATTATAATTCCCATAAGCTTAACAAAATCCAAAGAATTACTTCTTTCAGAATTAAGAGATTATGATAATGAACTTACAACTGGTACATATGGCATATTAGAACCTAAAAAAGAGTTCATAAGAGAAGTCTCTGCGGAAATTTTAGATTTAATTATCGTTCCAGGAGTCGTATTTGATAAAAGAGGCTATAGAATAGGCTATGGCGGTGGATATTATGATCGTTTTCTACTTAATATAGATAAATCAGTGCCAAAAGTAGCTCTAGCTTTTGACTTTCAAGTTGTTGAAAAAATAGACGAAGAAAAACATGACATTCCTGTAGATTATATAATAACTGAAAAAGGTGTCAGAACAGTTTCAGTTGCATCTTCAATAAACGTAACTTTATAACCTCTATCAAATCCAGCTATTGCAGTAAACATACAACAATACTCATTAAATACTTTAAACGAACTTAAAGGGTACTAAACAAAAAAATTAATTGCTACAATGAATAATGCTTATGCTAAATATTGTATAAAACAAATGATAGTCAAGAATATAAGAATAGACTGTAGCCACATTCTAATATAAATGGACTCCTATAGATATAACTTTGCGAGCAAAACTTAAGAAAATTTTTAATATTATCTTGGGGTATAAATATGCTTATTTGCTGAATGAAATTACATTTATACCAATCGGTGGGGGTAGTACGCCCTTTTTAAAAATATATTTTTAGTTGTATTAATCAAAAACTTAAGTCTATTGACAGTGAAATAGTATTTCAGGCTCAAACTGAACTTAATATTACTGCTTAAAAGTATTTAATCTTCGGGCTTAAAAATTAAGCTCTCTTTTTTCTTTTTAAGAATGAGATAATGTGACTTTTTTGTATCCATTTAATACTATATTCTGTTAATTTAATCATTAAAATCACCCATTTTTCATATGTAAGTATTAATTTCAAGATATTAAAATCAAAAATAAAGAGGGACAACCTCCTATTGGCTATCCCTTTTCTTTAGTGAACTGGGCTAGTTTATTGTTATTAACCATAGATTGTTTTGTTATATCAACGCGAATAGTTCAGGCTAAATTATAACATAATTGTCATATTTTTTATGTATCAATCTTGTAATAATAAAATATATTATTAACTTCATCATACAGGCATAGCGAAAAATTATATGCCAAAGGATTTTTAAAATCAGTCTTACCTCTATCAACAAAATACCACTTTCCTTTTTCTATCTTAGGTAAATTTACCTTTTTAGCTATCGATACCACACTATTATCTTTATATAAAAACTCATATAATTCAGTCGTTAACGGCAATTCAACCCAGCCTACATCTTCTAATTCAATTTGTTCTGCACATTCCAATTTGTATAAAGCCTGCCCCTCATAAGGGACTCCGCCATAATCATCATATATTGTTGAAACATTTAATTTTTTGCTATCAATATCTAATTTGAAAGTATTTACAAACTCCTTAGCTACATTATCATTTTTACTACAACCACTAAACAGAATCAATATTAAAACTAAACTAATTGCTACTATACGACAACACCATTTATTCATAAACATCCTCCTTGAAGTTAATGTTTATGATAATCTTATTAAAAATGCCAGTATTTTGTGATAGCCAACCCCAGTTATTTACCATCGACGCAAACAAAGAATCATATTGATTATCAAACACAAAATCAAATACGTCATAAACATTTACATTGTATTTACTACCAAATTTGCAAACAGTGAATGTTGCATTATGTAATGCATAAAACAAATCTGAATTATCGCTCTTTGTAAACTCTTATACCGAACGACTATAAGTTTTATTATTTCTCTTTATATACGACATATGATTTTTATAAACACTTGTTTCTACAATTTTATCTCGAAACAACCCTCCATTATTTTCAAATTTATACCCAACACGGAATATTCAATCGCTTTAACCACACATGTATATCCCTTCAACTTAGCAATCTGTGCCGCAGCTAGCCAAGCAAGTTTTAACTGTATAAATATATTAAATATATTCTTAGGACTTGATGTGACTCTATAGTTATTTTATCTATAAGAAAAATCGTTTATTGAGATATCTGATATGTATTAATTCAATTCCTCAACAGTCATATTTTTAAAATTAGCAGTTTCAGAAACAATCAACTGACTATTTTCTCTAACAAGCATATCCTCGCTTTGAAGTAGTGTCTTTTGAGTAATATCTAACTCAGGTAATTGTTCCAAGATTGCATTACTTTTGTAAAATCCCAAGCTATATGCGAACTCATTTTAGATAGGCAATTCATTAGCATAAACATTTATGCTAATACCAACAATAATAGTGATTACCATAAACATTGATAAAATTTTCTTAAACATAAATACTATCTCCTTTTGTTATTCGTAGTGTCAAAAGATTAGAGCAAATTTGACGCCCAGACATTGAAATTTGAATAATATATAGGTTTGGTTGTCCAAAATAAAGGGGCTTAATAGTTCTAAAATAGTAAGTAACATTTTTACGTATAATATTTTCTTAATGTAATACGATAAACTATATAATCTACAATGATAATAACTACAATAAAAGCATCTACAGCATCATTTTTAATATAATATGCTGTAAAACTAAGAGTAATATATAGACAACCTATTGTATAGGCGTGAAAAGATAAAACCTTTAAATACCCCTCCATATCAATTATATTCCTTAAAGGCCAATTTTTTTTTATATCTATTACCCCATTTTTCATAAGCATTCCCATCACTATTACCGTAATTCCTAACAATAAAGAAGTTAATGGGTGTAAAATAATATCCATAATGGTATCATCCATATTATATCCCCTCATTTAGTCTTATATTATTATGCTTGTTTATAAGGTTTATATCCACTTATTAGCTGACTAATTTATTCTATAAACAAACTACCTAATATCCAAACAATACTTCTCCTGCAGTTTCATAGAAATAATCTAAATTACCGTTGGTCTACAGCAAAAGAAATAGTTGTCATATTTATTAAAATACAAAATACTAAAACAACACTAATTATCACTTTATTCATTTTTAATCTCCTCTCCCCCTATAGATATTGTCAATATTATAAATTTCAATACCCAAGTATTAGAATTCAAATACACAATCCTTAAAACCTATTATCAAATATTCTTATTATATAAACTTGCAACCAATCTTTTATTTGGCGCCCTTGGATATATCATATTTCTTACCTCTTTTCCTGTGTCTTTTAGCCAATTGCAAAATTTTATAATTATCAAAAAAACCATAATTTGTTATGTTTTAAAGAATTTTCTCGTTTATGGGTATGAATAAAATCTTTCTAAACTTATTTAAATCTAAATTGAAGATTTTATTATACAACTTAATTAAATAATTCCCTTATTCATTTTATTAAATAAAATTAAAAAGGAATTTTGTTATGCTTTTCATGACCCTTTTCCCTGCTCTCTGGCTTTTGACATAAATGTTATAGTCATCGGCATATCTTATGAATTTATGTCCTCTTGCTTCTAGTTCTTTATCTAATACATCCAGAAGGATATTACTAAGTATTGGACTAATAGGTCCTCCTTGCGGCGTCCCCTCTTCTGTTTTCGTGTATAGCCTTCCTATCATTACCCCTGATTCTAGGTATTTACGTATCAGCCTTAATACTCTTTCATCTTTTATTTTCCTCGCTAAAATTGACATGAGAATATCATGATTAACTCTATCAAAGAACTTTTCCAGGTCTATATCCACTACCCATGTATATCCTTCATTTATATATTCTTTCGCCTTCTTTACTGCCATATGAGCATTTCTGCCAGGTCTAAATCTATAACTATTTTCGGAAAACTCTTTATCGTAGACTTCTATTAATACTTGTGCTATTGCTTGTTGTATAAATCTATCTACCACCGTAGGTATTCCTAACAGTCTAACTCCTCCATTTGGCTTTGGAATTTCTACTCTCATAACCGGTTGTGATTTGTATTTCTCCATAGCTATTTCTTCTACTAAGGCTCCGCCATGTTGTTTCAAGAAAGATAGAAGTTCATCTATCTTCATTCCATCTATTCCATGACTTCCTCTATTCTTCTTTACTTTCTTATATGCTTTGTTTAGGTTGTCACTGTGAAGAATTTGTTCTAGAAGATTTGCAGTATCTAGTTGAACTCTGGCTTTCACTATCGAAGATGCCAAAGGCATACTACACGCTTCCTTCCTATCTCAGACTTCCAGTCCTACTTCAGTCGGAGAGCCTTCATATGAAGTTTTCTGTGGTCTTTGCATACCTCTTGAATCTTTCAATGTTACTTACCTCCCCAATGTTCGGTTCTTCCCTATCTGTCCTAGGTTTAGATAGGTACTATGACCTCTGCTGACTTCTCAAGGTTCAGCTATACATCACTGTATAGGTTGCCATCTTGAAATTCATCTAAATGACGTACCCTTGAGACCTCCCGGGGTAAGCATAACCACTTTCCTCCCATATATCCGCCACATTTACTGCATAAACCTTCGGACCGTTTTGGGTTTCGTTTTGTTATGCAAACTCACCCGATTTATACAGCCTCGAATGTAATTCATATACCTCGAACCAGGATTTTGCCTCCGGCTTCCTTCAGATTCCACCTCACGATGGACACCCTTGCCTTTGGCTAGTGGTTGGCACGGTCAACCCCCACAGTGGACTTTCACCACCTAGTTGTTACGCATGTCCGGCGCACATACAAAAAAGTAAATGATTTTTTTATCTACTTTTCCTGTAGCCAATCTATTAGACCTTTAATAATCCCCTCTATATTATTATTCTTAATAAACCTTATAATTTCCTCATCATTTTTACATTCATCTATAAAACGACTCTCTACTCGTGTTAAATATACTTTGTTCTTATCTTCTTGTTTCACATATAAAGCGTCTATATGTTTCTCTTTTTTCTTATCTTCCCCTCTTTTTAAAAAAAACATATAATTTTCTGTTTTTATTTTACTATCACAATCTATATTATTCCAAATATTGTTATATGTATCCATTTCATTTTTATCATCTTTAAAAAACGTTTCTATCAATATTGAGATAAATGGTAAATTTTTATTTTCATCATAATAAATTATTTCAACATTATTGATATTTGATGCTAAAATCTTATCTTTATAAACCTTTCCAACAACATGCTCATCAATATCCGGTATTTTAAAAGCGCATCTATAATCTGTAATAAAAATTCCCTCTAATTTAATACCTGCTATTTCTTCTGGTATAAAATCTAAATCATTATTATATATTTTACTAACTTCCTCTTTATTACCTTTAAAACTACTTTTCCTAACACAATAGTTTTCCCCATTTATTTCTACAAACTTATATTCACCAAAATTTAATTTATTTCTTTCTTCATCAAGTTCCTTACGTATTCTGTCATAATATAATTCACTTTCGTTTTTTTCTATTTCTGAACTTAAATATTTAATCAAAAACTCACTTAATATCTTACTTATTTTATTCATATAAACTATATCAAGTTTATCTAAATTATCTATTGTTGTATGAATTACATTAATATCTGCTCCAGTACTAATATTTACAGCGTTTTCAAATGAAATATGATCACTACAAAACTCTTTAGTAGTAATCTCAGCTTTCATTCCTTTATCTTCAATAAATTCCTTTATTTTATTTGCAATACTATTAGATTCTATAGTTCCTTTCGAATCAATCATTACCTTATCTTTACCCTTTTGTCCTACACAGTCTAAATTTATATTTTCTATTTTTATATAATCATCGTTTAATAATAATGCAAGATTATGACTACCTACTAATCCTGCTTCTTCACCATTTATTGCACAAAAAATCAGGTCTTTATTTAATTGATTTGTATTCGCATATTCTGACAGTCTTTTTAATATATCTAACAGTACGGATATACCTGAAGCATTATCTACAGCACCTCTCCATACTCTATCCCCTATGCCACCAACATGATCTAAATGTGCTGTTATTAAAATAGCTTCATCTCTTACTTTCCCAGGTATTACACCTATAATATTATTTTCTTCAATTACTTTCTTCTCATAATCCATAGAAATACTTACTTGCTGCCCAGTACTATCTTTTAAAATATCATATACTTCTTTTGTTACATCTAAAATTATTTTTTCATTTTGTGCTCGTTCAGTTAATACTTGGTTACAAAAAGTCTCATTTAACAAAATAAATCCCTTTATGTTTGACTCTTGATTTAATTTTTTTATAACATCATATTTTTTTGCTAATATTATACAATCTTCTCCATTTATATTTTCAGTATAAATTGGCAGTTTTAAATCTATTTTATTAAAAAAATTCACCTTATAATCCTTTCCGTTTTTAAATCTTCTAATTACATTATTAGGAAGAATTAACTCAAATTTTACATCATTTATATTGACTAACGTTTGAGGATAAGAATGATAGTATGTACCATTATACGGTTTAAGCCCATATTCTTTAAACTTTTTAACTATATAATCTTGCGCTAATCTATTTCCTTTCGTACCTACTAGTCTACCATTACACTGATCTGATGTTAAATATTGTAATGCATCCTCTATTGTAGTTTTTTCTTTATAATTTAGTGAATCAGTGGTACTACATGCAGAAATAACTAATATAATACATAGAAATAATGTAACTAATTTTATATTTTTATTTATCAAAGCACCACTTCCCCTATATGTAATTAAAAATCAAAAGAAAAGAAAAACCTAATGAAAACTTTGCTTCCCATTTTATTTTTAAAATGTTTTTTATACCTACAGTGATAATTACCCTTTTGACAACTTCATCCTCAAATTTATAATACTAACATATAAAAACTACTAATTATTATAATGAATAATATTTATGCTAGATATACTGTATAAAACAACTAATTGTTAAAAATATAAGAATAGATTGCAGCCACATTCTAATATAAATGGACTCATCTTTTTTTATATTTTTTAATATACATATATGATTTAAATAAATAAAAATTGGACCTGTTAATACAAAAAATTGTACTAATAATTGTAAAAATATTCTCATATAGAATTCCCCTTTATAGTTAAAATACCATTTATCACTATATAGCGAAAATAATAAACCGCTACTACATCAATAACTTAAACTGATAGAAACTAATCTCGCTTTTATTTGATGCCCTTGGATATATCATGTTTCTCACCTCTCTTCTTGACTAATAATTGTTATACATTTTACATGTTAACTATTTTCTTCCGTTTATGTTATTATAAACAAATTATCTCTAAAATGCAACAATTCAGTAATTTTGATGAATATACAAAAAAGCAGCCTATTTAAGGCTGCTTTTATATTGCTGTATAAAAAATGTTGTCTTAATCATATTCTCTATTTATATTAGCATATTTATCTAGTTTTTTCTGTACTAAATAGTTTACAGTGCCAACTGGATATCTTCCCTTATCATCCATTTCTCCAGCCGGAACGCCAGTTAAAATTTCTATACCTTCTTCAATAGTTTTTACAGCATAAATCGTGAACTTTCCTTCTTCAACTGCTTGAATTACTTCATCACTTAACATAAGATTTTTGATGTTTTGATAAGGAATTATAACACCTTCTCCACCTTTAAATCCCTTACTCTTACAAACCTTATAGAATCCTTCAATTTTTTCATTTACTCCTCCTATTGGCTGCACTATTCCCTTCTGATTTACAGAACCTGTAACAGCTATTGCCTGATTTATTGGTAAATCTGAAAGGCTAGATAATAACGCATATAACTCAGTACTCGAAGCACTATCACCGTCTATAAATTCATAAGACTGCTCAAAAGTTATACTTGCAGTTAAAGATAAAGGCTTTTCTCTTGCATATTTTTCCCCAATATATCCACTTAAAATTAGAACTCCTTTGTCATGTATGCTTCCACTTTTTTGTACTTCTCTTTCTATATTTATTATTCCTTCTTTTCCAACAAATGTTGAAACTGTTATCTTATTTGGTCTACCAAAAGAATATTGTCCTGAATCCATAACGGCTAATCCATTTATTTCTCCAACTTTCCATCCTGATGTTTCTATAAGCAACGTACCATCTTTAAACAATTCCTGTAATTTTTCTTCATATTTATTATTCCTATATATCTTCTCTTCTATTGCCTTTACTACATGTTTATCTATAACTACTGAATCTCCCATAGCCTCAGCCCAAGCATCAGCTTCATAAAGTAACTCAACAATTTCGTTAAATCTAGCAGTAAGTTTTGTTTGGTCTTCCGCTAATCTTGAACAGTATTCGACTATTTTACCAATAGCTGATTTATGAAAATGTCTTAAATTCTCATCTTTACAATGTAATGCGATAAATGATGCTATTTTCCTTATATTTTCTTCATTTCTTTCCATTTCAATATCAAAATCAGCTCTTATCTTAAAAAGTTTCTTAAAATCATCATCATGATTGTATAGCAGCTGATATGTATAATAATCTCCAATCACAATTACCTTAACATCTAAAGGTATAGGCTCAGGTTTTATTGTTTCTGCTACAACACTACCTTTTATAATGTTTTCTATTTTTATTTCACCACTAATTAATGCTCTTTTAAGTCCATCCCATGCGAATGGATTAGCTAATATATCTTTTGCTTGTATTATTAAATAACCTCCATTTGCTTCATGTATAGCCCCTGGTTTAATTCTTGTATGATCGGTTTTCAACACGGTTGATTCATTGACATATTCTATTTTACCTAATAAATTATAATAGTTAGGATTAACTTCTCTAATTACAGGTGCTCCTTGACAATTACTGTTATCTATAAATAGATTTATTTCATATCTTTTAAAAAAATCTTCATGTTTAGATGATTTACCAATTATCTCATTCAATTTACTGCTTTCTTCTTTATCTAAAAACTGACTTAAATTATTGATTATATCATCTTCCATTTCTTTTAAAAATTTTTCTATTTTCTCATTGTCTTTATATTTTTTTATTAATTGGTCTAAATAAAAATCAACAACATCAAAAGCTACCTTTTCATTAAGCTGTTTTAATCTATCTCTCAACTGTTCATCTAATTTTCTAAACTTATTAAAAATATCATAAGCTTCAACACTTAACTTGTTCGAATTCTCTCTTAGCTTAATTATTTCCTCTTCTGAAATATTTTCTAAATCTTCTTCACTAATAGGTCTTCCGTTTACTAATGGTATGCTTATTAGACCATTTTCATTTTGTTTAAATAGGAAACCATAATCCTTAGCTATTGTATTTAATTCATCTATTATTTCTTCAACCTTTTTCTGATAGTTATGATAAACTAAGTTTTTTCTATCTTCATATTCTCTTGATGAAAATGCCTTTGGAATATCAACTCTCAATTTTGAAATAACGTTTTCCACTTCTCTTTTGAATACTATACCTTGTCCTGCTTTAAGCCTTATAGCCTTAGGACATTCGGGCTTCTTGAAATTATAAACATAACACCAATCATCAGGAGTCTTTCTTTTTTTTGCAAAATCTTTTGCTACCGAATAAGAATAACTATTCCTTCCAGTTCCGGTAATTCCTGTAACAAATATATTGTAACCCTTTTTCTTTACAGATAGTCCGAATTTTAAAGCTTTCATTGCTCTCTCTTGACCTATGATTTCTCTTATGGGTGGTATTTCTTCTGTCGTCTCAAATTGAAAAACATTTAGATCGCAGGATTTTTTTAATTTTTCTACTGGCACTACTAAATCTTTTCTCACAAAAATCACCTCATAATTTTTTATATATTTATTACCCATAGTAAGTCTTATTAATCTATATTCTACAAATCCAAAATATTTCCTTTAATAAAGTACAGTTATATCTTCTAAACTAAAAAAAGCAGGAAAAGTATTTTAATCTAATACTTATCCTGCCATCATCTTAATTTCATTAGCATCTTCTGTAATATTTACTATTTTCCCATCCTCTATACGAATTACTTTATTGCATATAGATAATATTTCTGGTTTATGAGAAACAGCAATCAATATTTTATCACTTTTTTTGATAAGTTCCCCAATATTTGAAACAATTTCCTTTTCTATTGCACTATCTAATGATGAGGAGGCTTCGTCTAATATTATTAATTGAGAATCTCTAATCAATGTCCTAGCTAAACATATTCTCTGCCTTTCTCCTCCAGATAAGTTTGATCCAGACTCAGTTATAATATGTTCAAATCTTTCTTTAAAAGAATTAACTAAATCTAATATACAGCAAATTCTACTAACAAATTCAAGTTTTTGTTCACTATAATCTTCACCAAATGTAATATTCTCTTTTATACTTCCATTAAATAGAAAAGGAATTTGTTGCATAAGCGATATCTTTTTATAATATGATTTTTTATTTATTTCACTCAATTTTATTCCATTTATTAATATATTGCCTTTAGTTGGTTCATAAAATTTCATTATAAGATTTAGTAATGTACTTTTACCACTACCGCTAGGGCCAATTATACAAACTCTATCGCCTTTTTCAATTTTAAAACTTATATTTCTCAATACATCTTTATCTCCTGAATAGCTAAAATATACTTCTTTGAATTCTATAGATTCTATTTCATCTATGTTTTTACCGTCCTCATTCTCTTCCTCAGTATCCTCTAAAAATCCTAATATCCTTTCTGCAAATCCCAAAGTTGTCTGTAATCCTAAATTATAATCTGACAGATTTACTACAGGTTCATATATTAAAGATAGAAAAGTATAAAATGCCATCAAAGTACCAACAGATATCTCGCCTTTATATGCAAGATTACCACCAAATAAAAGAATTACAACAGGAAGACAGTGCATAATTACTATCGTAAGCCCAGTACCGCAACTTGTAAAATAAAGCAACCTCTTTACGAAAAAGAAATAATTCGATAGAGTCTCTTTAAAGTTATTTAATATATATTCTTCTTTTCCAAAAATCTTAATAGTATTAATCCCTTGAAGCTTTTCTTGGGCATCTTTCATTACATTACCATAATTTTTTCTCTCAACAGCACTTGCTTTTCTTATCTGTTTATTTAAATAATTAAATACTAAATAATATATCGGCAAAGTCAATACAACTATAAATCCTAATTTTATATTTAATACAAAAAGTGCAGTTAAAACAACAATTAGTCGTAATACATTGGCAATCAACATCGGAATACCTATTGAAGCATGTTGTGCAACAATTATCACATCATCCATTACTTTTGCAAGGGTTTCACCAATACTATTTTTTTGGAAAAAATCTACAGACTTATAAATGGCAGAACGGAACATTTTCATACGAAGATAATTAATAGCCTTATGACGTAATTTATGCCAAATATAATTTTGCATTATTTGTACAATTATATTTATTATAGTAATTGATAATATAAAAATTCCTAATTCAAGTACTCTATTCCAAGGCTCATGGCCTATTATCGCATCAATTAAATATTTTATATAAAAAATACCTAAAGCAGTAAGTAATGTTTTAAACAATATCAAACAGAGTACTATTATTTGATCTTTCCTAAATCTATTAAAAAGTTTATATAATTTGTTTAAGTTTTTCATGTGTATAACTCCTTACTAAATGTATATTCGATTCCTAAATTTTATAATCATTGAAAATGTTAAGTTCTATATGAAAATCATTTCAAATTTATCAGCAATTTAATATTCAATTATACAATAACTATATCCTTTGATTTTTTATAATACTAACTTCCTGTACTAGAATATGATCTAAGGGATTTATCCCATAAATAACATGTAATGCTAAAGAAAATTATAGATACAATAGGAGTTAATAATAGCAACCAAGCACCATATTGATAATTTGATATATAAAACAAACTAGGATAATATGCTGCAAATCCTATAGGTAAAATTACTGTTAAAATTATTCTCAAAAACTTGCTATATATACTGATAGGGTATTTCGCAAATTCATTAAGTTCCATAACCAAATCTGATAAATCTGTATTTTCTACAGTATAAAATACCATGATTGACCCTAAAAGTGATATCGAAGCATATATCAACGAAGCTGAAATTACTAATATAGGTAATACTATAAGATATATAGACATTATTCTTAATCTAATTATTGCTATAATTAATAACACTATTCCAAAAACTAATTGCCCCCATCCGTCTTCATCAAAATTATCAGTCATTATTTGAAATATTGGATGTAATGGTCTTAAAAGGAATCTATCAAATATTCCACTTTTTATATAATATGATAATGATATTGTATTAACAAAAAAACAGTGCCATATAGAATAGCTTACCGTATTAAACCCATATAGAAAAAGAATTTGATCAAATGTCCAACCATCAATATTATCTAATAAATTAAAAATGAAAATAATAATCATAAAATTCATTAGGTTTTTAAATATTAATGATATTATTCCTATTAAAAAGTCAATATCGTATATCATTACAGCTTTTAGATTAATCAGAAAATAATCAATATATAATCTACAATACTCTTTTAATTTTTGCATAGTACTAACCACCCTGTATCATCAATTTTTTAATTGAAATCTTATATAGTAATTTATATATTAAAAATACTACACCTATTGAAACAATTTGATATACAATTATCTGATATATGTTTTGTGAAGATTTATTTAATAACGTCTCGATAGGTGTATAATACATAACTTTAAATGGTAAATAATTAACAATCTTTAAAGCCCAATCTGGATATAGAGAAATAGGTAAAAACCTACCTGTTAAAATAGTTACTATAGCAAATTTTATACTTTGAATTCCCCATAAACTAGTAGTATAAAAAGATAAGATTCCTATAATTGACTCAAAAACAAATACAAAAAGATACGAAAACGCTAAAATAACAAAAAAAGGTAATATATTCTCCCAATATAATATATCAACAGAGAAAAAAATAGAAGTAATTAAAAATACAGGAATTGCTATAACTAATACTCTATATAAACTAACCCCTATCGACTCAAAAAGTAACATTCGAGTTATTGATATTGGTTTCAACAACATTAAACATATATCTCCATCTTTAACTAATTTGCTAATTGTATTACTTACATTATTTGGATACAATCTTGAAATAATCTGGCTAATCAAAAGATATTTAAACATATCATTAAAATCATATAATGGAATATATGTAGTCATATATATACTCATCCAGAGATAATATTGAATTATGATAAATAAAAAACTTGAAATAATCGAAAAAAAAGTTGCTAGTTTGTATATTTGATACTTTATAAATCCTATTTTTATTAATAATTTATTTATATTATTATTTTGTATAATATATTCAAACATTTTATAATTAATCCTCCTTGAAGATTATACAAATAAGCTATAAAATATTTCTTTATTTTATACTGACAATTCGGTTTGTGTTTCATTCTGTTTGTTGTAATATATTTCTTTTAAAACATCCTTAAAATCAGGACTTTCTATTTTTAATTCTAAAACATCGTTCAATGACAATATTGATTCCAATACTTTAGGTAATTGGTCTTTTGGCATATTGTTTATTATCATAGTATTTTCAATAATTTTATAATCAAATCGATGTAAAATTTTAGGTATGTTGTAATGTTTTTTACTATTAGTTGTTACAATTTTATTCCCTAACTTAGATAGCTTTTGTATATTATCTATATAATCATCTATCAAAACTTTCCCCTTGTCTAAAATTATTATTCTATTACATAAGTCTTTGATATCAAAAACATCATGAGTAGTTAATATTATAGTTCTATTATCATTCTTAATTTCATTTATAAAATTGATTATAGATTCTTTACTAAATATATCTAACCCTATTGTAGGCTCATCTAAAAATAAAATTTCTGGATTATGAATAAATGCAGCACCTAATTCTGCTCTCATTTTTTGTCCAAGACTTAGTGTTCTTACTGGTTGATAAATAAATTCATCTAATTTTAATACATTTCTTAATTTAGTTAATCTTTTTTTAAAGT
Organism: Caloranaerobacter longqiensis; assembly: GCF_050286925.1. Classification (NCBI taxonomy): domain Bacteria; kingdom Bacillati; phylum Bacillota; class Tissierellia; order Tissierellales; family Thermohalobacteraceae; genus Caloranaerobacter; species Caloranaerobacter longqiensis. Next base: position 76,113 of record NZ_JBFWFX010000009.1, read on the forward strand.
CATCGTCGTTAACTTTATAAATTTTCTTTAGCAATTGATAAGAATCAAAGATTGGAATATCCCATCTTAATTGACATCTTTGTCCAAAAACAGCAGCTATTCTATAATTATTTTTCAATCTATTCTTGTATGGATCATTACCTAATACTTTAATCTCTCCACTTGTAGGAAAAAGAATACCTGTTAAAAGTTTAATGATAGTAGACTTACCTGCACCATTTACTCCTATCAACCCTACAATTTCCCCTTTTTCTATTTCAAAACTTACATTATTAATTGCTTTTATTTCTCGTTTATTTTTTCTGAAACCAAAATAAGATAAAAAATTCTTATTTTCTGATACAAAATATGATTTACTTACGTTTTTGACTTCAATTATTTTCATATAAACCTCCTTGCTTTGCTTAAATTAAAAACATAACAATTTATTACCTATAAACTAATTATTGTAATTTATCATTATTCTTTTCACATTTTCTCTAATTGAACTTTTGTAAATTCACCTTTATTAATTTTTATTTGTATTTTAAATTTACCAATTTGAGATTCAAATATTTTAGTAATTTTTATAATGTTCTCTTTATTAGACATATCCATAAATCCAATAATTTGATTAAACTGAATTTCATCTATATAATCTTCATTATCACCTTTCATATAAAAAATTTCATTTTTAATATTAATTATCCTATGTAAAACTAAATTGCCTAATTTACTTACATAAAGAAGAATATCACCTACTCGAGGAGAATAATGATGTATACTAGCGATGTATACAACTTCTTCTGGCTTAATAGTAGGTAACATACTTTCTCCTTCGACTTTAATTTTTATAACTTCTAACTCATTAATGGCTTTCTTTAATAATTTATATTTTTCTAATAATAATAGATTGTATAAACTTTTATTTTGAATTTCTAGCATAATTATTCTCCTTTATTTCTAAATACTTACTCCCTTTTGAGTTAAAATTTCTTAATTTTAGCTTAATGTTTTTTTATCTTCATTGTATCTATCTCTCTTATTCTTGATGTATATATGTCCCTTTAAATCTTTAATCCTAACATGTTAATTCTCCATATATAGTTCTACAATAATGTTATATTTATTTCTTTAATATTACTTGTAAAATTCATTTTAGCTCCTATTCAAAAAATAATATTTTAAATAACAACTAAAAATTCTCTGGAAATCTGCACAATTTCCCATTAACCAATTACCATGTTTCTCTATAGCTTTATAACTACATCCTTCACTACATATGTATTTATACTTACACTGCTTGCAATTTTCCATAGTAAAAACATTTCTAGAATGCCATTTAAAAATCTTTTCATCTTCAAGTAAAAACCTCTCTCTATATAATTCAATAATGAATTTTTCTAATGCTTTCTCTATATCTATACATTCAACAACCGTAATATCACCATTGATACATTTATTTGTTACTAAACATCCTCCATTACACATACCTATATACTTGCATTGATTACATTTATCTATATCGTTTATTGAAAAATTTTTCCATTTTTCATTGATATCATTAAAGCTAAGTCTAGGTTTATATACTCCTATAGCATATTCATCAATACCTACTATGTCTGTACAAGGATAAATTTTACCATCAGGATAAAAACAATATCTTCCAGGATATACTGCATCACATCCCCTAAAATTAGGGGCAACTGGCTTACCTAATTTCCAGTATTTATATACCTTAGATAAAATATTAACCTCGCTGCCATCAATCATAAAATCCTTAATTCTATTATCATTGTACTTCGCTCTTAATAGTTTAGGATAATAATCTGAAATATCAAGCACATTTAATTCATAATTATTGCCAGTATAGCTATATCTAAATTGTATTTTGCCAATAATATGCTTAAGTAAAGAATTATATTTGGCACATTATTTATTACATACTTTATATTATTAATAGAAATGTCGTATGTTCCCACATTATTAATAGACTTTTTAACCTGATTATGTATTTCTCTAGGTCCACTTAATGTAATTTTAATATACTTTATCATTTTATTATATTTATTTAGTAAATCTATAAAATCAATAAGATAAACTGCATTTGTAACAATTTCAATCTCTGGATCAAATTCCATCAACTTATCAAATATATATTCTATTACTTTCCTATTAGTAGGCAAAAGAGGTTCACCACCAAAAAAAACAATTTTGGGTTTATTATAAAAAGGTTTTATTTTTTTTATTTCTCTTATTGCTTCAATTATAAAATTAACATCTTCTATTGAAAGATTTAGTATTTCTCTTTCTCTCTCATAACCAGTAAAACAATAACTACATCTTAAATTACATGCAGTAGTTATATTTACAAATATGAAAGGGTCTAATTTACCATGTTGTGAAAAGATATATTTAGCTTTTTTTAAAAGTTTTTCATCATCACCATTATTTACTAAAAATTTATTATGTATTAAATTATCAATAGATTTTTTGCTTAATTTATCATATTATTGAGCAATCCAATATTGTTTATCATAACCCCTTAAAACAAAATAATCAAACGTTATTGTGTTAAATAGTATTAAATCATTATCAATATCAACTTCATGTAAATATTTTGTTTTTTTAAGCATATTTTCACTTCTTTCTACAAATATTTTATAAAAAAATATAGCTTATAAAAGCACTATGGCTGATTAGTTTATTTATCATTAATTATAAAAAGTTGAAAAAATAAATATATACATATACTAATGAAGTATTAATTTAAAAATCTTTTTTATATTATAAAGCTCAATTAAATAATCTCCTTAATTCTTTTATTAAATAAAATGAGAATAGTATTTTTGTTCATTATTAACAATTGTTATATATAATTATATATATATATGTGGTATGTCGACTATTTTTTTCCGTTATTGCTATTATGAATGAATTACTCCTAAAATACAACAGCTCAATAAGTATGATGAATATATAATAAAGCAGCCTATACTAAGGCTGCTTGTCTACATTTTTTATTTAATTATACCTGCTGCAATTTTAACACAATATTGATGTTTCTCATCAATTTGTCCATCTTTATGTCTTGTACTATTTAAGAAATGTATATCAAAATGTCCATCCATACCATTATCTTTTATATAATCTAAGTTAACTCCTCCACCATAACCACCACTTCTCCAAGAAGTATATACTCCACCTGGAGCATTGTCATTTCCTGCATGAGGCATTCCAGAAGCACTAGCTGCAATTCTTCTTCCTTTGTATTCAATTATTACTGGTCTTCTAGCCCAGCTAAAGCTTCCACCCCATATTTCTTTAAGTTTCTTAGTATCATAAGCTGTTAAAGTCTCAACATCTGCATGATTTGTTCCTGCAGTTCTCTTAGCCATAAAAAACTTTCCTGTATAAAAATCGACTACTTTAAATTTAGCTCCTATTGGAATGAGATATTGTGCACCTTTCCACCAATCTAGATATTCACCATATTTTTCACCAACAGTTTCCATAACAGAAACATTATAAACTGGAATAATCAATTTATCTCCAGTATATAATACAGTTTTATCATTTGCATTATTCACTTTCATTAACTCATACATTGGAATTCCGAACTTCTGACTAATCTTCCAAAAATCATCTCCCGGTTGCACAGTATAAGTTTTATATGTTTTTGTAGTTTTAGTTTCAAAATCAATACTACTTTTACTTACATTAGTACCAGTATTATTAATAGGTATCCTTAATCTATCTCCAGGATATATTAATGATGAACTATTTAACCCATTTATCTTTAACAACTCATCTAATCTTACATCAAATTTTTTACTGATAAGATAAGGTGTATCACCTTTTTTAACCTCATAGTAGAAAAAATATTCACTTTCTGGAATGTTTAACTTGTCGCCAACATATAATACAGTATTTTCATCTGCATTATTCACTTTTATTAGAGTTTCCATGCTTATCCCATATTTCTGACTAATTTTCCAATAAGTATCTCCTGGTTTAACTTCATAAGTCCAAGCGAAAACACTTGATGAAGTACCAATTATTGTTGCTGCTAAAGTTCCTACTAAAATTTTTCTTATGTTTCTCATTGTAGCCCTCCCTTTTAAGTTTATCTATATATAAATTATTTATAAATTATAATATTCCCTTTATGTAATTTATGGACAAAAAACCAAAATCATCAGCATATAGCTGATGATTAATCAACATATTCCGTTTCTAATTTAATTTTATTCGGCAATTTATTTAGTTCTGTTTTAACTACGACTGTAGGATATGTAATAACCTGAGCAACCAATTCATTCGGTTTAGGATCTTTATATTCAGCATAAACTATCAAATCAAAATTATTTTTACTTTTAACTTTTTCAATTCTGTCTATTGTAACAGTATAACCTGCTGTTCTCTTTTCTCCCCTAGTAACAATTACATATACTTCATTTTCCACCTTACATGCTAATGCTCTTTCTTCTGACATATATCTAGGAAGTAACTCTTGTATTTTTTTCGGTACTTCGTTTTTACTCAAAATTTCAAACTTCACCGTTTTACCACCCTCATTTTTTAGTATTTTAGGAACAAATATAATTCCCAAAATCACGATTACTACTATAATTAAAATCCATAACTTCCTGTTCACAAAATACCCCCTTTGTATATAAATATATTGTATATAGAAATCTTTTAATAGATTATAAACTGAATTACTCGCTAACAACTAACTGATATCAGTTATTGATGTTAATTGAAAACTGTTAAATAGTATTTTCTTTATATCATATTCCATAATAATATAAATTATGATTAATAATATTAAGTTGAGACAGGTACTTAAGTACCTGTCATACTTTTTTTATTACAAATAATTCATCTAACATAACCCAATTTTGAGGGAATGATAATCCTAGAACCCAATAACTTACTCCTCTTAAGTTATATCTATAAACTAATTTAAACTTCGCCTTAATACTTCTTGCATCTTCAAACCATACAATATGCTTATTCTTTTCTTCATCAATATAATTAAAATACGGTGCTTGCGCCTCTTTGTCATACTCAATTTTAGCACCATATTTTGCAGCAATCTTTAACGCAGTCTGTGGACTAACTCTTTTTGCCCATTCTCCTTTAGGCATATATGGCAGCGTCCAATCGTAACCATATAGCGGTATTCCTATCATAATCTTTCTACTAGGTATAACTGTTAGTGCATAATCTAATACCTTCTTTACTTGCTTTATAGGAGCTACTGCCATTGGTGGTCCACCAGACCATCCCCATTCGTATGTCATTAAAATTACAAAATCAACTATCTCTCCATGTGCTTTATAATCATGTGCTCCATGCCATGCTCCTTTTCTAACATCATAAGTCTTTGGTGCTAACGCTGTAGATACAGGATGTCCTAAAGGCTTAAGCCTATTCACTACTTTCCTTAGAAAATTATTATATAAATCTCTATCTGCTGGTGGTATTCTTTCAAAATCAATATTTAATCCTTTATAGCCCTTACTTTTCATAGTTTTAATGATATTGTCTATTAGTGTATTCTGTATTTTTTCGTCTGTTAAGATTGTATGAGCTAGTTTAGTATCAAAATTACCTCCTCTAAAGTTTGTAATAACTAAAAGAGGTGCAACATCATACTTTTTCGATTCTTGCAATATCACTTCATCTTTTATTGGATTAAGTGTTCCATCTGCATTAACTTGATAACTAAAAGGACTAATATAAGTTAAAAACTCACCAACCTCTTGTATTGTATTTTTCTCATTCTCAGCAGTTGTTGGTTCAATATAACCATTTACTTCAATTACACCATATTTTTTAGTTTTATTTGGTATTATTAGAATCATACCTGGATAAATAAAATTAGGGTTTGGTAAATTATTCGCTTCTATAATACTATCAACGGTCACACCAAATTTTCTGCTAATTGTCCATACTGTATCCCCTGGTTTTACAACATATCTAGCATAAGTCTTTGGTATTACTAACGCCTGACCTTCAATTAAATACGGTAAGTCTTGTAATTGATTAGCTTCTATAATACTTTCAGGAGTTGTCCCGTGCTTTCTTGCTATTGACCATACTGAATCACCAGGCTTAACAACGTGAATCTGCATAAAAACACCCCCTTACTCTGGCTACTAATAATATATTCGTAAGGAGGTTGAAAATGGAACAAAAAAGCAAAGTAATTTTAAACCTTAATAGATTTTTTCACTTTTTATCTAAACTTAGATTTTTCGGCAATATTAATTTGACTAGTGTACCCACGCCTTCCTGGCTCTCTATATTTAAAGCACCTCCATGCAGTTTGATAATTTCATTACTTATAGCAAGTCCTAAACCACTTCCTGATTTTTTTGAACTCCCTTTATAAAATTTTTCTTTCACCTTATGTATATCTTCCTTAGGTATACCAATACCTTCATCTTTAAAGTCAATATAGACATTATTTTTATCTTCATAAATATTTACAAAAACTTTTTTACCTCTATCAGTAAATTTTATTGCATTATCAAGTATATTGATAAATACTTGTCTTAATCTATTTTTATCTCCACTAATCAATATACTTTCACTACTATAGGAATAGTTTAATTCGATTTCTTCCTTTTTTACCTTACCTTCAAATATTAAAATTACTTCATCTAACTCCTTTTTTATATCTATCACTTCATAGTTCAAAGATATTTTTCCACTTTCAAATCTTGAAAAGTCTAACAATTCTTCTACCATTTTTGTAAGTCTTTCCGTTTCTTTTATTATTATTTCTAAACCTAATTTTGTTTCTTCCTTATCATTTAAGTCTCCAGTCAGTATAGTTTCACTCCAACCTTTTATTGAAGTAAGTGGAGTCCTTAATTCATGTGAAATAGAAGATATAAACTCATTTTTCATTCTCTGCACCTTTGACAGTTCACTAGCCATAAAATTTATAGTGTCTGCTAATTCTCCTATCTCATCATTATATAATTTATCAATTTTTACCGATAAATTACCTTTAGCAATATCTTTAGATGCCTTTGTAATCTCTTTTATTGGATTGATTATCGTCTTCGTAAATATAATACTTAAAATAAGTATCAATATTAGAATTATTATCATTACAGCCAAAGACATTAAAAACCATCTTCTAATAACATAATCTGCTTTTTCAATAGAAGTAACATATCTCAATACTCCTATAATTTTACCTTCTGAATTTAATAATGGTGTCGAAACAGCCATTATTTTCTCATCTGTATTTATATCCCTACCTATCCAATAACCTGTAACCCCTTTTAAAGCTCTATAAAAATCACTAGTTGCAACCTTCTCTTTACGTTCAAAGCCACTTGAATTCTGAATAATATTACCATTTAAGTCTACTGCTTGAATTTCGGCATAATCATTGAAAGTATATTCTTCAATTATATCTTTTATATCTTTTTCAAAATCAAATATACTAGTATTTAAATATTTATTATAAAAGCCAGCAACAACAATAGCTCTATTCATTAAAGTTTGTTTAATGCTATCATAGTAATATCTTCTAACGAAGAACATAAATAGTCCTTCTAACACTATCATCACTAACAAAATGATTAAAATATAGTTAACAACCCATCTTCTTTTAATTCCCTTCAATACCATCATCCTTTTTCCATCTATATCCATATCCCCATACTGTTTCTATAAATTTAGGTTCGGAAGGATTATCTTCTATCTTCTGTCTTAGTCTTCTAATATTCACATCTACTACTTTAATGCTTCCAAAATAATTCTTTCCCCAAACTTTATCCAGTATATAATCCCTACTCAAAGCTTCACCTTGATTCTCTAAAAACAATTTCATTATAGCAAATTCTGTCTGTGTAATATCTATGGATTTACCTTTTTTGAATAATCTACGTTGCTTAAAATCTAATTTGAAAGGCTCGCAAATAATTTCATTTTTAGCCTTTCTTTTAATCATATCTATTCTACGGCATAATGCATCTATTCTAGCAACTAGTTCGCTAGGACTAAAAGGTTTTACAACATAATCATCTGCTCCTAATACTAATCCATTTATTTTGTCCATCTCCTGTGTTTTGGCAGTAAGCATTATAATACCCATAGTCTCGTCTTTTTCACGGATTTTTTTGCAGACTTCAAAACCGTCTATACCTGGAAGCATTACATCTAAAACAGCGATGTCAACTTCCTCATTATTTAAAATTTCTAAAGCATCTTCTCCAGTATTTGCTTCGATTACATGAAAACCTGCTCTTTTAAGATTTATTACTATAAATTGTCTTATTTCTGCTTTGTCTTCTAAAACTAATACCTTCCTCATCTTTCTACCCCTTTAATACATCAAAAATATCTAAAGCAAAAGCTTTAGATATTTTTGACTACTTATTATTCCTAAAATTTGAATTTATAAATTCTAAAATTATTTTTAATTTCTTCTAAACTCAAACTCATTTTCTTTGCATAATCATTAGTCAAATTATTTTCTATAGATACTGCATATACTTTATTCGCTTCTCTATGCAACTCAACATATTTACCATTTTGTGAGCCTTCTTCCCAATTTTTTTTGTCGAATACTCTTATAGTAAATAATCGATGTTTTTTATTTTCTTTATCTACATAACTGAATATTAACTCATCATTACCATTGTTTTCATCAGGGTAATTATGAATTAAAGTAATTCTTTCATCCCACTTTTCTGGGAATTTAAAATAATATCCTCCCCATATATCAAAATACCCTTCACTACTAAACTTCAATCCATTTTTTCCATCCCATTTATACCATGAAGTAATCCATGGAATTTCAGCCATTGATGCATCTTCATAAGTTATTGGTTCTCTTAATAATGGAATCTCTATAATTCCATCATCATCTATATCTTCACTTATCGCACCATAAGACCTAAATGTCTTATCAACAGTCTCAGTCTCTTCATCATAAAAAACATTTTTCAACTTTCCATTTTCCATGACAATAAGTTCAGTAATAGATGAATGTGCTCCTACTGTCGCATCTAAAAATATCCCCTTTTTATCTTTACTAGCCATACCTACTTTAGTTGAATAATGGCCACCTATTGCTCCATCCATTTTAACTTCATCTACTAATTTAATTTCTTTATCGACATATTTATAAAGTTCACCTTTTGCTTTAATCTCATTTTTATTTAATTTTACTAGAAAAATTTCTGATTTTTTATCATTATCTAAATCATCAACTGCAAAAGCCTCATAAGAATCATTAAATATTTCTACTGATTTACTATTTTCATATTTATAAACACTTAATCCTTTATTAATTCCTTCTTCTCCTATATTCCAGCTTACTATTATTTCTAATTTACCATCTCCAGTTATATCTTTGAATAATATACTGTCAAAATTATATCCTATTCCTTTAATCCCTTCATCTATTTCCCATTCATCTCCTTGTTTTTTCAGTATAAGTCCTCTAAGAGGGTACTTATCATTTTTTAACATATATAAAACTAAAACTTCATCTTTTTTATCATTATCTAAATCTACAAATTGTATTGCACTATTATTTTCTCCTTTTCTAGGACTTACAAGTTTAGCATTTGAATCGAGTACATCCTTCACTAAAGCTTTGACTTCTTCTTGACTAATAGATAATCTTGGTGATTCCATTAAATTTTCAGCATCATTTAATCCACATGCTGTGAAAAGACTAGCACTAACAAGTGATGCTACTAACATTAGTTTGACTAGCTTTTTTTTCATACCGACTCCTCCTCTTTATTTTTTACAACTTTTATTATAGCTAGTCTTTTCTATAAAATCGTTACAAAATGATTACTTAATAAAAACAATATTTTTTCTGCACATGCTATATAATTACAAAATTTTATCCTTACCAACCAGGAGCATTATATCGTTTTGACCCTGCTTGCCAGAGGCGATAGCCTATCAGATTAAGAATACATGCTAGAATTATCGATAGAATCATTACATGATTCAGTTGCCCTGTTATAACATATAGTCCCGGATAATATCCGATAAAAGCAAAAGGAATCACCCATGTGAAAATAAACTGCACTATTTTATGATAAATATTAATTGGATAACGTGAAGCATTAATATTTCTCAATATAAGTATCTGAAATCCTTGAACTCCAACAAACCAAAAATTTAGTGAAGTTAAAATAAGAAAAAATCCTAATTGAATAAAAACAGCTACAATTAATAATATCAAAGAAATTATAACACGTGTTATTGTGAAAGAAATTTTCATTTTAAACAATGCCACTCCTACCAGAGTACACCCTACAAAAAACGCTCCAGCATCCCCTAAATATACTTCCTCAATACAAATTTGAAAAAGACTATTAATAGGTCGTAATAATACTTTACTTAATTCTCCCCTGACAATATATCGCTCTCCAAGTCTGAATATATTACCAAAAAAAAACAGAAAAAATACTAAAGGTAATTTGAGAGAATCCGAAAAAGAATAACACTTCCTCATAACTCCAGCCCGATATATCAGGAACTTTAGAAAAAATTGCCCATAAGAAAAAAATCCCCACTGTCTGCATTAAAATATCTGCAAATAAAATAGATACGTTTAAACGATACACCAATTGTTTTTTCAAAAACATACTGTAGTATCTTAAAGCAATCATTAAATACCTTTTCATAGAATACCACCCTTCTTATCCCCCTTGAATTACCATTGTCCTCCGTACCAGCTTTGTCAAATATTGCCCTAATCCGAACATAATAATTACCCATGCCACTTGAAATCCAATTGTCAGTAATAAGTCATGTTGATAAATCCTTCCCATTAAAATCTGAACTGGAATGTAGCCTACAGCTTTAAATGGAAGTGAATTAATAATAATCTGAATGCCTTTAGGAAAAAATTCAATGGGAATTAGTAAACCAGAAAATACATTTACTAAAAAAACTTTTCCCCACAGCAATCCATCAATATTTTTAACATATACACTAGCTAATCCCACTAAATAATTTAATAAAATGGATATTTCAAGCGCCAGTATTAAACTAATAATACTATAACAAACATAAACGAAATTGATAGATGTATTAATTAATAATAATCCTATTAAAATAAAAGGGCTTGTTACAAATATTAGATTAACTAAAGATTTCCCAAAAGATAGAAAAGAATAATAAATTTGAAGATTAACAGGTTTTAATAAATCAAATATTAAATCTCCTGTTCGAACTCCCATTGCCATTTGTTGATCAATATCATTTGAAATCCACATTGCAATTCCCTTTGCAATAAAGGTATAAACTATTATTTCTTGAAAACCATATCCGGCAATCCTATCACCATGCTTGTAAACTGCATTCCATATACTCAACTGAACAACCAACCCAATAATTATCACAAGATAATTTAGCAGTAAATGAATTCGGTATGCATTCATTTTATAAAAATGAAGTTTTATTAATTTTATATATCTCAAGATTTTCACCCTCTCACTATAGATCAACAGGAGATATCTGATTTTCCCTTTTTTCCCATAGTTTTTGAACAATCTCCTCAATAGAAGCTTCTTCAATTACGATATCCTTTAATTTTGCTAAACTAACAAAATATTTAATAATTGCATTTACATCGTGGACATTTTGATCTAACGTTAATTGAATAGTCGTTTCATTAAGAAGATTATACTTACAGTTCATTTCTTCTAATTTCTTCTTTATATCATCATTTATCCTTTCCTTTAGCTGTAATTTAACATACCGATGTTTTGACATGCTCTGCTTTAGCTCCATTGGATTCCCCTGAAAATAAAGACTGCCATTATCAATAATAATAATTTTATGACAAAGTCTTTCTATCTCTATCAGATCATGGCTGGTAATAAAAATGGTAGTGTTAAATTCTTGGTTAATCTGTTTTAAACATTCTCTGATTTTCAATTTTACATTAACATCTAAACCAATAGTTGGTTCATCTAAAAAAACAACTTTAGGCTGGTGTAATAAAGCTGCCACAAGATCACATCGCATCCGTTGTCCAAGACTCAACATTCTAACCGGTTGCCCCAATATATCTGTTATTTCAGTTATTTCTGCTAACCACTCTAATCGCTTTTTGAAATCAGTTTTATCGATTTCATAAATGTCCTTTAACATATAAAATGAATCTTGAACACCGATATCCCACCACAACTGACTACGTTGTCCAAAAACTACGCCAATTTCCTTTAAAAACTTTCGTTGATGTTCTTGTGGGATATATCCATTAACCAATACCTTGCCTTTATCTGGATGAATAACTCCAGTTAATATTTTTATCATTGTAGATTTTCCTGCACCATTAGCACCAATCAAACCCACAATTTCTCCTTCTTTAACATTAAAATTAATATCTTTTAATGCATGAACTGTGCGATATTGTCTTGCAAATAAATTTTTCATCTGCCCCAAAAAACCTGTATGCAGCTGAGGTATTAAATACGTTTTTGAAAGATTCTCAACTGTAATCATTTTTTCACCTCTATACTATTGTTTCTTTAATAATCTTATATAAAGTTATTGAAAATTCCGACAACTATTTATGTGCTCAGTTTTCTGCTATAAATTTCACTTAAATTTTATTCATTTTTTCTATTAGCTTTAATTTTTCATGAAACTTTTAGCTTCATAAACTCGTAGCCCTTTAAATAAAATCGAAAAATTATTAGTATTTTTATTTATTACTAATAAATTTATATATAAAATTATATATGTATAATATAGCATGTCAACTATTTTTTTCCTGTTTTATAATAAAAATGTCCAATATACCTACAGTAAAAGCTACAAAAAGGATTCAACAATATAGATTAGAAATAACTTATAGCAGGAGTGTTAATTGCTATGCTTTTATTAATGGTTCTTTATGCTTGTACTAATTTAGAAACATATTAGCATAATATATTTAGACAAAAATTAAATTTTTGAATTGTTGTTAAAATACATTTTTACTTTAATTTTCTCTTTCTCAGCTTTTATCAATTCATCTATTTTCTTATCAACTAATCTTTCTATTTCTTTTAATGTTTTATCTTTATATTTATTTCTAAACTCTTCTCTAAAAGTTTTACGATATTTACCTTCTAATAAAGCACTCCTATAAATTTCAAATGTTTTATCGCTACTCCAAAATTCCTCTTCAGTAAAACCGAAACTTTCTAAAAATACGTTGAACTTTTCTTTAGCTTTATCATTACTATCTATAAAAGTTCTAATTTGCTGAATATATTCTTTGACTTCATCATCTGACACTGTTATTCCTTTTTCTCTAGCCAATTTTTTAATTAAAACATGCTTAACAATAAAATCTGTTATTTTATTTTTATCTTCAGTTTTCAACATTGCTCCTACTGTTTTAAAACGCTGCAATGTAATAGCCTCGTCTCCTATTTCTAAAACTACATCCCTGCTTGTCTTATCTTTTTCTATGTCTTTTACTTTTGAATCTATTTCTTTTAATTCTTTTTTAAATATATCGAAACTATTAATTTTTGATGCACCAACCGCAACTCCTAACACCAGTAAACATAAAATAATAATAAACTTTACATTTTTCAATCTCATTTTACCTTCTCCCTTTTTATTTAATTTTTTTATAATGATTAATATTTGTAAACATAAGTAACAGTTCATATAAATTTTATAACGCTTAATTAGTTAAATTTATATTAAATATAGTAACTAATACTCAGTTGATAGACCATCTCGTTTTGTGTAATAATAACAAAGCTTAAAAACAATTAATCCTATTAGTACATAAAAACCACTATTAAAAATTAAATTTATCAAGTCATTTGCTGTTATTTTATTACCTATTAATATATTCTGCGAAAGTCTAATACCTATGGTTAATGGTAGCATTTCTGAGATATTAACTACAACTTTAGGTAGTTTCTCTAATGAAACAATTCCACCTGTAAAAAATAGTAGAAAATATGATAATATAGATTCAAATGAAGCTGTTTTTGTAAAAATTAGTGTC